>PLFA01000077.1:20985-21322 GCA_003136615.1 Caulobacteraceae bacterium | reverse complement strand
GTGTCGAGAGGTTGGATCCTGGCCGGCATGGGTTTTTTCAGGTCACGCTCGAAGATCGTCATGGGGCTGCCAGGCCCGAACCTTTTTATCTGTTCAATGTGGTCGGACGGATCGACGCCATCATCGAGGCGAAAAGCAACCTGAAGACTATAGGACGCGGCCAAGTGGCCAATTGGGGGTATGAGCGTCGCGTGGGTCCCTGGCATTGCGCCCTGGATCGTACCGTCATCGGCGACCGAGCCTGTTGGATCGATATCAGGTATGAGCACAGGTGGTTCTGCAGCGAGCGTCTGTCCCAACGGCTGAAGGCGCACCGTCTGTCGGGATTTAATCTCGA
>PLFA01000077.1:221-20921 GCA_003136615.1 Caulobacteraceae bacterium | reverse complement strand
ACATATGGCGCCGTCATCCCCGAGCGCCCGGACAGGGGTTGGGCGATCGCCGCCGACCGGCGGGATAATCATCGCAGGCGCCTCTATATCCTCGATTTCCCCTCGAAATCATTCCAGGAAGTTATCGGTCTGCCGCTGACGCGGCGCGACTTTTGCATCCTCGCCTACGATGCTGAACACCTTGTTGTTCTTTGCCCGCCCGCGGCGGAACCCAAAAGCCTTACGAGAGAGCTTGTCGTCATTGACATCGCATCCGCGCAGGTCGCTGACCGGTTTGTTCTTAAAGGTCTTTCCCATTTCTTCTTCGGCCCGATCGGACGCACCCCGGACCCAGTTCTTTCGCCGAGCTAATGCTCGTCATTCGCGATAAGATTGCTGGCCGTGGCCACCGGCACCTTCGCCACTTACGCCCAATCGAACGCCGCGGCGCCTGCGCCCACCTTTGGGTGGACCAATTACGACCGGCTGTTCGACCAGATAGACGGGAGCATAACCCTATGGGAAGCGCTCGTGTTTCAAGAGTTGCAACAGAAATCATCTGCCTAGGGCGCCGCGGAATTATCGCGCGGACTATTCATCGTTACGCGCCCACATGAATCTGGTGTGAGTCCCCACATTTCCAGCGCCGCCCTCACCTCTTGGATCACAGGCGCCCAGTCGTCGAGGCGCCCCTGACGGAAGAGGCGGATCTGCGGGTACCAGGGAGAGGCCTCGGCGAGGCCCCACTTCCAGTCGGGCGCCGCGCAGATCAGCCCCCAGGCGGGAATGCCTAAGGCTCCGGCGAGATGCAGGGGCGACGAATCGATGGAAATGACCAGATCGAGGGTGGCCATAAAGGCGGCGGTGTCGCGAAAGTCCGTCCACGCATGTGAGGGGTCCATGGTGAAAAGGCCGCTGCGCGCGGCGAACCCTGGGTTGAACGGCCCCTTCTGAACCACGAACCAGTCGACACCTTGTAGATCGGCCAGGGGCGCGAAGGCTTCGGGTGGCACGAACCGGCTCGCGCCCGTGAAGTGGACCGGCGCGCTGCACCAGCAGAGACCCACCCTCAGACGACCGGGAACGCGCTCCACGCCCGGGGTCGGCGCCGGGCGATCCACATAGCCCTCCGGAAAGGCGGGGATGGCGTTTTCGGAGGCTCCCAGCCAGCGGGGAAGGGTGTAGTCGAAACTCCAATAGTCGAAATTGCCCCAGGGCTCCTCGTCGTAAGAGTCCCTCAAATCATCGACGCCCGCCAGATTCTCGAACAGGCGGTAGAGTTCCGGGCGACAACAGAAGGTGACATGGGCCCCCCGCGCCTTCAGCTCCCGGGCGAACCTGGCCATCATGATATTGTCACCGATGCCCAGGAAGTGGACCACCAGGATGTGCTTGCCCTTGAGGGACTGGCCTTGCCAATAGGTCTCCAGGGAGGGGCGAACCTCCGGCCTGACGGCCTGGAGAAGATCTTCGGTGACGAGACTGTCGAACCACCGCCAACCGGCCTTGGAGTCACCGACCATCAAGAGCAATTCAGCCAAGCCGAAGCCGACGCCCATCCGGTGGGGATCATGTTCAGCGGCCCGGGCGAAGGAAGCCAGGGCCTCGTCGTAGCGGCGCATGAGATAAAAGGCGCGCGCCCGGGTAACCAGCAGTTCCACGTGACCGGGATTGTCGGCCAAAAGGCGGTCCGAAAGGGTGATCGCCGCAGTATAATCGCCCAGAACCCAAATCAGCAGCCAGAGCGCGGCGAGGTTGTCCACCCCGCCCAGCGCCAGGGCGGCGTGGCGCCGGGCAAGGTCCATGTCCAGCCGGTCGAAGGCGATGCGCGCCAAGCCGTAATGAGCCGCCGCATTCGCGCTCTCCACCGCGAGGACCCCCTCGAAGCAAGCCCGGGCGGCGTCAGGACGCGCCAGATCATGGTAAAGGATCTGGCCGCGCCGCAACTGGGCGAAAACCGGCCTCTGCAGATCAGTCTCGGCGGCGTCGCAGGCGTCCAGGGCGGCGCCCGGGTCGCCCGCACTGACGAGGCTCCGGGTCAGGGCGATGAAATAGTCCGCATTGGCGGGCGCGCGCGCGCGGGCCCGGGCCCACAGACGCGCTGCGCCTGCGTGGTCACCGCCGCGGGCGCTCGCCTCGGCCTGGGCGGCAAAGTCCCCCGCTTCGCGAAGGTCAGTGTCGGAGAGTTCAGCCATGCCTGTGCCGTGCAAAAGCCCTCGGCGCGTGACCCGGTTCCGAACGTATCGTCGAGATCTGCCGCCGCCGACCTCGTCACGCATTGTCAAGCTTGTAAAGCTGCTTAAGTCATTCAGGCGTCCGGGACGAAATATCACGTCTAGGTTGCCACATAGTCCGACGCGCGACGAGACGCTCACTGGGGACGTAGGCGCTCAAGTTCCGCCAGGGCCCGTGTAAACTTGTGATCGTGAATATCGCGCACTGCCTCAAGACCAAAGGCGTCGGTGTCGAAGGCGCGACCCTGCGGTAGGGCAAGAACATTCGATGTTAGGCCGTTCCAAAAATAGGGTTGGCTTTGGCCGCGAAAATTGCTCGCGGAATGAATGGGCTGGACGTCCCAAAACAGGCTGTAGTCATGCCTGAGCAACCATAGAAGAACCTCGTCGCTTCCCGGCGCGGGAAAGTTTTCGAGATAGAGGATGGGTTTCAGATCGGTGATCGTCGCCGCGCCGCCCTTGAGCACGTCCAACTCCATGCCCTCCACATCAACCTTGATGAGAGCCGGGCGCACGCCCAGATCATCTATCCGAAGCACCGGGATGAAGCCCTCGGTTTGGGCGCCGATGAGCGAGATGCCCCCGAAATTTTGGCCCGCGCTCACATAGTCCACCGCGGGCAAGGGAAGGTGGCCCGCCTTAGCCCCCACGGCCGCGAGCCTGACGTCAACCCAGCCGATATCATTTAGCGCCAGATTGGCTTCCAGGAGCATTGCGACAACCGGCTGCGCCTCGAAGGCGATAAGGCCGCCAGCTGGCGTGAGGCGCCTGGCGAGAGGAATTGTATGGGTTCCGATGTTCGCGCCGACGTCGATAACGGTGTCGCCTGGGTTGATCAGCGACTCCAGTAGGGCGACCTCATGTTGGGCATATTCGCCATAGTAGGCGAGCAGAGCGCCAATGCCCGCGCTATCGCTCGCAAGCGTCAGAAAATCGCCATGCCGCGTTCGCACCTGGCGGAGCGCGCCGGTCTTCAGACTCGAAAGATCGAACATCGGGGCTCCATGGCGCTTGGCAGTTGTCTTTCACCGTCCGTCATAGATGGCTCGAACGTCACTGATCACCTGTTCCATACGCTGCGTCAGCGTGTGGGCGCGGGCCACTTCCCGCCAGCCTGCCACCGCGATGGCATCCGCCTCCTCCGGCGCATTGAGATAATGTTCGATCAGGGCGCCGATGTCTTGTGGCCGAGATGCATCGTAATAGACGAGGTGCTTGCCGCTTTCGAAAGGCGCCATGTTCGAGACGCCGGAGGGATGATCGATGGCCGGTGTGATCAACAGGGTGCGGCAGGCCAAGATCTCCGTGACCTTCGTCACCAATAGTCGAGAATAAGCGGGAAGGTTCACGAAAATTCGCGTGGCGCTATAGGCCTCCGCCAACATCTCAAACGAGGTTCGCCGATCATCATGCGTCACGGCGGGAAGGATTTCGATCGGGTAACTTATTGAATGCATATAGTCTATGCGCTTTTGATACATTGTCCCCAGGAACGCGGCCTGGTGGCGCTTTTCCACGGGCTTGGGGTTGAAGATAGCGAGGTCCACCCCGAAGGGCAGCCATCTTCCGCCAAATTCCTGGGCGTCCTGGATGGCCGGGAAATAGCAAAGATCGGCCAATGACAGAACGCGCATGACGGGAAAACTCTGGTCGTCCCGGTGCACGGACTCCGCGAAGATGGAAACCTTCGGGGCCTTCAGGTCATGCCAACCGGCGCCGTAACGCTCCGCCAGAACATCGTCATACCATTCGACCGCGCTCATGAGGATGAGATCGGCCTCATGAAGGCTCTCGATCGGAACGACCGTCCAATGGGGCCGCCCGCAGTCCAGGACCTGATAGCCAAGATCCCTTAAGGTCGCGACGATGCCCTCGGCGCAGCACCAGGCCGAACCCGGAAAGGCCTGGCAGTGAAAGACGGCGATGTTGCGAATTTGCATGGCGTCAACGCCCCGCGTTCAACAGATCAAACCTTAAGATATTCGAGGGCGCGCGCCACCCCCTGGCGAAAGGATGTCCGGGCGGTGAAAGCCAGGGCCGCCTGCTTGGTCGTATCCCCCGCCCGCGCGAAGACGCCCTCGGGCTGGTCGGAGAGGCCCCGAACCTCGGGTGCATAGCCCGCCAGCTCCGCCGCCAGACGCGCAAAATCGCTAAAGCTGGTGAAGACGCCCGTGGAGAGATTCACCGCGTCGCCATCATCGATCTTGTCCATCATGGTCAGCACGCCGTCGATGCAATCCTCAATGTGGATGAAATCTCGCATCTGGCGCCCTGACCCCCAGACCTCGATCAGAGGCGCGCCGCGCTGGGCCAGCACGCGCTTGCAGATACTGGGAAAGGGGTATGTGTCGTCCTGGTCCTCGCCGTAACCGGAGAAGGGTCGGAACGTCACCACGGCCAGACCGTGCTTCTGGTGCGCCAGCCGCGCCAGATATTCCGCGGTGAGCTTCGCCCAGCCGTAAGACATATCGGGCATGCCGATGCCGGAAGCGCTTGTCGGGTCGAAGCTGATCATGGATTCACGGAGCAACACATAGCCTTCAGACCTTTGCAGGCTGACCGGATATGCGGCGCTGGAACTGAAGCAGACCGAGCGTGCTGGCCTCGCGCGTTTCGCCCACTGCCAATAGGCGGCGTCGATGGAGAGGTCATCGGCCACGGCGAGGGGATTATTCTCGATGACGAGCCGCCCACCCACAACGGCCGCCAGATGAAACGCGCAATCAAAATCGCTGTCAGGGCGTCGCTTGAACCACTCGCGGCAATCTTCCTCATAAAAGGCGAATCCGGGATAGTCGCGCGGTTCGAACAGCGGCCAGCCTTCAGCGACGTGGATCGCGCCGGTCAGGGGGCAGATATTATCCACGGCGTGAACCTCGTGGCCGGCGTCCAAGAGGCGGCGCGTGAGGTGGCGCCCGACGAAGCCCGCGGCCCCCGTCACAAGCATCTTTTTCACAAGCGCGTTCTCTGGGCTTCTAGCGCGCCGCGCTCCGTCTCAAAGGCCCGGGCAACGGCTTCGGTGACGCTGAGCCAATCCCCCCGGGCCGTCTGACGGAAGACGCGGGCTTGAGGATACCAGGGCGCGCGGTCCCCCTGACGGCCCCAGCGCCATTCGGGCGGATCCGCGATCATGGCCCATGCGGGCAGGCCAAGCGCGCCCGCCAGGTGAACCGGGGCCGAGCAGATGGAGATTGTCAGATCCAAGCCCCCGGCGAAGACCGCTGAATCGTGAAAATCAGCCCATTCGTGGGACGTGTCCCGAATGGCGAGCCCGCTGCGCGCGGCGAAATCCGGCTCCACGGGCCATTTCTGCAGGACGTGCCAGTCCACATCGGCGATCCGGGCGAGGGGGCGCAGATCCTCTGGGCTTAGGGAGCGGGCGTTGCGCAAATAGTGGGATGGGGAGGTCTTCCAGCAGAGGCCGACCTGCAATCGTCCGTTTCCGCGATCGGGCAGGCTGATCGCGCCAGTCTCCGCTGGGACCTTGAGATAGCCTTCCGGCCAGGTGGGTATGCGCCCCTCCCCCGCGCCAAAGCGGCCAGGCAGAAGCAGGTCGAGACACCAGTGGTCATAGTCGCCCAGCGCCTCAAGTTGCCCATCGCTGGTGACCACATCCGACCCGCCCAGATCGGCGAACAACCGCTGGAGCTCGGGCCTGCAACACCAGGTTACGTGGGCGCCCGCCGCCTTCAGGTCTCGGGCATAGCGGGCGTACATCAGGCTATCGCCCAGGCCCACATAGGGCAGAATGAAGATACGCTTGCCTGCCAAAGGCTCTCCCCGCCAGAACCGGTCGAGATAGGGGGTCGCGGCGGGAAGATTGGTCCGCAGCATCGCCTCGTCGCCCACGGCGCCAAAGCGGCGCCAGCCGGCGCGATGGTCGCCCAGCAAAATCAGCGCATCGGCCAGGGGAAAAATTACATCGCCGCGATAGGGCGCATGCTCGGCGGCCCGGTAATAGAACCCCACGGCTTCATCGAGCCTGCCCATGAGATGCAGCGACAGCCCGCAGAGCACAAGAACGTCCACATCCGTGGGTCGCTGGAGAAGGAGGCGGCGTCCTACGCTCACCGCTCCCTCGAAATCCCCCAGAATGCGCTGGCGAACCTGGAGCGCCACATCGTCATCGGCGGTCTCAAGCGCTCTCTGGCCATGTTCCCGCGCCAGGTCAAAGTCCTGGGTCTGGTAAGCCAACGTGGCCATGAGCAAATGCGCCTGAGCGTCATGGGGATGGGAGGCCAGGGCTTCCCGCAGGCTCTCGGCCGCCCCCGCCGGGTCGTTCAGGTAGACGTAGCTGATGACGGCGCGCTCCCGCCACGGATAGGTGGAGACGGACCCTCCTGCCACAGCGCGGCGACAGGCCTCCACGGCCTCCCCCGCGCGCGCCAGCCGCACAAGGACCCCGGTCAGGGCGCGCAGAATCGCATCATCGCCCGGCCGCGCCGCCGCGGCGCGCCCCCAGTAGGTCGCCGCATCCTGAAGCTGGCCGTCGGCCTCCAGCTCCCGCGCCACTTCGACGAGATCATCAGCGCCAAGCTCATATGCGCCGAGGTCATCGGCGGCGGCCGTCATACCCATGTCCACCCTCCCCGTTTCCCCTGCTTCACGGCGCCACGTCGCCGGTCATCTACGGATAACCGCTCATCTCCTTGATCATGCCGGCGTCCGCCGCGGCGATCCAATGACAATATTCCCTGACGATGCGCCGATCTAGGGTATCAATATCAATATCTTTATATTCACCCGCCCGGAAACTGTACTTTGAGAAATAGTCATGTGTCGGCAAGGCGTGAATATGGTAAATCATCTTGTCGATGGGGGCGAGGGAGAAGCTCTCGACGTCGAGAATGCGCTCCCGGCCATAGGCGAGATAGGCCCCCCATTGCTCATTGGCGACGATTTCCGCCGCGTACATCGTCGCGACACCACGCCACCACCCCGGCCAGACACCCGGAGACTCGCCGAAGTCCTTTAGAATGATTTCCGTCCAATAGGTCTGCCGCGCCAGCATATGCATGACGAGATCGGCCCGGGCGAGAAGCGAGCTCCCGCATCCGAAGTGGTTCATGTGTTCGATCCCGTGGCGCTCACAGAAATCGAGCATGCCGCGCCGGAAACCGGCCGAGCGATGATAGAGTCCGCGGCCATGCACCGGGAATTCCGGCCTCACATCCGCAAGATGCTCGGTGAGAAAGACGTCCGCATCGGTTCGGAGCAGAAATGGGTAGCGCTGGGCGATGGGATCGACGTGCGGCCCGGCGAGGCAGGCGATGGAATTGATGAAATGATAGCCTTCGAAGGCGCTTCCAGGCGCCGCGGCCGGCGCGCACGGGATGGTGATCACGCCGGGCTCGCTCAGCGGCAAGTGATCGGCGATATCGGGGTGATGAACGACGATAAGATCCGAGGTTTTCCAGTTTCCGCTGTAGATCCAGCTTTTGTAAAGCCAGCTAAATTCCTGGATCATGGTCTCACTATTGTCGATGTAGGTCATGACGCCGAGCGTCTTGGTCATCGACATTGAGCGTTAGGTCCCCACCCACTTTACGCCACGTCAGACTTCGCGCGGCCCTCGATCTCGGCTAGGTTTCTTAGCGCAAGACCGGCGGCGGAGGAACAAGATGGCGGATTCAGGCGAACCCGTGGCCCCAGACGTCTTAAAGGGCGAAGCGTTCAAGGCCGAAGCGGCGGCTTGGCTGGAGGCGAATTTCCCGACCTCCTTGCGTGGCAAGCCCATGGATGCCCTGGCGATCTCCGAAGCGGGCGAGCCGGAGGGCGACATGCTGCTATGGCGACAGCGGATCGGCGCCAAGGGCTGGTCGACCCCGACCTGGCCGAGGGCCTATGGCGGCGGCGGTCTTTCCAGCGCAGAAGCGCGGATTCTGGCCAAGGAAATGGCCCGCATCGGCGCCTATAATCCCTGCTTGCATGGCATGGGCGTCACCATGATCGGGCCCACCATCATGGACTATGGGACCGAAGCCCAGAAACAGGCCCACATTCCCCCCATCGTGCGGGGCGAGGTGCGCTGGTGTGTGGGCTATTCCGAGCCTAACGCCGGCTCGGACCTGGCGAGCCTGCAGATGCGCTGCGAGGATGCGGGTGACCACTGGCGAATCAATGGCCAGAAGATCTGGACGTCGGGCGCTAACCTCTCTGACTGGTGCGGCGCCCTGGTGCGCACCGATCCCAGCGCAAAGAAGCATGACGGCATCAGCTTCATGTTGATCGACATGCATCAGGCGGGGGTCGAGACCCGCCCGATCAAGCTGATCTCCGGCGCCTCGCCCTTCTGCGAGACATTCTTCACTGACGCGGTGGCGCCGAAAGACGCATTGCTCGGCGAACTCAATAAGGGCTGGTCGGTGGGCAAGCGCCTGCTCCAGCATGAGCGGGCGAGCCAGACGGGAGCGCCCATGGGCGGACGTTCACGTTCCCTGGCTGATCTGGCGCGTGGCTATGGGGCGACCGACGATGCGGAGCTGATCGGAGAGATCACGCGCAACGCCATGGACGCCCGCGCCCACGGCCTGACCCTGGAGCGCGCCATTTCGGAAGCCCGAGGCAATTCAGGTCCCGGCCACACCCCCTCCATCCTCAAGAACTCCGCCACCAATGTCGCGCAAGCCAGGGCCGAACTGACCCTGGCCGCCATGGGCCTACAGGGGCGCGGCTGGGAGGGCGAGACCTTCTCCGAGGAGGAGACCGAGGCCGTCCGCGGTTGGCTGTTTGGCAAGGCCATGTCGATCTATGGGGGCTCAGCGGAGATCCAGAACAACATCATCTCCAAGCGCATCCTGGGCCTCCCGGAGCGCACCCAGGGAGAGTGAAGCCCACCCTCCTCCCTCGACTCGCAAGGGAGGAGATATATCTTGCATTCTGCGTATATTTACATTACATAATGTAACTATGCGTGACGACGACCCCATCATTGAACCGAGTTGGCGGCCCCAGCCAGGGCCGCAGGAGCGGTTCATCAACGCCACTGAATTCGAGGTGGTTTATGGCAGCGCGCGGGGTGGCGGGAAGACGGATGCGGCGCTGGGGGATTTCGCCTGGCATGCCGCCCGGTACGGGGAGGCGGCCCAGGGCCTGATGGTGCGCCGCACCCGGGCGTCCTTGGACAAGACCATAAGGCGGGCGCGGCAGATCTACCCCAAAGACGGCGCAAAATGGATCCGCAGCCGCTCCTGCTTCGAATGGCCGAGCGGGGCGTGTCTGTCGTTTCGCCATCTGGCCAATGACAATGACGCCGAGCTCTATCAGGGCCACGACTATACAAGGGTCTATGTGGAGGAGCTGACGCAGTTCCCCAAGCCCGAGCCGGTGGACAAGCTGAAGGCCAACTTGCGAAGCGCCGAGGGCGCCCCCTGCTATTTTCGCGCCACCTGCAATCCAGGTGGCCCCGGCCACACCTGGGTCAAGCAACGATATATCGAGGCGGGGACCGAGCGGGTGGTGGAAGCGATCAAAAACCCCCTCGGCGGGCCGGACTTCGAGACCGACCGCCTGTTTATCCCCGCCAAGCTCAAGGACAATCCCGCCCTGATCGCGCGCGATCCCACCTATGCGATGCGCCTTGCGACATCAGGATCGGAGATGCTGGTGCGCGCCTGGCTCGAAGGCGATTGGAGTGTGATCATGGGAGCTTTCTTCCGCGGCTGGAGCGGGCGCAATTGTCGAACCCTTCGAGGTTCCGAAGCATTGGACGCGGTTCCTGTCCTTCGATTGGGGCCTCGCCGCGCCGTTTTCCGTGGGCTGGTGGGCGGTGGTTTCGGAAACGGTCAATTTACCTTCGTGTCGGCTGCCGCGCGGCGCCCTGGTGCGTTATCGCGAGTGGTATGGCGCTGGCGCCGACGGCAAGGGGCTCGGACTGACCGCGATGGAGGTCGCCCAGGGCATCCTCGCGCGGCAGAGCGGCGCGGATAAGGCTGAAGGGGTCGCTGACCCGTCGATTTTCGCGCGGAGCGCCACGGGCGTGCCGATCGCCGAGGTCATGCGGGAAAACGGGATCACGTTCCGCCCGGCCGATAATACCCGCGTGGGCAAGCTCGGCGCTATCAGCGGCTGGAATCAAGTCCGCCAACGGATCATCGGCAATGAGGTGGGGCCGATGCTCGTCGTCTTCGACACCTGCCGGGATTTCATCCGGACCATCCCGGCGCAGCAGCATGATCCCCTGAGGCCGGAGGACCTCGACACCAAGGGCGAGGACCACATCGCGGACGAGACCCGCTATGCCTGCATGTCGCGCCCCCTTATCGCTCGCCCCCGCGACGCGGGCCCGGGCCCCTTCATTGTGCCGGAAGATTACGGCCGGGGCAGTTCCCGGGCCTGGGGGTGGTAAGGGCGGAGCGCCCTCAATCTCAGTTCAAAG
Organism: Caulobacteraceae bacterium; assembly: GCA_003136615.1. Taxonomy (GTDB): domain Bacteria; phylum Pseudomonadota; class Alphaproteobacteria; order Caulobacterales; family Caulobacteraceae; genus Acaudatibacter. Next base: position 10,331 of record PLFA01000077.1, on the reverse strand, counting down.
GCTTGAGCCCCATTCAAAGGCTTGGGCCCTGATCGACTTAGGTTGACAGCTCTCGCCGCGCATGCAGCTTTCGCGGAAAGTCAGCGGCGCTAGGCGCGTCAGGCGCACCTGACAAGAGAGCCGCTAAATCTGAAAACGCGGCATTCGGGAGAGTGAACGGCGATGATCGGGAAGATTTCTTGACCATTCAAACGACGGCGATCCGAAACAGCATCCGCACCCGCGCGGACTGGGAGCGTATGCGGGCGGCCTGCGAGGCTTCGCCCGGAAAATTTCACGGCGATCGCGCCAAGCGAATGGTGCATTGGCTTGTGGACAATGGCGCCGGCGGCCAGGCCTGGGTGCAATATGACGACGCCTCGCGTCTCTGGCGCGGGTGGGACGCCGCGAGCGGCGCCATCGTCGACCTGGACCTGCCGGAAACCTTTGAGCCCTGGACAAGGGCCTTCAACACCGACGAGCCCCCACACTGGCGCTGGTTCGAGGGGGGCCTGACCAACGCCGCCTTCAATGAGGTGGACCGTCACGTTCTGGCGGGGCGGGGCGCGGAGACCGCGCTGATCTTCGAGGGTGACCGCTGGGACCTGGCCGCGGACGCCGGCCGGGGCGGCCCCGTGGACGCCTATCCGATCTCCCGCAAGCGCCTGCTGCTGGAGAGCGCGAAATGCGCCCTGGCCCTGCGCGCGCTGGGTCTCCAGCCCGGCGACCGCATCGCGCTCAACATGCCCAATATCCCTGAGCAGATCTATTGGACCGAAGGGGCGAAGCGTTTCGGCATTGTCTACACGCCCGTGTTCGGGGGCTTCAGCGACAAGACCCTTTCGGACCGCATCCATGACGCCGGCGCCCGGATCGTGGTGACCTCCGACGGCAGCTACCGAAACGCCCAGGTGACGCCCTTCAAGACGGCCTTCACTGATCCGGCCCTCGACAATTATATCGCCGCGAGCGTGGCCCACGCGACGGCGGTGGCCGAGCTGGAAAAGCCGGCGCTTGGCCTCGCCGCCGATCAGGTGGCGGCGATCGGCGCCTCGCTGGCCGCCGCCCTCGCCGGTGAGATGACGGTGGAACGAAGCGACGTCATGCGAGAGCTCGGTCGCGCCTTGGACACGCTCTCAGGGTCCCTCGACCCGGCGACCGTGGCGCGCACACGGATCGCGGTGGCCGAAGCTCTGGTGGCGACCCCGCCCCGCGTCGAGGCGGTCGTGGTGGTGCGACACGTCGCCCTGCCGGACCTGACCTGGCGGGCGGACCGCGACCGCTGGAGCCATGAGCTCACCGACGCCGCCGCCGCGGCCCTGATCGCCGCCGCGAGAGGCGCCGGGTTCGATGTATCGAGCGAAGCCGATCTGCTGGCCCTCGGCGATGAGGATTTCGTCCGCGCCGTCTGGGCGAGCGCGCCGCCCTTGNNGCCTTCGACGCCAGGCCCGGCGATGTCCTCTATGTGGTGGCCGATCCCGGCTGGATCACCGGCCAAAGCTACATGATCTGCGCCGCCCTGGCCGCAGGGGTGACCTCGGTTGTGACCGAGGGGGCGCCTGTTTTTCCCCATTCCGGGCGGTTCGCCTCGATCATCGAGCGCTACAAGGTGACCATCTTCAAGGCGGGGGTGACCTTCCTGAAGACGATCATGCAGGACCCGCAGAATCTGCGCGACGTGAAGACCTATGACCTGTCGTCGCTGCGCGTGGCGACCTTTTGCGCCGAGCCCGCCTCGCCGTCGGTACAGGCCTTCGGCATGGCGGAGATCACACCCAACTATATCAACAGCTATTGGGCCACCGAGCACGGCGGCATTGTCTGGACCCATTTCTACGGCAATTCTGATTTCCCCTTGCGCGCGGACGCGCACACCTGGCCCCTGCCGTGGATCGGCGGGGACGTGTGGGTGGAAGATCCGGACGCGCCGCCGGCGCCGCCTCCCGCCGAGGCGACCTATATCCGCGCGGGCGAGGACGGCGCGGCCTGGCGGCGGGCGGAGGATGGCGAACGCGGCGAGATCGTCATCGCCACGCCCTATCCCTATCTGGCCCGCACGGTCTGGGGCGACAGCGCCGGGTTCAAGGTGATCGGAAACCGCGCCGACCCGGCCTGGAAGGGCGATGCCGAACGATGGGCGGGCGGCTACTGGCGCAGGTGGCGCGGCCGCTGGGCCTACACCCAGGGCGACTTCGCCGTGCGTCATCCCGACGGCTCCTTCTCCCTGCATGGCCGAAGCGATGACGTGATCAATGTTTCGGGCCACCGCATGGGCACCGAGGAGATCGAGGGCGCGATCCTGCGCGACAAGGCCCTCAATCCGGGCTCCCCGGTGGGCAATGTCCTGGTGGTGGGCGCCCCGCACCGGGACAAGGGCCTGACGCCCCTGGCGTTCATCACCCCTGTAACAGGTCGGCGCCTGGGTCAGGACGATCGTAAACGGCTTCTGGAGCTCGTGCGCCAGGAAAAGGGCGCCGTGGCCGTTCCCTCCGACTTCCTGGAGGTGCCCCAGTTCCCCGAGACCCGCAGCGGCAAATATATGCGCCGCATGATCCGCGCCCTTGTGGAGGGCCGGGACGTCGGCGACACCTCGACCTTGCGCAATCCCGAGAGCCTCGCGCCCATGCGCGAAGCCATCGCCGTCTGGCGCCGCCGACAGCAGCTCAGCGACGACCAGCAGCTGTTCGAGCGGTATCGCTATTTCATTATTCAATACAATGACTTGGCTCCGGGAAAACGGGTGGCCACGGTCACCGTGAATAATCCGCCGGTGAACGCCCTCAATGAGCGATCCATCGATGAACTCGTCATCGTCGCCGATCACCTGGCGCACCGGGATGATGTGGTCGCGGTGGTGTTCACCGGCTCCGGGACCGCGTCCTTCGTGGCCGGCGCGGANNGGGATGGAGTTCGCCCTGGCGTGCCACTACCGGATCGCTGAGGACTTCTCGCGATTTGGCCAACCGGAAATCCGCCTTCGCCTGTTGCCCGGCTATGGGGGCACGCAGCGGCTGCCGCGGCTCCTCGCCGCGCGGCGAGGTCAAACGGGCCTTCGCGACTCGCTCGATCTGATCCTGGGCGGTCGCAGTATTGACGGCCCCGCCGCCCGCGATATCGGCCTGGTCGACACGCTGGCGGGGGATGGCCAGGATGTCCTGTCTCTGGCTCATGCCGCAGTGCGCGAACTCGTCAGGGATGGCGAAAACAGCCCCTTGGGCCGCGCCTATGCCGAACGCCGCGCCCTGACCTCAGCCTGGGAGTCACCCGGCGAGGAGGATCTGGAGGCGGCGCTGGGTGACGCGTTCGTAACGTCTATCCTGCGCCAGCTGGATTGGGCCGGCCGTGGCCCGGCCGGGGCCCTGGCCATCGACGCCATCCGTACGGGCTGGTCGCAGGGGCTGTCGGCAGGCCTCGCCAAGGAAGCGGACCTCTTCGCCCATGCCGTGATCGATCCTCAGGGCGGGAAGACGGGCATCCGTCAGTTCCTGGATAAGACCAGCCCTCCCCTCCCCATCCGCCGGGAAAGTGTCCCCATGGTCGGCGCGCCCAGCGATCGCGCGGCGGCTCTGGAGGCCGCGGGCGAATTACTCCCCGTCGGGGCCGCATTTTATCCCGGCGTCACGGCCATTCCGCCCTGGCAATATGCGTTTGGCGTCGCCCGCGACGCCCGCACCGGCGCGCCCCAGTTTGGACCGCCGGCGACTCACGAGCGCGAGCTGATCGTGCCGGTGGGCGAGCCTGGCCCGAACGACGCCTTGCTCTACATGCTGACCTCGGAGGTGAACTTCAACGACATCTGGGCCCTGACCGGCATTCCCGTTTCGCCCTTCGACGGCCACGAGGAGGACGTCCAAACCACCGGCTCTGGCGGGGTCGCCCTGGTCGCGGCGCTGGGCGCCGAGGTGAAGCGCGAGGGGCGCGTGAAGGTCGGCGATCTCGTCTGTGTCTATTCGGGCACCAGCGACCTGTTGTCTCCCAAGGCGGGGGACGATCCCATGTACGCCGACTTCGCCATTCAGGGCTATGAGACCGAGACGGGAAGCCATGCTCAGTTCCTGATCGCCCAGGCCCCGCAGCTTCATTCAGTGCCCGGCGATCTGACCCTGGAACAGGCCGGATCCTATGTTCTGAACCTGGGAACGGTGACGCGGGCCCTCTTCACCACCCTGAAGATCGNNGCCGGCCTTTCGGTCACCGGTCTGGTTTCCAGCCCGACCAGGGCGGAATTCATCCGCAGCATGGGGGCCGTCGGCGCCATTGACCGCACGGCCGAGGACCTCGCGGCGCTGTTCACCGCCGTTCCGGAAAATCCCGATGCCGCCATCGCCTGGGAGGCCAGCGGCGCCCCATTGGTCAAGGCCTATGAGGACCTCAATGGCGGGAAGCTGGCGGACTATGTGGTCAGTCACGCCGGCGAGACCGCCTTCCCACGCAGCTTCCAACTTCTGGCCGAGAACGGATCGCTTGCCTTTTACGGCGCCTCGTCGGGCTATCATTTCAGCTTCATGGGCAAGCGGGGCGCGGCCAGCCCCGAAGCCATGCTGCGGCGCGCGATGCTTCGCGGCGGGGAAGCCGTGCTCGTCTATTACGGCGCCGGTTCAGCCTCCCTTCTGGACGAAGTCGGTCTTGAGATGATCGAGTGCCTGCGCGAGTTCGGCGCCCGGGTGGTGGTGGCGACCGACACCGACGGCCAGAGAGAGTTCCTGCAGTCCCTGGGCTTCAATGACGCCGTCGCCGGCATGGTGAGCCTGGAGGATCTGGCGCGGCGGGAAGGGCGCAACTTTCACTGGCCGCAAACCATGCCGAGGCTCCCCATGGCGCGGGACGACATCGAAGCCTTCAAGGCGGGGGTCCGCGATTACCAGGACCGCACGCTCAAACCGTTCGGCAGCGCCATTGGCCGGCTCCTCCGCTCCGAGGACAATCCACGCGGCAATCCGGACCTCATCCTGGAACGCGCCGCCCAGGACACGCTCGGCGTCTCAACCTCTCTGGTGAAACCCTTTACCGGCCGCGTGGTCTTCGCCGAGGAGATGGCGGGTCATCGCTACACCTTCTATGCGCCGCAGGTCTGGACCCGGCAGCGGCGGATTCTCATGCCCACGGCCAACATCCTGGGCACCCATCTGTGCAACGCCTTCGAGGTGTCACGGATGAATGACATGATCGCCGCCGGCATGCTCTCGATAACCGAGCCGGTCATGGTCGACTGGCAGGGCCTGCCCGAAGCCCACCAGTCGATGTGGGAGAACCGCCATTCCGGGGCGACCTATGTGGTCAATCACGCCCTGCCGGCGTCAGGGCTGCGCGGCCGCGATGCGCTCTTGGAGCATTGGGCTTCATCCACGCAAGCCGGAGAACCGGGACATGAATAAGATCACCCCGACGCCCGCCATCCAGGCGGAACTCTCCGGCCGACTGGCGGGAAAGATCGCGGTCGTCACCGGCGCCGCCGGAAATATCGGCGGCTACATTGTGCGGCACTATCTGCGCGAAGGCGCCACTGTGGTGATGACCGGTCGCACTCAGGCGCGCCTGGAAGACGCCGCTCGCGCGGCCCTGGAGGACACTGGCGTCCCGGACACCCGCGTCGCCACCGTGATCCTGGACGGCGCGGACGCCGACTCTGTGCGCGCCGGCGTCGACGAGGTGGCGCGCCGCTTTGGCCGCATCGATATCCTCGTCAACAATGCGGGGTCGGCGGGGCCCAAGCAGCCCATCGAGAATTTGCCCCTCGACGCGGCGGAACTGGAGGCCCTTCGCGCTGGCGGGTCTACCGACAGCGAGACCGTGCGCGACTCCATCCTCAATATCTTCGGCGTCGCCTGGAGCGTCGCGCGGGCGGCCGCGGCGGTGATGAGCGAGGGCGGCTCGATCATCAATGTCTCGACGATCTTCTCGCGCACGCCCTATTACGCCCGTGCGGCCTATGTCGTGCCCAAGGCGGCGATGAACGCCTGGTCGCGCGAGCTTTCCCTGGAGCTGGGACCGCGCGGCGTGCGGGTCAATCTGGTTTTTCCAGGCCCCATCGCCAGCGACCGGATCCGTACTGTCTTCGCGACCATGGACAAGATGCGCGGCGATGAGCCGGGCGCCACCGCCGAGGAATTCTTCGCCATGATGTCGCTGGAACGCGGCGTCGGGAGCGAGCCCAGGGCCAAGACCTTCCCCACCCCCGATGACGTGGCGGCCACCTGCGTCTTCCTCGGCAGCGACGAATCCGCCGCCTACAATGGTCACGAGTTCGAGGTCACGCACGGCATGACCGTGCGCAAGGAGATGCGCTCCACTTATCTCTCCAGGCCCTCCATGCGGTCCATGGACGGCGCGGGCCTCGGAATCCTGGTGGCCGCAGGCGACGGCTGGGAGGACGCGCTGGAGATCGCCAAGGTGCAGATTGCCTGCGGCGCCCATGTTCTGCTGGGCCTGACCCGGCAAGCCGATGTCGCCATCGCCACCGCCCGGGCGGCGGCCGAGAACATCGGCCCCCGACTTTCCGTCGTGCGGCTGAACCGCAAGGAGCCGGCGGCGATGGAGGCGGCGCTGGAGGACTTTTCGAAGACCCATCCCGCGATCACCGGGGCGGCGATCATGCCGGTCCTCGGCCCCGCCAAGCGGGCGCCGAGCCTTTGCGATATCAAGGACGCCGACCTCGACGCCTTTCTGACCGTGGAGCTGCAGGGGGCGATCGCCCTGGCGCGCACGCTTAGCCGCTACTGGCGGGGCCAGGAGGGGCTGCTGCAAGAGCCCCGTGTCGTCTTCATCTCCAATCGGACAGACGGCCAGGGCGATGTTCAAGCCCATATCCTGAGGGCCGCCACCGAGCAGCTGGTGCGCGTGTGGCGAGACGAGGCGGAGGTCGATTTCAACCACGGTCGCCGAGGCACGGGGATTTGGGCCAATCAGATCGTCCGTTTCAGCAATGACGAAACCGAAAACACCCGGTTCGTCGCCGGTCACACCACCCGCATCCTCCTGCGTGAGAGCCGGATCCAGGAGGTGACGCTCTATCTTCCGCGCAATATCGGCGAGGCCACGGGCGCCGCCAAGGCGATGCCGGGGTTCACCGAGAACATCACCGGCCTGCACCTGGGCAAGGTCGCCTTGATCACCGGCGGGTCGGCGGGGATCGGCGGACAGGTGGCCCGTCTCCTGGCTCTGGCCGGAGCCAAGGTGATGATGGTTGCGCGGCGAGAGAGCGAACTCACCGCGGCGCGGGCGCGCATTGTGAGCGAACTGGAGGATATCGGCTTCGCCGGCGCGAGCCGTCGGGTGCGGACCCTGTCGGGCGTCGATGTGGGCGATGTCGCCTCACTCAAGGGCGCGGTCACCGAAACCATCGCCGCCTTTGGCCGCATCGACTACCTGATCAACAACGCCGGGGTCGCCGGCGCCGAGGACATGGTCGTCGACATGAGCCTTGAGGCCTGGAACTATACCCTCAACGCCAATCTGATCTCGAATTTTGCCCTCATGCATCTGGTCGTGCCGATCATGAAGGAGCAGGGATCAGGCTATATTTTGAATGTTTCCTCCTATTTTGGTGGTGAGAAATATCTGGCGGTCGCCTACCCTAATCGCGCCGACTATGCGGTCTCCAAGGCCGGTCAACGCGCCATGGTGGAGTCTCTGGCCCGCTATCTGGGTCCAGAGGTGCAGTTCAACGCCATCGCGCCAGGACCCGTGGACGGTGATCGCCTGTCCGGCGTGAGCGGACGGCCCGGCCTCTTTGAGCGCCGTGGCCGTCTGATCCTGGAGAACAAGCGACTGAACGCGGTCCACGCCGCGGTTGTGAAGGCGATCCGGCGCGGCGAACGGGTGGAAAGGCTGATCTCAAGGTTGGCCTATAATGACACCGTGACCATGTCACACGACAACGATAACCCTCGGGAACTGCGCGAGCTGGCTCTGGCCTGCGCGCGAGAGGGGGACGGGGTCTGCACCTGGGACCGGTATCTGGTGACCCCCGAAATCGCGGGGCGCCTGGTCTCGCGCCTGCGTCTCGCGGGCTATCTGCTGGATTCGCCGGGTTGGTCGGAAAAGCCCGACAGCCCCGAGGTCAATGAAGGCTGGTTGCTGCGCACGCCCCCTGATGAGGCGTCGTTCCTCCCCGCCGACAAGATTGCCATTGAGGCCGGCAAGGTGCGCAATGGCGTGCTCTCGCAGCTTCACCTTGGCAAGATGCCCACGGAAAACGATGTCGCCCAGGCGACGGTCTTCTATCTGGCCGACCGGGTGGTGAGCGGCGAAACCTTCATGCCCTCGGGTGGCCTGACCGTGGAGCGATCCACCACGGAGCGCGAACTGTTCGGAAACGCCAGCCCAGAGCGTCTGGACCGCATGCGCGGACGCACGGTCTGGCTAATCGGGGACGTTCTGGACGACTATCTCGCCGAAGCCGCCCGCCAGTTCGTGCTGGATTGTCACGTGGCCCGCGTGGTCATGCTCACCCGCACGCGTTGGGGCGCGGATGCTCTGAAAAAGGCCTGCGCCGATCTGCCCGCCGACCGGCTGGAATTCATGGTTTGCGAAAACGGGGTCGAGGCGGCCATGGACCAGGCGATGTCGCGCTGGGGCAGGCCGACCACTGTGTTGTCGACGCCGTTTGAGACCCTGCCAACCAACCTTTTCGACAGCATCTCGCCGCTCACGCCGCTCGATTTCCAGGCGCTGGTCGCCAAGAACCTGACCAACCACTTTCAGGTCGCCCGCCGCGCCTCGCTCTACGACGACTGTCAATTGGTCCTGGTCTCGCCGGACGTACCCATGGGCGACAAAAGTCCCGCCTTCGCTCTGGCCAATTTCATCAAGACGACGCTGCACGCCTTCACCGCCACCTTGGCGGTGGAAAACGAGCGCCTTGTGCACAATGCGCCGGTGAACCAGATCAATCTGACCCGGCGCGTGCGCTCCGAGGAGCCGCGCGATTTGCCCGAACATCTGGAAGAGGTGAAACGGTTCGCCCGGGCGGTGCTGCTGCTGGGCGCGCCGCTTCCGGACGCCGAGGATTCGCGCTACCGGGCGCGGATCTATCGCGGGATGTCGATGACGGTCTGACGCCGCGGCGGAGGGGCGGAGCGCTCTAACAACGCGCCAAGAATGACGCTATCAGACAGGCCGATGACCGACGATCACGCCACGCGCCCGGCTGTGAGCCGCCTTACCCTGAGGCGCCCCGATGACTGGCATGTGCACCTACGCGACGGGGAGATGCTGGCCGGCGTCGTGAATTACACCGCGCGGCAGTTCGCCAGGGCCATTGTCATGCCGAACCTCAAGCCGCCGATCACAACGGTCGCGGCCGCCAGGGCCTATCGGGACCGCATCCTGGCCGCCGTGGCGCCGGGCCTCGATTTCACGCCCCTGATGACCTGCTATCTCACCGATACCACCCACGCGAGCGAGGTGGAGCGCGGTTTCGCGGAGGGCGTGTTCACCGCCTGTAAGCTCTATCCCGCCCACGCCACCACCAATTCCGACCATGGCGTGACGGACATCGGCAAGATCCGGGGCGTGCTGGAGGTCATGCAGCGGATCGGCATGCCGCTGCTCATCCATGGCGAGGTGACAGACGCCTATGTGGATATTTTCGACCGGGAGGCGGTGTTTATCGACCGCGTTCTCAAGCGTCTGATCGTCGACTTTCCGGCGCTTAAAGTCGTGTTCGAACACATCACCACCAAAGGCGCCGCGGATTTCGTGCGCGAATCGCGGCCGGGAGTCGCCGCAACCATCACGCCGCAGCACCTGCTGCACAATCGCAACGCCATCTTCGCGGGAGGAATCCGGCCCCATTATTACTGCCTGCCCATCCTCAAACGCGAGCGTGACCGGCTGGCGCTGCTCGACGCGGCGGTGAGCGGCAGCCCGCGGTTCTTTCTCGGCACCGACAGNNCTTCGCCGCGCGGCGACCTCCGGTTCGCCAAAATTCTTCCTGGGCACCGATTCTGCACCCCATGCCGCCCGCGACAAGGAAAGCGCGTGCGGCTGCGCCGGCGTTTTCAACGCCCCCTTCGCCCTTGAAAGTTACGCCCAGGTGTTTGACGAAGAGGGCGCGCTGGACAGCCTGGAGGCCTTCGCCTCGGAAAATGGCCCGAGGTTCTATGGGCTGCCGCTGAATGAGGGGCGCGT
>PLFA01000077.1:0-136 GCA_003136615.1 Caulobacteraceae bacterium | reverse complement strand
CCTAAGCCCTTCAGCCCCGGCGTGGCGGAGACATCCTTGGGGCAGACGATGGGCCAGAGAATTCCCCGGTCCGTCTGGCCGGCCTCATTCTGGTGGCGTGGCCTGAAAGCCATATAGGTGACCGGCGGCGGCGGCG
>PLFA01000095.1:10213-10733 GCA_003136615.1 Caulobacteraceae bacterium | reverse complement strand
GGCGATGGCCATGGCTCTTAAGGTCCATAAGCAGAATCGCCGTCCTGAGCCACACATTAACCTTCTTAATCACGCCACACGCCATGGATCGCGCCACCCTGAGACATGCCAGCCCGGACGATGCCGCCCTGTTGGCGGCTCTGGGCGCCCGCACCTTTACCGAGACGTTTGGCCACCTCTATCCGTCTGAGGACCTGGCGGCATTTCTCAAGCATAGCTATTCGACGCAGCGTCTGGCCGACTATTTGGCCGACCCGCCCGCCGCAGCCTGGATACTAGAATTGGAGGGCGAGGCCATCGGCTACGCCCTTGTCGGCGCCTGCGATCTGCCCCACTCCGAAGTCACCGCCGCCTGCGGCGAGCTGAAGCGCCTCTACGTGCTCGCGGACCACCGGGGCGGCGGCCGGGGCGGACGGCTTCTGGACGCCGCCCTCTCACACCTGGAGGCGCGGGGCCAGCGTCCCATCTGGATCGGCGTCTGGTCGGAGAACTTCGGCGCCCAGAAACTCTATGGCCGGCT
>PLFA01000095.1:0-10199 GCA_003136615.1 Caulobacteraceae bacterium | reverse complement strand
CGCGAAAACGACCGTTATTCGGAAGCTGGGCCCGATCCGGCATTTGGCCGGCAAGCGGACTTTCCGAGAGTCAGCATGGGGTGGTTGTCGGACTTCGGCCACGAGCTAGGATGCAACCCTCAAAGCCCGGCGGTACTCGAATGAATGAGACAGTGACTGTCTATTCTGTCCACCAGAACGTCGCGCCGCTTCTGATCGGCTTGTGCGTGGGCTGGTGCGTCACGCTGCTCGGAAGCATTAGATGGGGAAGCAAGTTCGCGGCTGTAGCTCTGCCTCTCGGCCTCCTGATCCCGGCGGGGCAATTTCTTCTTAGGGTCAGGATGTGGCGGGCCCTTCTTGATCCAGAGATCGTGGCTTGGAATGCAGCGTACTGGCTGTTCCCAGCGATGATCCTCGTTTTAATTGCGCTGGCGATCCGCAAGAGGAGAGCCTCGTAGGTCCGACTTGGGTCGATAGCGCCGATTGGCTCAGGTGCGGTAATCGGACGTTCGTCGATTCCCAAAAATTCCCATTCTCGCGGGAACCGAAGCGCGAGACTCGCTGGCAGTAATCTCGACAGGATATCCAGAACCGCTCGGCAGACGCTAAATCTATCGTGTCGACCCATTTGTACCTTTAGGCTCTGCTATCGTCCCGATGGGGAGCGGCGAATAAAACGGGGCATAGCTTGAGCGACCACTTCATATGCTCAATCTGCGGCGAGCGGCACGAAGGGCTCGTAACCGATTGGGCCTACTCGCTGCCTGACGTTGTTTGGGAAATTCCAGAAGCGGAGCGGGCGGTAAGAGCTCGCTTCACCAATGACCTTTGTCAGTTCGGTGAGCGATATTTCATTCGTTGTGTTCTTGGCGTGCCGCTCAACGATTCAGATGGTGAGTTCGGCTGGGGCGCCTGGTCCGAGGTGGAATGGCCGGTGTTTGAGCGATACCTTGAGATGTACGAGGAAGACGGCGCCGCAGAGCCAGTTCACCGAGGAACCCTGGCTAATCGCCTTCCTGCTTACGAAGCCTCACTGGGCAAACCGGTCTTGATCCAGTTTCGGGATCCGACGAAGCGCCCCTCACAGAGCCTCCCACAAGACGACGAAAGCCAGCTTGCCGATGAGCAGCGCAACGGCATCGACAACGCTCGCCATCACGAAATTATCGACATAATTCATCGCTAAGGGCTTGCCCTTGGCCGCTGGGTCGATGGGTGTAGCCCAAGCGACCCGTATATGCGCCCTTGTCCTCAATCTGCCCTTTGGCCAAAAAATCGAGGCCTGGATTCCCCTATCGCGCCGGGTCGTTTGAGGCGGTTTGAACAGCAATTAATCTGAAGACGACGGCCGATATTAGTCCAACCATGGCTGGCATCAGTGAAGACATAAAAACGTTCTTCCAACCCGCCAAAGTTCTGTGTCCGTTGGTGATATACACGATGCCGTATTGGCCGGACTCCGAATACCCTGGGGACGGAGGCAAGCTCCCGTAAGCCAAGGCGAGAACTAGGCCAATTAGGAGGCCGATCGCAGCGGCGACCCAGCCATTGAGCCAAGGCCACCTGTAGCGACGAAAAGCGACCAACACGGGTGTGATAATCACCAGCTCCACAACGAAGCACATCGCGCCCCCGACGAAGGCCATCGAAAGCCAGATCGCCAGGGCTTGCCGCAACGCAAACGGCGGCCCCATGAGGGAAGGCACAATCCAAAATAGCCAAGCAACCGTGAGGGCGATCAGGGGCGCAATAACGTAGGCAAGCGCCACGATGGGCATGGGTCGAAGATTCAGATGGTTCCTCGACATGCTAGATCACCACGCCCTGGCGATAGGCGAGCTTTGCATTTCCGCGAATCCGCGTGCCGCGCTTCGTGACCGCTAAGCTGATCTGGTCCCGGACGATGTCGCACATGAGGAGGCCAAGGCACTCGTGATATTCCATTCCGGTGTCCTTAGTCGTCTCCACATGAAGGTGAAGACGCTTTGGGTCGGGGCCATAGTTCCGATGATGGCGTCGGTGCCATAGAAGCGGCGCACGGTCTGATTGATGTAGGCCGCCTCGGCCGGGCTCAGTGGCGCCGGAGAAACAGGATCGGATGGCGGTCGGGCCTTGGGCACGGATGCTACGCCCGGCGCGCCTGCTTAAGCGAGGCCAGCATTTCTCGTCGCAGAATGGCGTTCAGGCGGCCCTGATACCCCCTCCCCTGCGACTTGAGCCAATCCAGCACGTCGGCGTCCACGCGGGCGGTGATTTGCTGCTTTACGGGCCGGTAGAAGCGCCCACGGACGCCGGCGCTCCACGCCTCGTCGGACAGCTCGGGGATATCGCTGGTGTCGATCGTCTCGTCAGGCATCGCCGCCAGCTCGGCCAGGTGGTCGCGCTGGGCGTCGGTCAGCGCCGGCGGGGTTTCCGCGTTGTGGTTATCAAGCTTCGTTTTCATAGCGTCGCCTCTCTCGCGGCGTGGCCCGTCGCGCTGAAATGATGCGGATGANNGTGTGCGCCACCAGTAGGATCACGACGCCCTGGACCGCCCCAACGGTTTGCCACCGTTGTTCGCCGCCCTCGATGCGATCCTGCACTGAGACGTGCAGCGGATCCTGAAATACCTGCCGGGCTTCCTCGAAGCTCACACCATCATGCTTGCGCTGATTTGAAAGGTTTTTAGCCTCGTCCCATTCAAATCGGACGCTGGTCATAACTGCCATATAATTATGGATTTGTAATTACACAAGCCGCCCGATCGCGGAGGGCTTGGGCGTCAACAGCCCCATGGGGCCATCGTCAGGGAAAAGTTGCAGTGGGATAAAATCGCCAGAGGCTAAAGCGCGTGTTTGACCCTTCTCCCTCCGCGCTCTCGCGTGGGGGCTGAGGCCGCGAAGCGGACGAGCGGCCGCCGAAGGGGTGGAGGGACACATTGCAGGCAGATAGACTTGAGGGTTACCCGCGGCGGCCAAGTTGAACCTCCCTGACCAACCTTATCACGGCCGTTTCCCCCTCCTCTGCTTCGGACTTCCCCTCCCTCCGCTGAAGTGGGGGTGGAGAGGCCTGTTGACACACGAATCGCATTATGCAACTATTGAGGGAATGAACCTCGACGCCGACATTATTGAGCGCCCTGCTCCCGCCGCGCCTCCCGGCCCTGATCCGCGCATCGCCGTCGCGGAGAGGTGGCTTTGCATTTTGGATGCCTTGGCGGAGATCGGCGTGCGCTTCGCCACGTTCATCGCCCATCGGATCGCGCCCCGCCCGGACGGGCCAAAGGGGCCGATTCTGGTCTTTCGGTTTCTCGGCAAGCCGATCGCCGCCTTTGAGCGCGTGGCGCGCGCCGTGCGCCTGGCCGTATACCTGGCCATGAGGATCGAGAATGAGATCGATGACTTGAGGGCCGGCAGGTCCCCGGAGCCCGGCGCGTTCGTCTCCGACGCGCCCCGCGCCAAAGCCGAACGCCTGACGGACCTTTCCGAGGCGGTCCGGAAAAGGGCGGGCCTTGGCGACGACGAGCTGGAGACGGCGCTTCAGGAGATCGCTGGCGAGGTCGAACGTCCCGAGCACGCCGCGCGTCTGATCGGCAATCTCAGGGCCGATCTCCGCGAGGACCCTGAGTTCTACAGGCTCCTCAATGGCCCCTTGCAGGACGCGGTCGCGGCGATCTGCGCCGATCTCGGTCTGAAACCCGACTGGAGCCTCTGGACCGAGGACGGCTTTCCGCCCCCGCCAGGCGGCGGGGAAGAGGACTGGATCGCCTTCTTTGTCCCCGACCCCCCTGACCCAGGGGGCGACACGGGGCCGGCGCCCCCTCCGGTCCGGCCCCCGCCCTTAACGCCGCCGCGCGCGGGCGTTCGGGACCCACGACACGTTCTCGATCCCCCAAGGCGGGACCTCAACGCCTTCCTGGCCGCGCATGGCATACAGCCCCTGCCGCCGCCGCCATGTCACAGAAGCGCGTGCACGCTTCCGCGCTTCGTCCTGCGCCCGCCGCGCGGGGGCCCGGGATTGCCCACCAGTCTTTGACGGGCCGCGCGAAGGCGTGCGCATTCGTGCGCGCGCTACTTGTTATGCGCCTCCACCCAGCTGACCCACTTCTCATAGACCGCCATCGACTGGATCGGGTCGCTGGGGAAATGGCCGCCGGTGGGGATGGCGTAAAACTCGGTCTCCACGTGATTGTCCTCCAGGGCCCGGTAGAGGCTGAAGGATTGCGGGATGGGCACGCGGAAATCGCCGGTGTCGCACATGATCAGGGTCGGCGCGGTGATCTTGGTCTGGCTGGCCGCCGGGGACTGCTTCCAGTTCGCCTCCCACCCGCCGGGCACGTACGGCGAGATGCCCGTCTGCTCCGTGACCGTCACATTGCCGTCGGAGATATCGTACATCTCGCGCCAGTCCGTGACCGCGGCGCCGGCGACGGCGGCTTTCCAGACCGGATAGTGGCCCGCCAGCCAGGTGGTCATGAAGCCGCCATAGGACCAGCCGGTGACCGCCATGCGCTTTGGATCGATCAGGCCGCGCGCCTGAAGGCTTTTGACCCCGGCCATGACGTCCTCGCCCGGGCCCTGGCCGGCGTCCCTGTAGATCGCGGCGAAGAAGGCCCCGTCCATATTGTCGCTGCCCCGATAATTGGGCTCGAAGACCATGAAGCCCTTGGACGCCAGCACCTGGGGCATCAGGTTGAACTGGCGCTTGGAGGCCGAGTTCGGGCCGCCGTGGATATAAAGCGTCAGGGGCGCGTGGTCCCCCGCCTTGTAGCCCACGGGATAGGTCAGCACCCCGTCGAGAACCCGGCCGCCCGGCGTCTTCCAGGTTACCGTCTCGGTCTTGGCGAGGGTCAGCTTCGCGACGAAGTCGTTGACGTGGGTGAGGGCCTGCGGATGGCCGCCGTCCTTGTCCAGCAGATAAAGCTCGGGCGGATGGTCCGGGCTCGCCGCCACCGTGACAATCCGGCCATCGGGGAGCTGATCATAGCTCATCCAATAACCGTTGGCGGGCGTGAGATCGCCGAGGTTCAGCCGCGTCGCCTTGCCATCCGGCGTCATGCGCCAGAGCCCCACCGTCGTTTCCGCATTGGCGCCCACCAGCAAGGTCGCGCCGTCCTTCAACCACTGGGTCCCATAGACATTCTTGTCCACGGTGGTAGCCGTCAGATCCCGACCTGGGCCGCCGGCAAGCGGCGCGGCCCAGACGTCCTGAAAGGTCCACGGCTCAGCGTCGCGATTTCGCCAGTAGATCACGGTCTTGCCGTCGGGGGAAAGCAGCGGATAGCCCTCCAGGTTCTTGGCGCCAGTGAGGTCGCGGATCGCGCCGCTGGCGACGTCCAACACCTGGATGCGGGTGTCGAAGGCGTCACCCGTGGAGGGCGTCTCCTCGCGCACGAAGATGATGGAGGCGCCGTCATGGGTCCATTGAAGGGGCGAAGATGGCGGGCCAGGCGGCAGGCTGATGGGCAAGGACCACGTCCCGTGGGTCAGGCGCTTGGCGTCGCCCCCGTCCAGATCGATCAGCCAGATATGAGCGGGCCGGGGCGCCTCGGTCTGGGTGAAGTCGTCGTGACCGACCTTGAAAAGCTTATTGTACTTCGCCTCGCCCTTCAGCTCCGGCGCCTCATCCTCGACCACATAGGCGATGGCCTTGCCGTCCGGGCGCCAGGCGAACTGGCTGACGCTATCCTTCGTATGGGTGATCTGGCGCGCGTCACCCCCGGCCATGGGGGCGATGAAGACCTGAAGATGCTTGTCCTTGTCCGGCGCCTCGAAGGCCAGGGCCGTCCCGTCCGGCGACCANNAGATCGGCGCGCCGCTCGATGAAGGCCACATGCTTGCCATCGGGCGAGACCGTGGGGGCCGAAAGGCCGACGATCCGGGCCACATCCCGCACGGAGGGCGATTCCGCCCCTGCCGCGCCTGCCACCGTGGCCGCCGCCAGAGCGGCACCAGCCGCCCACACGCTCTTACGTCGCCACATTCCGCTCTTCTCCCCCGATGACCTAAGGCGCGACTATTGCCGGGGGAGATGGCCGATCACAAGGTGGGCCACAAGGGCCTTACAGGCCTCGCCCCTGGACACGGGGCCCTCGCCTCGCCATCCTCCTCAAACAACCGTTCGACCCCTGAGCTTCCCGAAGAAAGCGCCCGCGCCATGTTCCTGCAGTTTTTCTCCGAGCTGAAGGCCGCCAAGGTTCCGGTGACCCTGAAGGAATATCTGATGCTCATGGAGGGCATGGACAAGAGCGTCATCGAGCGGCGGGTGGAGGATTTCTATTATTTCTCCCGGGCGGTGCTGGTGAAGGACGAGCGGCATCTGGACCGGTTCGACGTCGTGTTCGGCCATGTGTTCAAGGGGCTTGAACTGGTCTCCCTGGAGAAGGCTGCCGACATCCCGGCCGAGTGGCTGAAGCGCCTCACCGAGAGCTTCCTCACCGCGGAGGAAAAGAAGCAGATCGAGGAGATGGGCGGNNTTCGACAAGCTCATGGAGATGCTCCAGGAGCGCATGAAGGAAGGTCCCGGCGAAGGGGACGAGGACGGAGACGAGAACGCCAGGGGGCGGGGCCGGAACTTCCCCATTGGGGCGGACGGCTATCATCCCGAAGGTATCCGAATCGGCCAGGACAAGGGCCGCCACGGCAAGGCAATCAAGGTCTGGGACAAGCGCGAATATAAGAACCTGGATGATCAGGTCGAGCTGGGCACCCGCAACATCAAGGTAGCTCTTCGGCGCCTACGCAAATTCGCCCGCCAGGGCGCGCCGGACGAACTGGATATCAAGGGCACCATCAAGGTGCTGCTCTTCTTTGATATCGGCGGCTCGATGGATAGCCACATCCGCATCTGCGAGGAGCTGTTCAGCGCCGCGCGCACGGAATTCAAAACCATGGAGTTCTTCTATTTCCACAACTGCCTCTATGAAGGCGTGTGGAAGGATAACCGTCGGCGCCACGCGGAGAAGCTCGACACCTGGGATATCCTCAACAAATACGGCAAGGATTACAAAGTGATCTTCGTCGGCGACGCCACAATGAGCCCCTATGAGATCACCTATCCGGGAGGTTCGGTGGAGCACTGGAACGAGGAGCCCGGCGCCGTGTGGATGGACCGGGTCGCCAAGACCTGGGAAAGCGTGGCCTGGCTGAACCCCACACCCGAGCGCCACTGGAACCACACGCCCTCCATCGGCGTCATGCGCCAGATCATGGGCGATCGCATGTTTCCCCTGACCCTGGCCGGCCTGGAACAGGCCATGCGCGAGCTGGTGCGGTAGCCAGGCCGTTGACGGCCTCGCTCCTGATCGATGCGGCCCCCGAAGCCGAGCGCGACGCCGCGACCAAGGCGGTCGTGCTGGCGACGGCCGAGCGTTTGTTCGCCGAGTTGGGTCTTCGCGCCGTCTCGGTGCGCGACATCACGGCCACGGCCGGTGTCAATCTGGCCAGCGTCAATTACCACTTCGGCTCCAAGGACGCCCTGGTCTTCGAGATCTTCCGCCGTCGCACCGCGGAGCTCAGCCGGGAGCGCGCCAGGCGCCTGCATCAGGCTATCGACCGCCATGCCGGCTCGCCCCCGGTGCGAGCGATTCTCGAGGCCCTGATCGCGCCGCCTCTGATTTGGTCGCGGACCGACCATGAACGGCGCACTGCCCTTCAATTCATCATCCGCGCCCGCAGCGAGGGCGGCGAGGCGGTGCGGGAGGTTCTGCGCACCGACGTCTCGCACCTGCGCCCCTTCGCGGACGCGCTTCTGGCCGCCCTCCCCGATCTCCCCGCCGACGAGGTCTATTGGCGGCTGCACTTCACCCTGGGCATGATCCACAACAACCGCTTCGCCGAGTTCGACCGCCTCCATGTCCTATCGGGCGGCGCCACCCGGGAGGGGGAAGCCGAGAGGCTTCTGGCGCGGATGCTGGACTTCGCCGAGGCGGGCTTCCTGCGCTGATGGCTTGATGAGGGGCGGGGCCCCTGACGGAAGGGGCGCCTGAGGATCACGAATGAAGCTCAAGGCATCCTCCCAGACCACCGGCGCCTGAAGGTCCCGCAGCAAGAGGTGCCATCCCTGGGCATAGCGGGCGGTGCGCACNNGCGCCGGCCATATAGAGCGTCGGCACGCTCCCAAGACGGGCCGCGCCATCGTGGGCTTTCTGCATGGTGTCCACCAGGCCGTAGAGCGCATCCGATCTGGCGCCCCAGATCATCAGGGGGTCGGCGCCCATGGCGTAGAGCTCGGGAACATTGTCGCTGGCCTGGATGTGGCTGGTCAGCCAACCCGGCGGCGTAAATACCTTGGCCGGAGCGAGGCGGGCGGCGGCCCACAGGGCGGCGCGGTTAGGGAGGGGCTGATCCGACCACCCCCAGACCGCGGGCGCGAGCAAAATCAGGCGGTCGGCCGGGGGCGGATCGTCTGACGCGAAGGCCTCCATGGCCACGGCTCCACCCAGGCTCTCCCCGGCGATAACGATGATCGCGTGAGGCCAGCGGCGCCTGGCCAAAGCTGTGATGGTTCGGAGATCCGCGATCCTCAAAGCGTCCGACGCCCAGATCCCGCGGGGCTGGGAGCGGCCAAATCCCCGCTGATCATAGGCAATAGTCGTGACGCCCCGGGCGGCCCACCAGGGGCCGGCCAGATGAAAGGCGTTGGCATAGTCGTTCATGCCATGCAGGCCGATGATCACCGCCCAGGGATCACCGACGGCGTCCCATTCCGAGAGGCCAAGCCGCGCCCCGTCGAAGCTGACAAAGACATGATCCTTAAGGCCAGGGCCGGCGAATCCCGGGTCGGGTCGGCCCGCCTGTTGGAACGTCGGCGCGCACGCCGAGAGGGCGATCAGAAGCAGCGTGAACGCTCCGGCCCCAAGTCGCATCCTATCTCGCGTCATGAGGCCAGAATGTCCGCGACCCTCCGGCGCAAATAGGGCGCGACCTCGGCGTCGAACCAGGGATTGCGCTTCAGCCAGGCGGTGTTGCGCCAGGATGGATGCGGCACGCACATCAGGCCGGGCAGACGCGCGCGCCAGTCGCGCACCGCCGCGTCCATGGAGCCGGGGTGGTCCGCGCCCAGGGCCCACTTTTGGGCGGGAAGGCCCATGAGGAGGACCAGTTCCACTTGGGGCAGAGCCGCCATGAGGCGCTCCCGCCACATCCGAGCGCAGCGGGGCGGCGGGGGATAGTCGCCGCCTCCCGCCGGCGCCGTCCCGGGATAACAGAACGCCATGGCCGCCACGCCAATCGCGGGATTTCCGTAGAAGCTTTCGCGGCTGACACCCATCCAGCCGCGCAGTCGGTCGCCCGAGGGGTCGTCGAAGGGCAGGCCGCTCTCATGCACCCGCCGGCCCGGCGCTTGGCCACAGAGCAGGATGCGGGTGGCGGCGCTGACCCGCACGACCGGACGGGGCTCGTGGGGAAACTCAGGCGCGCAGGCGCGGCAGGCGCGGATTTCACCTAGGAGCGCGTCGAGACTCACCGCTCGCGCCTATCCCGAAGCCAGACGGACGACGGCCCAGATGATCGCGACGCCGAGCACCGTCGTCACTGTCGTCCAGACGCTCGGATGGCCATGGTGGCTCCCCGGCAACAGCTCACTGGCTCCGATATAGAGAAAGAAGCCGGCGAAAAGGGCGAGGAGCCAGGCGAGGGTCTGCTGGGGCGGGGAGATCAGCCGACTGATCCCGATTCCCGCCAAGGGCGCCAGGGCGTCCGCGACGAGCCAAGTACGGGCCCGAACCACGCTGCGGCCGCCAATCTGGCTCACGGCTACCGTATTGGCGCCGTCCGCGAGGTCGTGGGCCAGGACGGCGGCGGCGAGAACCGCGCCCACGGCGGGGGACGCTTGAAACCCCAGGCCAATGGCCAATCCATCCAAGAGGCTGTGGGCGGTGAGACTGGCGGCGCCGAGATGTCCGCGATGCCCCCCGCCATCCTTGGAGACGAGAAGAAAGGATCGGTCGATCACCAGGTAGATCAGAAACCCCAGAGCCACGAGCGTGGTCGTCGTGCGAATCTGATCGGACGGGGCCAGCTTCAGGGCCTCTGGCAGGAGGTCTAGCAGGGCGACACCCACCACCGCGCCAGCGCTGAGACCCAGGATCAGGTGGACCCGATCCGCCAGACGCAGGGCCAGAACGCCGCCGGCGAGGGTCGCTAGACCCGCCGCCAGTCCAAGGACAACGAGCAGCAGGTCTCCGCTCACCCGCCGCGCTTCAGGGTCTCGCGGGCGATGACCACCTGCTGGATCTGGCT
>PLFA01000161.1 GCA_003136615.1 Caulobacteraceae bacterium | reverse complement strand
TAAATGATCGGATTGATATAGCCCACGGGGCCGCCACGCCGGGCATTGATCAGGGCGATCAGCCCGGCCCAAAGGGGCGCCACGGCGCTGGTGCCGCCAAAGACGGCGTCCGCGCCATCAACCCTGACCTGATACCCCGTCTGAGGGTCAGCGTCGGCCGATACATCCGGTACGCCGCGCCGGGAGAGGACTTGGGATTTTCCCTTCACGCTCACCGCGCTCAAGCCCGTCTGCCAGGTCGGCAGAGGGAAAGCGGCGCTGACCCCGCCGCCGCCAGCCCCGCCTCCGGCGCCGTCGTTCCAGACCTCTTCGCTCGTGATGACGCCTCCCGAGGCATGAAGGCTTGTTCCCCCACAGGCCAGGGCGTGGGGGCTGGAGGCGGGAAAGTCCACATGATTGGCTCCGCCGGCCACACCGTCACTGGCGCCGTTATCGCCGCTGGCCACGGTCACACTGACACCCATGGCCGCGGCCGCCTGGAAAGCGGAATCCATGGCGTCCCGCGCCTGGGCGGTCCAGGCAGACTCCGGGCCGCCCCAACTGATAGAGATGACCGAAGGCCGGTTGGTCGTGTCGTGTACAGCGGTGGTCACCGCGTCGATGAAGCCGGCATCTGTATTGGGCGCGAAATAGACCGCCAGCCGAGCGGACGGCGCGACGCTGCCGGCCACCTCAATATCCAGCATGACCTCGCCGTCGGGACCGTTCGCGGCCCCCGTGGGGCTATTGGCGGCTTCGTCCACGGATACGGCGAGGACCGTCGGCCCGGCGCCAAGCCCGACGCCCGCGAAATAGGCGGCTAAGTCGGCCTGCGCATAGCCGCCACCTAGCTCAACCAGACCGATGCACTCTCCGGCTCCATCGCCGTCTGGAAACCCATAAAGCTTCGCGATCTGAAGGGGCGTGAAGGAGGTCACCGCCGCCTGGGGCGCGCCGGGCTTGGGCGTGCGGATGCGAAAATGCGGTGCGGCCTGGGGCCGGTCATCAAGCCCCAGCACCGCCTCGACGAGGTCGGCAAGCTCAAAGGGCAGGCTCACGGGCCCAAAATGACCACGATAGGCGCCGCTGGGGTGATCGAACCGTCGTAGGGAGATGGCGAAGGCGGCGTTGAACTGACCGACCGTACCCGAAAGGCGCAAGGTCCGCCGGGGAAGATCCTGAGACACCACGTCCAGACCCGATTGGCGGGCGAAAGCCGCCACGGCGCCCGCGTCCGCCGGATCGGCGCCAAATGCGTTGGCAAACGCCTCGCGCGTCATGGGCTTTTCGGATCGGTCCCCCTCGCGCAGCCGCGCCACCCGCGCAGTCAGGGCCTCGGCGGACCGTCGCCTCAGCAGGACCGAGACCACAAAGCGCTCTTTCGGCTCCGCCGCGCCCAGGTCCTTGGCGCCATCGCGCGCCGGGCGCTCGCTGCCGACCAACATGATCCTGGCCACGTTCGCCTCGCTTCCTGACCTCATCGGCCTCACGGCCTGAGACGGATACTAACGCATTGCGCTGGGTTGGAAACAGCTGATGTCCGGTAAACTTGACATGGCGATCATGTCCGCTATACCAGACACCATGTCTGGCAAATCATACTTGGAGCAGAGACCATGAGTTTCCGAGCCCGAAGCGCGGCGATGACGACCGCGGCGATCGCGGTGATCTTCGGGGCCTATTTCGCCTGGTCCTCGGCGCGAACACGATCCCCCGGGGACTCGCTCGCCCAATTTGTGGTCGCGGTCATCATCCTTACGGTGGTGATCACGGCGTTCGAGATCGTCGTGGCCATCGTCCACCGACGCAGACGCGGCGAGCGCATGGCGGATGAGCGGGACGCCCTGATCAGCGCCCGTAGCGCCCGCAACGGCTATTTCACGCTTCTGGCCGGCATCTGGGTGACCCCCATCCTCGCCCTGACCGGCGCCCCGGGGCTCATAATCGCGAATTTTACCCTGGGCATGATCGTCCTGGCGGAGATCGTCAATTTCGGCTCGCGTGTCGTCTACGACTTGCGGGGGGCGTGAACGTGGCGGGGACCGCGGTCACCAACACCTTGCGGGCTCACCGTTTCGCGCACGGCGAAATGACCCAACAGCAACTCGCTGACAAGGTCGGCCTGACCCGCCAGACAATCATCGCCATTGAGCAGGGCCGCTATGCCCCTTCTCTGGAAGCCGCTTTCCGTATCGCCCGCGTGTTCGGGGTGGGGCTGGAGGCGGTCTTCCAGTTTTCCGACTAATTCATTTCCTTCCCCAGATCACGTCTCGGGGATCCGCCCGGGCTGCCCACGGCCGTGGCGGCGCTATTCCGCCGCCATCATGGCGCTTGGCGCGTTTTGCCGACCTCGGATAAGACGGCCAGGGCGCGCGCCAGTTGCCACGCCATCCCTGAAGGTGACCTCGCCGCTGACGATCGTGGCGCGATAGCCGTGAGCGCGCTGGATCAGGCGACGCCCCTGAGCCGGCAGGTCGAAGACCATCTCCGGTGCGGTGATCGACAGGCCCTCATAGTCGATCAGGTTAAGATCCGCCTTCATGCCGGACGCGATGACGCCCCGGTCGTTCAGGCCGTAAAGACGGGCCGTGTCGCGGGTCTGCATCGAGACCACCTTTTCCAGCGTCAGCCGCGGCCCCCGTGCGCGATCCCGTGTCCAGTGGGTAAGTATATAGGTGGGGAAGCTGTGCCGGGCCGTCAAGTTCACCCAGCGGCAGTCTGGAACGGGCGAGCCCCAATTCCCTTCGCCCCCCCGATCCCCTAAGCCCCCGATATGAACGCTGCAGCCGTCCAGATCATAGCCCGGGGTCCGCGCGGCGAGGCCGAGACAGCCGCGGCGGCCATGGAGGCCGATCCAAGGCTGGAGGGCGTCACCTATTCGATTATCGAGGAAGATGAGGATCGGGGCGTTTGGCGGATCGACGCCTTCCCCGTCTCGTCCCAAGAAGCAGATGATCTGCGGGCGCATCTCGCCCTTTGGCCGTTGCTCAAGACGATTACCGAGACCCTGGCGGATGCTGATTGGCTGGCCATGGCGCTCTCGGGCCTACCCCCGGTGAGAGCCGGACGGTTCTTCGTGTTCGGCGTGCATGACCGGGGCCGCGCCCCGCCCAATGCCGTGAACCTGCGGATCGAGGCGGGCGCCGCCTTCGGCACGGGCCATCACGGCACCACCGTCGGCTGTCTTCTAGCCTATGACCGTCTTCTCAAAGGTCGCCGCTTCAGGAAGGTCTTGGACGTAGGGACAGGAACGGGCGTCCTGGCCATCGCAGCGGCGCGGACCGGCGCGTCCGTGACCGTCGGGACCGATATTGACCGGGTCTCGGTGCGGATCGCGCGGGAGAACGCCCGGATCAATCGGGCGACAAGCCGGTTCGTCGCCGCCAATGGCCTGCAAGCGCCGGTGGCGCGGGCCTCGGCGCCCTATGACCTTGTCTTCGCCAATATCCTGGCCCCGCCGCTTGTGCGGCTCTCCTGTGACATTGCCCGCGCCCTGAGGCCGGGCGGGATCGCTATCCTCTCCGGCCTCCTGCGCGCCCAGGCCCGTCGTGTGCTCGCCGCCTATCTCAGCAAGGGCTTCGCTCTGGAGCGCCGCTTGGGCCGCGACGCCTGGGCGACGCTGATCCTGCGCAAGCGCTAGCCGCCCCGCGCGCGCGGGACTAAATATATGTCCATGCGCCAGACCTTCGATGACTCCGCCGAACCTGCCTTTGGGCCTCGCCACACGCCCCTGATCCGCGCGGCCATGGCCGAACAGGGCCTGGATGGATTTGTGGTGCCCCACGAGGACGAGCACCAGAACGAATATCTGCCCAAGGCCAATGATCGTCTGGCCTGGGCCACGGGCTTTACCGGCTCGGCGGGCGCGGCGGTGATCCTGAAGGACAAAGCCGCGGTGTTTGTGGACGGGCGCTACGCGATCCAGGTCCGTGATCAGGTGGATGGCGAGATGTTCGAGGTGCGAGACCTCGTGGAGGGCGGGGTTCCGGCCTATCTGCGCGAGGCGGCGCGACCCGGCTGGACGATCGGCTATGACCCCAAGCTCCATAGCCCGGACGCCCTGGCGCGGCTCAGCGAGGCGGCAGCCGGCGCCGGCGCGGCGTTAAAGCCCGTGGCGGCCAACCCCCTGGATCTGGCGTGGGGTCAGGCGAGACCGGCTCAGCCCAAGGCCCCCGTGGTTCCCCATCCTCTGGCCTATGCGGGCGAGGACTCGACCTCCAAGCGCGCTCGGCTTGGGGCTGAACTCGCGGGTGACGGCGCGGCGGCCGCGGTGATCACGGCCCCGGCGGCCATCGCATGGCTGTTCAATATTCGCGGCGGCGATGTGATCCGCTCGCCCCTGCCGCTCGGTCAGACCATTCTGAAGGCCGACGGGACGGCGACCGTGTTCCTCGACCCTGACAAGGTGACGCCGGAACTCCCAGCTTGGCTGGGCAATGAGGTGGCCCTGGCCGCCCCGGAGGATCTGGAGCCCGCCCTCGCGGCCTTGGGCGGCCAGAGCGTTCTCGTCGATCCGGCCCTGACATCGGCCTGGTATTTCGAGGCCCTGGAGCGCTCCGGCGCCAAGGTGATCAAGGCAGCGGACCCCACCACCCTCCCCCGAGCCTGCAAGAACGCGGTGGAGATCGAAGGCGCGCGCTGGGCCCATATCCGCGACGGCGCGGCGCTGACGCGTTTCCTGCACTGGCTCGGCACGGAAGGCCAGGTGACGCTGCCCGACGAGTTGGAAGCCGTCGCCAAGCTGGAGGCCTTCCGCGAGGCCACGGGCGCCCTCAAGGACATCTCCTTCGACACCATCGCCGGCGCCACGGCCAATGGCGCCATCTGTCACTATCGCCCGACCCATCGCACAAATCGGCGCAGCGAGCCGGGCTCCCTCCTCCTCATCGATTCCGGCGGCCAGTACCTCGACGGCACCACGGACGTCACGCGCACCGTGGCGATGGGCGAGCCCAGCGCCGAAATGCGCAAGCGCTTCACCCTGGTGCTGAAAGGCCATCTGGCCCTGACCCGGGTGCGCTTTCCCGTGGGCACCACCGGCCCCGCCCTGGACGCCCTGGCCCGAGCGCCACTGTGGGCGGCCGGCCTCGACTATGACCATGGCACCGGCCACGGCGTGGGGTCTTATCTTGGCGTGCACGAAGGTCCGCACCGGATCGCCAAGGTCAACAACACCGTCGCCCTGCGCCCGGGCATGATCGTCTCAAATGAGCCGGGCTACTATAAAGAGGGCGCCTACGGCATCCGTATCGAGAACCTTCAGGTCGTCACCGAACCCGCGCCCATCCCGGGCGGCGAGCGGCCCATGCTGGGCTTCGAGCCCTTGACCCTCGCGCCCATCGACCGGCGATTGGTGGATGTGGCGATTATGACGCCGGAGGAGCGCGGCCAACTCGACGCCTATCACGCGCGGGTTCTGGCGGTGATCGGCCCCCTTGTCGAAGCCGAGGTTCGCGCGTGGATGGAAGAGGTCTGCGCGCCGGTTTAGGCGAGATCTGCCGTCACGGCTTCCCCGGCGCCCAGACGAAGCCGTCGCCCTTCACCTCGACTTTGCCCACGCCTGGAAAAGGGAAATGGGGCGCGAAGACCCATTCGTGGCTTGCGGCGAGGCGCGTGAGGATCGCGCGGCGGGTGGCGCGGCCGGCGGTGAAGTCCTGATCGTATTCGATGTCCCAGTCGGGCTTCGCCAATGAGATGATCGCGCTGTGGGCGCTGTCGCCAATATCGATCAGGTGAGCGCCGCCGGAGCTGATGTCGTACCCTGTATGGCCGGGCGTATGGCCCACGAGCGCCACGGAACGGACGCCTGGCGACACCACGCCGCCGGGGAGGAAAGGCTTCACCTGGACCGCGATCACCTTCACGAGGTCGGCATTGGACGGCTGGGCTGACATAAATCCCCATTCCTCGGAGGACATGTGGATCACCGCCTTTGGGAAGGTGGAATGTCCGTCAAGGGTTAACAGGCCCCCCACATGATCGAAATGGCTATGGGTGATAAAGACGTCGGTCACCTGGTCTGGCGTGAGCCCCGCCAGGGCGAGGCTCGCCACGACCTGGCCGCGCACCCGGGGCCCCAGCCCAGTATCGAAGAGCATGACGCGGCCACGCCCCTGGACCAGCAGGGCGTCAACGCCGAGCGTGATCTTGTCAGTGGGCGCGCCCGCGGCGGCCAGAACCTGCGCCACCTCGGCGGGGGTCCTGCCGACACCGAAGACTGAATTGTCGTTGGGGACCACGTTCAGCGCATCGCGCAAGGCCGTGACCTTGAACGCGCCAAGGGGAAAACTCTTAGCGGCCGGGGGCGCCGGCACGGGGCCGGCGTAGCCAAGCGCCGGCGCGAGCGCCACGGAGAGGATAACGCCGAGAAAACGATGCGAGATCAACATGATGGCGGGCCCTTAAAGGTGAAAAAGGTCCGCCAGACATGCACTGTCAGGCCCGAGCCGTCGAGAGGCCTCAGCGCCCCACCAATTCCAAGAGGGCGGCGGGATAGCGGGCGCCTTGGACCTTGGTTGTCGTAAGCGCCGTCGCGATATGGCGCAGGTCTTCCGGTGTAAGGGCGACGTCCGCGGAGGCCAAGTTCTTCCCGAGACGGGTAAGTTTCTTTGCGCCTGGGATGGGGACGATCCAGGGCGCCTGGGCCAGCAGCCAGGCGAGCGCGATCTGGGCCTTGGTCACGCCCTTGCCGTCGGCGATGCGGCCGAGAGCCTCGACCAGGCCCTGATTGGCGGCGCGGGACTCCGCTGAGAAACGTGGCATATTGCGAAAGTCATTGGCGACAAAATGGGTTTGCGCCGTGATCGCGCCGGTGAGGAAGCCTTTGCCGAGTGGGCTATAGGGTACGAAGCCCATACCCAGCTCCTTGAGGGTTCCCTAAGCAGGAAACGGGTTGCGCTCGGCGAAGCCCAATTGATGCCAATAGGGATAGGCCGGGGGTTTGTCGCTGGCGGCATCGAGAACAGCGATCTGCTCTGGGGTCAGGGACCAGCCGATGGCGCCGAGGTTTTGCTTGAGCTGCTCTTCGTCGCGGGCGCCGATGATGACGCTGGAGACGGTGGGGCGGCCGAGGAGCCAGTTGAGGGCGATCTGGGGGATCGACTTGCCAGTCTCCGCCGCGACCGCGTCCAGGGCGTCGACCACCTTGAACACATATTCGTCCTCCACCGGCGGGCCGAAATCGGCGGTCTTGTGGAGGCGGCTGACCTCCGGGAGGGGCTGGCCCCGACGGATCTTGCCGGTGAGGCGGCCCCAGCCGAGAGGGCTCCAGACCACGGCGCCCAGGCCCTGGTCGAGGCCCAGCGGCATGAGCTCATACTCATAGTCGCGGCCGATGAGGGAATAATAGGTCTGGTTGGCCACATAGCGCGGATAGCCATGGCGGTCGGCGGCGGCCTGGGACTTCATCAGGTGCCAGCCGGAGAAGTTGGAGACGCCGGTGTAGCGGATCTTCCCCGCGCGAACGAGCTGGTCGAGGGTGGAGAGCACCTCCTCCACCGGGGTCAGGGCGTCGAAACCGTGGAGCTGGAAGAGGTCGATATAGTCGGTCCCCAGGCGTTTCAGGGATTTTTCCACCGCGTCGATGAGGTGATAGCGGGAGGAGCCCACCGCGTTGGCGCCCTTGCCGGAGCGGAAGGTCGCCTTGGTGGAGATGATGTAGCTATCCCGCGCCCGGCCCTTGATGGCCGCGCCGAACACCGCCTCCGCGTCACCCCCCGAATAGATGTCGGCACTGTCGAACATATTGACCCCGGCGTCGAGGCAGAGGTCGATCATCCGCTTCGCCTCGGCCACCTCCACCCCGCCCCAGGCCTTGAAGAACTCGCCCTTGCCGCCAAAGGTGCCGGTGCCGAAGCTTAAGGCGGGCACGCTGAAACCGGACGCGCCGAGGCGACGATATTCCATGGGGGAGACTCCGGGGGGTTAAGGGTGGATGGGGTGCAGATAGGGGCGCGAGGCGAAAGCGCCAGAGAGCTACCCCTTCGCCAACGCCGCCCACGCCTCCTCGGTGATCACCTCAACGCCGAGTTCCGCGGCCTGTTTCAGCTTGGACCCCGCCCCCGGTCCCGCCACGACGAGGTCGGTCTTTTTGGAGACGGAGCCGGAGACCTTGGCGCCGAGGGATTCGGCCTGGGCCTTGGCTTCGTCGCGGGTCATGGATTCGAGGGAACCGGTGAAGACGATGGTCTTGCCGGCCAGGGCGCTGTCCGTTCGGGGCTGGGCCGCGGGCTGGATGTCGAGCTCGGATTCCAGGGCTTCGACGACGCGCAGATTGTGCGGCTCGCGGAAATATGCGCCGGCGGCCTCGACCACGGCCGCGCCGATCTGGTCGAGGGCGTCCAGTTCGGCCATGGCGTCGGCCTCGCCGGCGGCGACTTTAAGCATGGCCTCCTGGAAGGCAGCGGCCTCGCCATAGCCGCGGGCGAGGGTCAGGGCCGTGGTCTCGCCCACGTGGCGGATGCCGAGACCAAATATGAAGCGGTCGAGGCTGATGGCGCGGCGCGCCTCGATGGCGGCGATCAGATTAGCGATGGAGGTCTCGCCATAGCCGTC
>PLFA01000043.1:3647-3852 GCA_003136615.1 Caulobacteraceae bacterium | reverse complement strand
GATCGGCGTCCGGCAGCACGATGGCGGGCGACTTGCCACCCAGCTCCAAACTGACGCGTTTGAGGTTGCCCTTGGCCGCGTCGAGGATCGCCCGCCCGGTCTGGGTCGAGCCGGTAAAGGCCACCTTATCCACCCCTGGATGGGCCGCCAGGGCCGCGCCCGCCTCATGGCCATAACCGGTGATCAGGTTGAGAACGCCCGGCGG
>PLFA01000043.1:227-3609 GCA_003136615.1 Caulobacteraceae bacterium | reverse complement strand
ACCACGCCCACCGGCTCGCGCAGGGTCCAGGCCTGAACCTGCTTGCCTGGCGGCTGGTAATTGATGGAGCTGTTGATCGTCCGCCCCTCGATGGTCAGGGCCTGACCGGAGAAATAGCGAAACTGGTTGATCGCGCCCGGTATCTCCGCCCAGCGCCCGACAAACAGGGGCTTACCCTGATCGAGCGTCTCCAGCTCCGACAGCTCATCGATATGGGCCTCCAGCACATCGGCGATGTTCCAGAGAATCCGCGCCCGCTCCATGGGCGTCATGCTGGGCCAGGGGCCGGATTCGAGGGCCGTACGCGCCGCCGCCACGGCCAGATCGACATCAGCCGCATTGGCCCGGGCGATCTCGGCCAGAACCGCCCCCGTCGCCGGATCGCGGGTAGGGAGCGTCCCGCCGCGGGCGTTCTTCCAGTCCGGGCCGATCAGGAGAGACTTGGGCCCTCCGGCCAGAAACGCCTTGACGCCGGGCTGGGTCGGCTGCGCGTGACGAATGTCGATGATCATCTCTTAAAGATCCCTATCTCGCGATAAGCTGACGATTTATTGGGCAGACGCGGGAAGCCGCCGGCTCATCCTTATTTATCCGTGGTGCGGATAGTTCCGCCTTGGCCTAGTCTCTGTTCGCCACTTCGCGTGATGGTCATCCTGGGCATCCCGCATTCAGTGGGAAGGGGCGAGACCATGGAAAAAGGCGTTCCGATACGCGCGATCAGCCGGTCCATCGCCGTGCTTCAGGAGATCAACCGCGCCGGTGATCTTTCCCTCATGGAAATCGCTCGGCGGGCCAAGGTGCCCTATCCCACGGCCTGCCGCATCGTTCAGACCCTGATTTATGAAAACCTGATCGAGCGCGAGCCCACCCGCAAACATTATCGCCCCACGGCGCTCGTCCAATCGCTCTCCAATGGCTACCGGCTGGAAAACCGCCTGATCGCCGTGGCGCGGCGGCATATCGTCTCTCTCACGAAGCAGCATGGGTGGCCGGTCTCTCTCACCACCCGCGTGGGCCTCTCAATGGTGATCCGCGATTCGACCCATGCGCTGACCTCCCAGACCTTCAACAACTATCACCCTGGCTACACCCTGCCGATCCTGGAATGCGCGTCGGGCAAGGCCTACCTCGCCTATGCCGAGCCGGATGAGCGCGACATGATCATCCGCGGTATCCGCGAGAGCGGTGAGAAGCAGGATGACCTGACCATGCGGCTCCTGGAAACAGGCGCCCTCACAGATGATATCCGCCAGCTCGGCTATGCCGTGAAAGGCCGCAACCGCTATACCGAGACCCCCGGCAAGACCTCCTCCATCGCCCGCCCCGTCTTCGGCGCGGAGGGCGTCGCAGGCTGCATCGTGCTGATCATCTTCTCCTCGGCCATGAAGATCGGGGACGCCGTCGCCAAATACGACGACGACCTCCGCCGCGCCGCCGACGCCATCAGCCACGACCTCATCTCCGCTGACACCGAAGGCTCGGAGGCCCGCACCGCCTTCAACTTCCACACGGCCCTGGAGGTCGAGGCGAGGGCTTAGGGCGGAGCCTCAATCTTCTCACTCGCGCGTTTGCGTGGGGGAGGGGTGCAGCGCGAGACTGAATCTTGCCGTTCAGACCGTCGGGGGTAAACCCGCCCTGGGTGACGTCGGCGCCGCCGTTCGCGAAGACGATGTTTGCGTTTGTGGCTTGAGGGCCGATTCCCGAGACGCCCGCGTTAGGCGGGCTCAAACACTTCCAGGTTTTTAGGCGCCGGACGGGACTCGTCTCCAAGCTCATGCCGGAACAGGTAATTGACCGCCTCCAGCATTTCTTTTCCGCTGTAAGGCTTTGCGAGGGATGCGACTGCCACCTCCTTCTCGGCCCTCGCTCTATCCGGTTGGCCACTGATGAAGAGGACGGGCACGTCCATCGCCTTGAGGTCTCGGGCGAGCGCCACGCCGTCATCTCCGTTGGCGAGGTCGATGTTCACCAGAGCCAAATCAGGCTTGATCTCCCGGGCAAAGGCCAGGGCTTCCTGGTGGCGCACAGCGAGTTTGAGGAGCTGATAGCCCCCGTCCTCAAGCTCGTCCCTGAGTTCCATGGCCACCAGAATTTGATCCTCGACGATGAGGATTATCTTGCGCGGTGGGGGCATGCACTCATCTCCAGCGATGGCCGGGCGGCGGCTGAATTGAAACCGTCAATCCGCGTCGTGGGGCAAGTTCAGACGGCTCACGGGGCGCAAACCCCCCGTGGGCTTTCAGGCAATTCAAATGTCGGGGGAGGGGCTAAAGCCGCCTGACGCAAGATGAACGAGCGGGGCGCCTTTAAGGTTGCGCGGAACGCCTCGCACGGAGCGAAGCCCCACCCCCTCCAAAGAGCCCAGGTGTCTTCAGCCCCCCGACTTCGGCTGCCACAACTCGATCTTCGTCCCGTCTGGATCCATGATCCAGGCGAACCTGCCATTGGGGTCGGTGTCGTCGCGCTTGAGGATGGGGACGCCCTTGGCGGTGAGGCGGGCGATGAAGGCGTCCATATCGTCGACGGCGAGGTTGATCATGAATTCGCGCTTGGAGGGCGCCAACTCGTCGCTGCCCACGGGAAAGGGTGACCAGACGACCATGGGCGGATGGCCGGGCGCGTCATAGCGCAGCATGGCCCCGCCCCAGGGTTTGACATCAAAGCCCAGAACATCGCGGTACCATTTGCAGAGAGCCTTTGGGTCCTTGCTGGTGACGAAGACGCCGCCGACGCCGGTGATATGGCCGGCCGGCTGCGCGCTCGCCGAGACCCCCATGAGCATCCCCGCGCCCATGAAGGCCGAAATCAAAAGGTCGCGCGCCGTCTTCAGCCCGCCGCGAGATTTGAGATATCGCATGTCTTCCACCCCCAACGCCGTTTCCCCAAAACGCCGCGATCATGACATGCTCCGCGCGCGGGGTCTTCCCTTCCGAGGCGGGAGGTGGTACATTACATAATGCAATCAGCGAACTTTTCTCTGACATGCGCGCCAACGACCCCGCAGGGCCGCCCAGAAATCGTCGTTCTCAAGACTGCGTCGCCCGATATCGCTGCCGAAAAGCTGCCAATTTGTTGCCAATCTGCTGCCCCCGCCGAAGCCCTCAGCTGCCAATCCGCTGCCGTTCAGCTGACAGGATGTTGCCAAAAAGCTGCCNNTCCGCGAGCCGAGTTTAAAATGTGGAATAATAAAGAGAAAAAGTCGTGTTTGAGCTCGCGCCACCGAAATCTCACTTTTTCCCATGGCCGCGGGGCTGCCTGCCTGTGATCGCCCCGCGATCAAACCCCGCTTTGTCCCGTCGCCCGCCACCCGCCATCGGATAGAAAGCCTCATGAACGCTCTCACCCCTTCGCGACCCGCCTATTCCGCCCAGGCGACGGCTTT
>PLFA01000043.1:0-212 GCA_003136615.1 Caulobacteraceae bacterium | reverse complement strand
GCCTTTCGCACATGGAGCGTCACGCCGGGAAACCAGCGCGCGCGGGTGCTGCTGCGGTTCGCCGATATCCTCGACGAGCGGGCCGACATCATCGGTGAGATCGAGACGATTGAGGCGGGCCTGCCCATCTCCATGTCGGTCCCGACGATCCGCAGCCTCTGCGGCGAGGTGCTCCGCTACTATGCCGGCTGGGCCACCAAGCTCGAAGGCGC
>PLFA01000187.1:2022-3448 GCA_003136615.1 Caulobacteraceae bacterium | reverse complement strand
GCGTGCTGTTCATTCCCGCCAATATCGATAGCGTGGTCCTGACGAACGGCATCAATAATCCGGCCGTGAACTCCTATAACTCCCTGGGCGGCACCATCAACTTTCTCCCCAAGCGTCCCGGCGACGACTTTGGCGGCAGCATCGGCGGCAGCTATGGCAGCTTCAATTCCTATACGACGCAGGCCTCCCTCGACACCGGCGACTACCATGGACTGAAGCAACTTATTCAATACGATCATCGCGAAAGCGACGGCTGGCTGGCCAATACCGAAGGCCGTAACACCAATGTCTATTATTCCGCGCTCTATGACGTGCCGAACGGCAACCAGCTGAGCCTAGTCGCGGTCTATAATCTGAATAACTCCCATGAACCCTTGGAAATGCCCACTTCGCTCCTCCAACAGGATGGGGGTTTCTATCAGTTCCCGATCAATGTCGCGAACGAGAAGGCCAGCGACGCGGAATATATGGTCATCCTGGGCTACAACGCGAAGCTCGCGCCCAATATCACATTTGACAACAAGATCTTCGGGGGCGGCCAGAACTTCATTCGCACGTCCTACGCCAATCCCGCCGATGTGACGTCCGCATACGAACTGCCCGGACAGGCCGCCGGCTACGACTACTGGATCTATTACCCCTTCGGCCCGACCTATAATCCCAAGAAGGTCTTCGGCCCCAAGGTGAATGGCGTCTATCCGGGAAACGCCTATCACTTCTATGGCTATACAAACTTCGCCATCGGCTATACGCCGCAAATTACCATAGATCTGCCCCATAATACCATCATTGCGGGCGGAAACATAACCTATGGCGAACTTCACTCACGCGAATACTGGTATGGCGCCCTGAATATGCCCCAAACCCCAGGCTATAACGACGCCTGGGATGAGCATGATCGCAGAATGTTCGTCTCCGGTTATATCCAGGACACGATCAAACTGTTCGACGACGCCCTGTCGATCACACCCGGCGTGAAATATGAGTTCGCCAGCACGGTCGATACCGACGACATCGGCTTCTATTACCCATACGGCGGGACGGACCGGGACAAGGAGAGCTACTTCGCGCCGACCGTGGGCTTGAACTACAAGCTCACCGACCACCTCGCGTTCAACTTCGCCTTTGGCCAGAACATCAAATTCCCCGATATCTCGGCCTATTATAATCAGGTGCCGGGAACGACAGCCTCGACGCCTCTGACACCGCCGCCGATCACCATCAAGCCCGAGCATGTGAACGATTATGAGCTCGGCGCCCGCTATCAAGACGGCGGGTTCGCAGCCTCGGTGGACGTCTATCGGGAGGACTTCAGCAGCATCTTTATCGACAGCTTCAATCCGACCACCTACGAAACCAATGTTAGCAATGGCGGCAATGCTCTTTATCAAGGGGTCGAAATTCAGCTGTCGGACGACGTCAAGCT
>PLFA01000187.1:0-1952 GCA_003136615.1 Caulobacteraceae bacterium | reverse complement strand
CAGACGCGGATCATTGGCCACCAGTACATCACCGATGACGACACGGGGCTTCCGGACAGCCGGACCATTCCCGCTTACATCGTGATGGACGCAAGTCTCGCCAAGACATTC
Organism: Caulobacteraceae bacterium; assembly: GCA_003136615.1. GTDB lineage: Bacteria > Pseudomonadota > Alphaproteobacteria > Caulobacterales > Caulobacteraceae > Acaudatibacter. The sequence goes on along the minus strand of PLFA01000187.1, from coordinate 1,841 downwards.
CCGTTGAAGACCGTGGGCATGTGGGGCAAGAGCGTCACCTTCACGATCAACGTCAATAACCTCTTTGACAAATACTATTACGCCCAGGCCTATACATCCCAAGGGGTCGAATATGCGTCTCCTGGCGCTCCCCGCAGCGTCGTCGGCAAGATCACGGTGGCGTTCTAAGCCTTGCTAGGGCGCCGCGTCGCGATAGCGATCCCAGTGATCTGCCAGCTGGAGGACCACGGGGCTGCCGACCTTGTAGGCCGCCTCCAGAGCGGGGATGAAGGCGGAAAGGTGCGTGGCGCTATTGTCTGACGCCTCCGCCGCAAGGAGGCCAGCCGCCGTGTCGTCCACGCCGGGGGCAGAGAAATTGGATGCGGTCCGAAGCACAAGGACCCTGTCCGGACGCACCAAGCCGCTCTGAGCCAACCGGTTCAGGGCGTTCAAGACGCCATGATCCTCCATGGCCGTCGTCACGGCCCGCCCCTTTCCGTCGGTCCAATAGCCCATCCAGTCCTCCGACGACTTGGTCATCATCCACCCGACCCACCAGGTGCTGGAGGAGATTTCGTCGCCCCTCATCACATGCGGCGGTTCGAGAGCGGCGGCATGGCCGTCGTAACGGGCGCGAATGCCCTTCAGGTCCGGCGTATCCTCCAGCTTGACGTCGGCGGTGAGATGATAGGCCCAGTCCACAAGGGCGGGATTGAGGTGATAGGCGTTGGGNNACCCATTCGGCCCAGGCGGCGGACCCCACCGCGCCAAGATCCGGGTCGATCCCGGCGATCCCCGCCACAACCCAATAGGCCTTGGTCAGGTCAAATCGTGGGTCGAGACCCAGCGCCATGATGGAGGCGGACGCATTGATCGCCCCGCTGCCGACCACGACGCCCAGCACATGCTTGTCAGGATTATAGCGCAGGGCGCGCGGACCATTGGGAAAGGGCAGACTGTCCTTCAGCGGCAGGCGCTCTACCCAGTTCTGAAATTCGCCCGGCGTATCGCCCGTGTCCGCGCCCAGTTCAAAGGTCGTGACCACGACCACGCGGATCGGAATCCTGGCGGGCGCGCTTTGCGCCATGGCCGCGCTCGCCCCTACCGCCATGAGCGTGAGAGCCATGCTGGCGATCCGTGCGATCAGCGGGTTTTGCATGCGGAACTGCTCCGAAAAGTCATGATCTTGGCCATGGCCTGGCCTCAAAGGTCCTGAACTCGCCCTCAAGCCGCCATTCCAGGCGGGCCTTTTCGCTGGCGCTCAGAATGGCCGCGCAGCCCGCGGATTCGCCGTGCGTGCAGGCCGGATCGATGCGATAGGGCGCCGTTGCGGCCCAGAGGCTGCGCCCCGGCAAAAAGCTGAACTCAAGGCTGTTGCGAATCAGGGACTTCAGATCGGCGTAAGAAAGGCGGTAGGTCTGCACCGCGCGGACGAATTCGTGCGTCAGGTCGATCCGCGCGACGCCTTCATCATCAGTCGAAAGCGCCACTGGCACGCCCGCCGCGCGATAGTCTGAAAAGGGGTGGTTGTCGCCCGCGACACCCAGGATCACGTCATTGCTGGTCAGGTTGATCTCGACCAGCACCTTCTTCGCCGCCATTTCCCGAAGGAGTTCCGCCGCCCCGTCCTCATAGCGCAGATCGACTCCATGGCCGATGCGTCGAGCCCCGGCGATTTCCACGGCGTCGCGGATATGGCGCCTCAGGTCCTCTGGCGGGACCAGACCCTGCGTCAGCTCACCGGCATGGAGCGCCAGGCGCACCATCGGATATCGCCGGCCCATATAGGCCAGCGTCGCCATCTGCGTCTCATAGTCTCGCAGCGTGGTGGGGTCATCCTCCGGCCCCACCAAGTTCACGCC
>PLFA01000137.1 GCA_003136615.1 Caulobacteraceae bacterium | reverse complement strand
CCCTTGGTCATGCGGAAGAGCTTTGGCATGGGCCAGGCGGGCTTATGGCTCTCCAGCCGCGCGACGGCCCGGGGAGACAGCACCAGAACCCCATGGGCCGCCTCGCCGCCCAGCACCTTCTGCCAGGAGAAGGTCACGACATCGAGCTTGGACCAGTCGAGCCCTTGCGCGAAGCAGGCACTGGTGGCGTCGCAGATGGTGAGGCCCTCGCGGTCAGCGTCGATGAAATTCGCGTTGGGCACCCGGACGCCCGAGGTGGTGCCGTTCCAGGTGAAGACCAGATCGGCGTCGGCGCGGACCTTGGCCAGATCGGGGAGAGATCCATAAGGCGCGTCGAGAACCTCCGCCGGAAGTTTGAGCTGGGAGACGACGTCGGTCACCCAATCCTTGCCGAAGGATTCAAAAGCCAGGAGCTGAACGGGCCTGGGCCCCAGCAGCGACCAAAGGGCCATTTCCAGGGCGCCCGTATCCGAGCCCGGCACGATGCCGATCAGATAGCCAGCCGGAACCTCCAGCACCTCGCGGGTCTGGTCGATGGCCGCCTGAAGGCGCGCCTTGCCGGGCTTGGAGCGATGTGATCGCCCCAACACAGCGGATCTGAGATGCTCGGGACTCCATCCAGGTCGCTTGGCGCAAGGCCCGGATGAAAACTGGGCGCAGGCCGGGCGCATGGCCGGCTTGACGAGGGTCGTCATAGCAATGTCTCCCATCCTTACAGATGGACTGCGCCCCGTTGGGAGGGCGTGGCCCGCCGCGCAAGAACGCGAGAATCGCGGCGTAAGCAAGGGAATTTTGCGGATGCGAGGCGAGACGCCCCGCCGTCAGAACCCTGCCCGCACCCGCCCCAGCACGTCGCGCATTTGGCGGAGGCGCTTGTCGATCTCGGCCATGGTGCGGTTGAGCGCGCCTTCGTCGTCGCGCCAGACCTGGGCGATGCGGGCCCAGACGGCGGTGAGTACGAGAATGCGCGGCGGCGTGGCTTCGAGGCCCGCGGCTTCCCAGATGGCGCGCGCCGTTGAGGGAAAGTGAAGGGCGACGAACCCCGGCGCCTCGCGGCCGATGAGGGTGAGGGCGGCGCGGTGGGGCTCCATGGCTTCCACCCGCGCCATGACGGCGTCGAACAGCCGGTCGTGGGGATCCTCGGACGGCGTGGCGGCGGTGCGCAGGGCGGCCAGATCCATGTCCTTGGAGATCACCGCCAGAAGGTCTGTCTTGGATTGGACATCTCCATAGAGATCCACGAGATCAAGCCCAGCTTCCTCTGCGATGTCGCGCAGGGTGATCTCGCGCCACGGCCGGTCGGCCGCGAGTTTCAGCAGAGCGTCCGCCGCGACCTGGCTTTGCACGCTCACGCCTCGCCTCCCAATTGCCGCGACCTCGCCTGGGCGGCGAGAACCGTCCGCGTCACAAGGTCGTCAAGGGCGCCTTCTCCGATGAGCACGTCCAACGCCGCCTCGGTCGTGCCTTTGGGGGATGTGACCTGGCGCCGAAGCTCGCCCGCCTCTTCCCCGCTCGCCTCCAGCAACGCCGCCGCCCCGATCAGGGCCGCGCGTGACAGGGTCCGGGCCGCTTCGGGCGCGAGGCCGGCCGATGCGCCGGCGCGCTGGAGCGCCTCCACCAGGGCGTAGACATAGGCCGGCGCCGAGCCGGAGGCGGCGGTCACTGCATGGATCAGGCCTTCCTCGGCGAGATCCGCGACGGCGCCGAGCGGCGCGAAGAGGGCGTGGGCCCTGGCGCGGGCTTCAGGATCGGCGGACCAGACACCCGTGGCGCCCTTGCCGACCGCCGCGGCGGTATTGGGCATGGCGCGAACGACCGGCCGGCCCGGAAAGACCTGGGCTATATCGGCGGCCGTCACACCCGCCATGATCGAGATCACCACCGCGTCCGCCGCGATCCTTGCGGAGATGTCGGCGGCGATGGGCCGCCAGATCTGGGGCTTGAGCGCCAAGATGACCGTGCGCGCCGACGCCAGATCGCCATCGGATGGATCGAGGCGCGCGCCCACCTGGCCCGCGGCGAGAGCGGCCTGACCCGGATGGGGATCGCGAATGAGGATCTGACGGGGCGAGACAACGTCGGCGCGCCGCCAACCGGCGATCAGCGCCCCGCCCATATGGCCAGCGCCAAGGAGCAGTAGAGGACAGGCGTCCACGATCAAGGTCATGGCGAAGGCGTCACGCCGGCACAGCCAAACTTGGGCGGAATCAGGCCTGACCGGCGGTCTCGAACATGCAGGCTGTCATGGCGTCTTCCGGCGATTTGCCGCCTGAGATCAGGAAATCAAAGGCCGGATAGAACCTGTCCGCCGCCTCCACCGCCGCGTCGATCATCGAAGCGGCCTGGGCCATGCTGGGCCGCTCGGCGTCCGGCAGCGCCATGGCGTGGCGGAACACAACCTCGCCCTCGTCCGCCCAGACCTCGAAATGGCCGAGCCAGACTCGCTGATTGATCAGATTGATCAGGGCGTGGGCGGCGTCTCTCCGCTCGCTCGCGGCGCGCATGTCGATGGAGAGGCAAAGCTGCAGGCAATCAGCCTCCGGCCGCCAAGCGAACCAGAGCTCATAGTCTTTCCAGTCGCCGCTCAGGGCGAAGGCGAGATCGCCGTCCTCGGTGCGCTCGAAGGTGAGATTTTCGGCCGACAGCACCCGCTCCACGACGTCGAGGGGGTCGAGCGTGATGAGGGTGTCATCTTCTTCCGGCTGAGCGCTATCCATGGATTTTCAAAATCCTCCTGAAACCTGTCACAACGACATCCGCGGCTTTAAGACGCGGCGCCTTTCAAGGCGGCGATCTGGGCGCGCAGATCGGCCACCTCGGCCTTGAGGGCCTCGAATTCCTCGCGACGGATCAGATCGAGGTCCGCCGCCCACTTGTCTGTCTGAGCGCGGAGGGCGGATCTGGCCTCCTCGCCGGCCGACTGGGCGACGCCCACGGCGGCCTGAGCCAGCTTCGCCATTTCGTCGAGAAACGGGTTCTGAGTCTGCATGACTCGCATCTCTATCGGAAAACTCACGCCAAGGCGAACGGCGCTTTCGCGGCGCACAAGCTAAGGATTGGGAGGTTGACGATGGGCGCTGAAGCGAGAGACTAACGCGCCAATGGCCATACCCTATCCCGATATCGCCCCTGAGATCTTCACCCTGCCCAGGATCGCGATCGGCGGCTGGGGCCTTGGGCCCTTTTCCGTGCGCTGGTACGCCCTGGCCTATATCGCCGGCATCCTGCTGGGTTGGCGCTATGCCACGGGTCTCGCGCGCAATCCGCGAATCTGGGGAGCCACGCGCCCCACGGCCACGCCGCTACAAATAGATGATCTGGTCCTGTGGATCACCTTGGGCATCATCATCGGCGGACGGCTTGGCTATGTGCTTTTCTACATGCTGCCCCTCGCATCGGGCCGCGAGACCCTGGCCAGCGACCCTCTGGAGGTGATCCGGATCTGGCATGGGGGGATGAGCTTTCATGGCGGCGCGATCGGCGTCACCATCGCCCTCATCGCCTTCGCGCGGGCGCAGGGGATGAACCTCTTGCGGCTGGCCGATCTCGTCGCCCCGGCCGTTCCGATTGGCTTGGGCTTTGGGCGGATCGCCAATTTCATCAATGGCGAACTCTGGGGGCGGGTGACGACCGTGCCATGGGGCATGGTGTTCTGCGGTCGGCATCTCGCCACGGACGCGCTGGGCCAATGCGTCGCCGGCCCCCTGCCGCGCCATCCCAGCCAGCTCTATGAGGCGGGCCTCGAAGGTCTGGTCATGTTTCTTATCCTGCGCTTGGCCACGCACCGTTGGCGCTGGCTGGAACGGTCCGGCGCCGTGACCGGGCTTTTTCTGCTCTCCTATGGGGTTTTCCGGACCGTCCTGGAGCGGGTGCGTATGCCCGACGAAGGTCTGCGGGACCTGCCGCTGGGCCTGACGGTGGGCACGCTCCTTTCAGTTCCCATGATCATCGCCGGGGCCTGGCTGATCTGGCGCGCCTTCGCGGCCCCCGCCCCCGTGGCGAGCCCGGGCCATGAGCCTGGCTGACCAGCTCATCGCGCGCATCCGGCGCGAGGGGCCCATCAGCGTGGGGGACTATATGACCGCCTGTCTCCATGACCCAGATGAGGGTTACTACGCCACCCGCCCTCGCCTCGGCGCGGCGGGCGATTTCATCACCGCCCCGCATGTCTCGCAGATGTTCGGGGAGCTTCTGGGGCTTTGGGCCGTGGCGGTCTGGGACGCTCTCGGCCGTCCGCCACGCGTGCGCCTGGTGGAAATGGGCCCAGGCGACGGGACCCTGATGAGCGATGTCTGGCGCGCCTGCCGGGCGTCGCCCGCGTTTGCCGCGGCCCAGGAGACCTGGCTGGTGGAAACCAGCGAGCCGCTGCGCGCGGCCCAGACGGCGCGCCTGGGCGAGGCCGGCGTGCAATGGGCGCGCGCCCTCGCCGGGATCCCCGTCGATGCGCCGATTATTCTTCTCGCCAATGAACTCCTCGACTGCCTCCCCGTCCATCAGGCGGTGTTTACGAAAGAGGGTTGGCGCGAGCGGCGGGTCGGCGTCGATGCGTGGGGCGCCCTCGCTTTCACCCTGGGCGAAGTTCCGCCTAACGATCTGGGTGACGGCGCACCGGGCGAGGTGCGGGAATGGTCGCCGGCGCTGGAGGACCTCGGGCGTGAGGTGGGCGCGACCGTGGCCAAGGCGGGCGGCGCGGCGCTTTTCATCGATTATGGGCGGGAGGCGGCGGGACCCGGGGACACCCTGCAAGCCCTGCGCCGCCATGCCAAAGAGGGGCCGTTGGATCATCCCGGCGTGGCCGATCTGACCGCCCATGCGGATTTTCCGGCTTTTCTCGGCGCCGCCCGCCAGGCTGGGGCGCACACGACAGCCATTTCCGCCCAGGGCGATTTTCTCCGGTCTCTCGGTATTGGCCTGCGGGCCGAGCGCCTGACCGCGGCGCACCCGGACCAGGCGGCGGTCATCGCCCGTCAGGTGCAGCGCCTGATCGCGCCAGACCAGATGGGGAACCTGTTCAAGGTCGCGGCGATCCACGCGCCCGGCCTGACGCCGCCGGGACTCCTGCCGAGCGAACGGGCGTGATGGGAGCGCCAGAGCTCCTGAGATCGAAGCTTCTGGCCAGCCTGACCGGCATCGATCATGCCTTCTTCACCCGGCGCGGCGGCGTGTCCGAGGGGCTCTATGAGAGTCTCAATGTGGGGCTGGGCTCACGGGACGACCCCGAACGCGTGAGGGAAAACCGTCGCCAGGCGGCCGCCGCCCTGGGCGCGGAGGCGGGACGGCTTATCACCGCCTATCAGGTCCATTCGGCGCGGGCGATCACGGTCGAGGCGCCCTTCGGCGGGGAGCCGCCGGAAGCCGACGCCTTGGTCACGGCGACACCCGGTCTGATGCTGGGCGCCCTGGCCGCTGACTGCGCCCCGATCCTCATCGCCGACGGGAGGGCGCGCATCGTGGCCGCGGTCCATGCCGGCTGGAAAGGCGCCTTGGCTGGCGTGGCGGCGTCGGCGGTGGAGGCCATGGTGGCTTTGGGCGCGGCGCGGGAGCGTCTCGTGGCGGCGGTCGGGCCCTGCATCGGCCAGGCTTCCTATGAGGTCGGGCTAGAGTTCGAGGGGCGTTTCGTGTCGGCGTCGGGGGATTTTCAGCGGTTCTTCGCCGCCGGCGCGGACCCTAAGAAGCGGCAGTTCGATCTGCCCGGATTCGTTCTCGGCCGCCTCGCCGCGGCGGGCGTCGCCAGGGCCGAATGGATCGGCGCCGACACCTGCGCCGAGTCGGCGGACTTCTTCTCGCACCGTCGCATGACCCTGAATGGCGAGGCGGACTATGGGCGCGGACTCTCCGCCATCATCATCAAGCCCTGAAGTAAGGTGGCGGACCTCGCCTCAGCGGGGCTCGAAATGCCCGGGGACGACCCTCACCGTCACGTCCTCGCCCATAGGGGATCTCGCGCGCCAAGCCTCACCCGGACGAACATCGGGAATGGGCGTGCAGTAGACGAACCCGAAGACAAAGGGATGGGTCTGCTTGAAGCACACCTTCGGGCCCTCCACGAACCAGCGGCCATAGGACTTGGTGCGGGTCCGGCCTTCGCCGGTATAGGTCCCGTCGGGTTCGAGCCAGGCCTCGGAGGTGCGGCCATCAGGGAAGGTGTCCAGAATGGTGTTGCCGAAGGCGATCCTCAGGCGCGCGTCCTGCGACCCCTTCATGACGGCGGCCATGACCGGAACGCTGGCGCAGCAGAGGACGGTGGCGAGGCTGAGCATGACAAGGCGCATCAGATTTGTCCTGGGATCTATCCGCATCAAGACAGTCTAACGTCGGGAGGCCCCACCTCGGTCAGGGCCGCAAGCAAAATGAAAAACGCCGGGGTTTGCCATGGGCCCGCGCACTGTTAAAGCGCGCAGCGGCGCGGGTATGACGGAATCGCGGGCGCGGGCCGGGGGAGAGATGGCATGAAGCTGTTGGCGGGGAACTCCAACCGGCCCCTTGCCGAGGCGATCGCCCAGTCGCTCGACGTGCCCCTGACCCGGGCCCAGGTGAAGCGCTTCCCCGATAATGAGGCCTGGGTGGTCATCGAGGAAAATGTGCGCGGCGAGGACGTTTTCGTCCTCCAATCCACCAGCTATCCCGCCAACGATAACCTGATGGAGCTGCTGGTCTGCATCGACGCCCTCAAACGCGCCTCGGCCAAGCGGATCACCGCGGTTACCCCCTATTTCGGCTATGCGCGCCAGGACCGCAAAACGGGCGGCCGCACGCCCATCTCGGCCAAGCTGGTGGCCAATCTGATCACCCGGGCGGGGGCTGACCGCGTCCTGACCATGGACCTCCATTCGGGTCAGATTCAGGGCTTCTTTGATATTCCCACGGACAATCTTCAGGCCGCGCCGCTGATGGCCCAGGACATCCAGAGCCATTATGGCCACGCATCCGACCTGCTCATTGTCTCCCCCGACGCTGGCGGCGTGGTGCGCGCCATCGCCCTGGCCAGCCGCCTGAATGCGGGGCTCGCGATTGTCGACAAACGTCGGGAGGGTCCGGGAAAATCCGAGGTGGCCAATATTATCGGCGACGTGACCGGACGACGGCTGATCATCTTTGACGACCTCACCGACTCGGCCACCACGCTCTGCAGCGCCGCCGCCGCGCTCCGGGAGGCCGGCGCCGCGGAGGTCTCGGCCTATATCACCCACGGCGTGCTCTCCGGCGCGGCCATGGAGCGGGTCGAGGCTTCGGTGCTCAAGGAGTTGGTGATCACGGATTCCATCGAGAGCCGTCAGCGCCTGGCGGGCGCCAAGAAACTGCGTGTGGTGAGCTGCGCGGACCTGATCGGCGAAGCCATTCGGCGGATCGCCAATGAGGAGTCGGTCTCGAAGCTCTTCGACTAGACCGGGACACGTACGGCCATAGTGTCGCCCTAAAATCAGGGGCGTTCAGCAACAGAAGCGTTGAGCGTGCGTTCAGAAGCGATCAGAGTCTCTGTTGTCCCGCTTGGGCGCGCGCCGTTCTGCGATAGATTTGGCCGCGATAGATTTGGGTGAGTGATGCGTTCTGTCTTCTTCGGCCGTGGCCTCCTTCTCGCCACGGCGGCCTTGCTAGCCTTAGCCGCGCCGGCGGCGCCCGCTTTCGCCCGCCGCCACCGCGTCGTCGAAGAGCCGCCACCGCCGCCACCACCGCCGCCGCCCGCCTCGCCGGTGGGCATGCCTGACCAGATGATCGACGACGCCGCGGCCTATGAAGGCGTGATGCTGCGCGTCGCGGCCACCTCGCCGGGATTCTCAAGTCCCGATAGCGTGGCGACAGCCCTGCGAAATGGGGCAGCCTATGACCCCAAGGTGCTGCTGCGCGGCGCGATCGCCTATGCCGCGGTGGCGGCGCTGAAAGAGCAGGACTTCGTCGCGGCCTTGCGTGCGGCCGGCAACAGCCCGGAGAATCGGGCCGAAATGGTCAGGGATATCGAACTCAACCCGATCTATGTCTATCAGTTCAAGGGCGCGGATGTCGCCGCCGGCTATATTAAATCGGCCCTGGGATCGGCGGCCCTGAACCTGCTGGCCACCGGAAAGTCGATCCATCAGGCCGCCTATGATGTGCAACATCAACCCTGGTCGAATGAGACAATCGCTGATCGCCCGGGGCGCCTCTCCGCCGTGAAAGCCGCCTCGGCTAGCGGCATCGCCCCCGATCCCGAGGAGACCGCCATCGTGCGCCGCGCGGCGACCGAGGTCGAACCCCTACATGTCGAAGGCGCGCCTCTGGCTCCGCCCTATACGCCAATGATCGACCGCGCTCTTCAGGTCGCGGCCATCGCCGCTCTGGGGGAGGCTTCGGACACGGTCTATCTCAATCTGTCATCCCTGATCGAGGATGGGATTACCGAGCAATGTCTGGAGCGGGCCAAGCGCGACCTGTTCCAATGCCTGGCGGTGGCTAAGCCCAATTACGAAGACATCTTCTGCATGGGGCAGCACGAGATGGAAGATCCCGCCGTTTGCGTGGCCCAGAGCGTCGCGGTGGATGTTCCTCTGCCGCCCGCACCGCCCGCGCCGCCGCCGTCGGCAAAGCCTCACAGGCGAACGAAGCACGCCTGAAAACCTGACCTCACGTCCAGGACGTTGACCCACCCATGGCTTGGCTATATCCCCCCGGCTGCGTCAGGTCCTTCGAGAGAGGGTGAATAGGGAACGGGGCGAATATCCCCGGCTGCCCCCGCAACTGTAAGCGGCGAGTCTGTTCGTCACATGCCACTGGGACGTCTTGGTCCTGGGAAGGCGACGAATAAGGCATTGACCCGCGAGCCAGGAGACCTGCCCGGCGCAGTCGTCCTTCGACCGGCCGGGGTGCGCCGAGCGATACGGGTCTTTCCCGAGAGACGGCCTTGTCGCCGCGCGTGCGCGGGCGGACCGTCTGGCCGGGCTCTTCGCCCCTCAGCGATCCTCCCCGCGCGCGTGCGGCTCGTCGTCGCGAGGGAGCCTATTATGACGCTGAAAGACTATCTCTATCCGGTCCTGATCGCGGGCCTTGCCGCGCCAGGACTTGTTTTCGCCCAGGCGGCGCCCGGTCAGCAGGCCTCCGCGCCTGACGAGGCTGGAGCCGCCGCCGCCACGGCCGTCGAACAGGTGGTGGTCACCGCCAATCGCGCGCCAGCCCCCGTGCAGACAGTGGGTCAATCCTTTACCATCATCACCGACCAGGCGCTTCGGCAGGACCAGGAAACCGATGTGGCCGACATTGTCGCCCGCACGCCAGGCGTCAGTCTGGCGCGCAACGGCGGTCCAGGCCAGACCACCTCACTGTTCATCCGTGGCGGTGAATCCGCCCAGACCCTGGTCCTCGTCGATGGGGTCAAGGTGAACGACCCCTCCGACCCGGGATCAAGCTACGACTTCTCCAATCTCATGACGGGCGATGTGTCCCGCATCGAGATCCTGCGCGGGCCCCAGTCCACTCTGTATGGGAGCGAGGCCATCGGCGGGGTGGTCAATGTAATCACCGCGGACGCCACCCGGCCCCTGGAGGGTGATATTCAGGTGGAGGGCGGCAGTTACGGGACGGCCTATGCGCGCGCGGCGGTCGGCGGGAAGGAAGATCGCTTCGACTGGCGTCTGGGCGCCTATTACAACAGCACCGACAGCGTCTCGGCCTTTGACAAGACCTTTGGCGGGGTCGGTTCCGATCCCTTTCACACCGCGGGCGCCTCGGGCCGGTTTCGATACGATATCACCCCGATCCTCCAGTTCGACGAGCGGGCCTATTTCTCCTGGAGCCGGGCCGAATTCGACGGCTATCCCCCCCCTAACTACGTCTTCGCCAATGACGATGAGTATGGTCGCACAACCCAGGTGGTGGACTATACCGGCCTGAACCTGTCGCTTCTGGACGGTCGCTTTCAGAACCGGCTGGCCTTCGAATATAGCGACCTCACCCGCCGCAACGAGGATCCGCAACAGGCAGGGACGAAGTTCACCTATATCGACGTGGGCGAGACCAGCACGGCGGAATACGAAGGCGACTTCGCCATCGCGCCCGGCGCCCAGGCGGTGTTCGGGGCGCAGAGCGAGCATTCCACCATCGACTCCAACTCGCCGCTCTACCCCCCCGCGATCAAAGCGGGAGACATCATCAACAGCGGCTATGGCCAGGTGACCGGCGAGGTTTTGCCCGGCCTCACCCTGACGGCCGGCGGGCGATACGACGATCACTCCACATTTGGCGACCACGCCACGGGCCAAGCCTCGGCGGCCTGGAACCTGAACGATGGAAACACCATCCTGAGGGCCAGCTTCGGCCAGGGCTTCAAGGCCCCCTCGCTGTACGAGCTCTACAGTCCCTACGGCAATCTGGGCTTGCGGCCGGAGGAGGCGAATGGCTGGGACGCCGGGGTGGAGCAGAAGTTCCTGGAGGGACGCGTCGATCTCGAGGCGACCTATTTCGGCCGTGTGACCCGCAACCTNNTATGACAATGTCTCGCGGGCCGAAGCGGAAGGCGTCGAGCTGCAGGCTGCTTGGCGCGTGACGGGCGCATTCACGCTTACCGGCAATTACACCTACGACGCGATTGTTGATCGCTCGCCCGGCGCCCTCGACTATGGCCTGCAGCTGGCCAGACGGCCCCGCAATACGGCCAATCTGACGGCGAGCTACCTGTGGCCAAACCGCTTAAGGACGGAACTTGCCGTCCGGTACGCCGACCGCAGTTTCGACCAGAACGGCAACGTCATCCCGCTGCAGAGCTATACGCTCTGGGACATACGCGCCTCCTACCCCTTGAACGGCCATCTTGAGGTCTATGGTCGCGTCGAGAACCTCACCGACAAGCACTATGAGACCGCCTATCAGTACGGGACCTTGGGACGCGCGGCCTATGGCGGCCTGCGCTACAGCTTTTAGGAAACGCGCGGCATGGGGCGCGGCGCGGCGATCAGGGTTCTGGCGGGCGCCCTCGTCTTGATCGGACTGTCCGGCGCCGCGCCCCCACCGCCACGCCGGATCGTCTCGCTCAATCCTTGCCTCGACGCCATCCTGCTGTCGGTGGCGGATCCTGGTCAGATCGCCGCCCTCAGCCACTATTCCCGGGACCCGAGCCAGTCGGCGGTGGCGGCCCAGGCGCGGCGCTACCCCTTCACCTGGGGCTCGGCCGAGGAGGTTGTGGCCCTGAAGCCGGATCTCGTGCTCATCGGGGGCACGGGCGCCCTGGAGCTTAACCGGGTTCTGCCGCGCCTGGGCGTCAATCAGGCCCATTTCGGCGCGCCCAGCTCGGTGGCGGAGAGTCTGGCCCAAGTCGCGCGCGTTGCGGCGCTGGCCGGCCACCCTGATCGCGGCGCGGCTCTCGCGGCCCGCATCCGCGCCACCCTCAAGGCCGACGGACCGAGACCAGGCGAGCCGAGGCTTGGCGCCTTGATCTATGAATATCACGGCCTGGCCTCGGGCCCCGGCACACTGGTGGACGAATTGATGCGCCGCGCGGGCTTTACCAATCTCGCGCCGCGTTATGGCCTGACCCGCACCGGCGAGGTGGCCCTGGACGCCCTGGCCTCAGACCCGCCGCAGGTTCTGCTGGCCGGGCGCATGGCGCCTGGCGAACCGGTCTGGGCCGACCGCGTCCTCTCTCATCCCGTGTTGAAGACAATCGCGCGCCGGGTGCGGGTGGAGACCTTTCCCGAGACCTTGATGTTCTGTGGCGGGCCGAGCCTGATACCCGCGGCCAACGCCCTCGCCCAGGCCCGCGAGATGGCGTTGAGAGGTGTCTCGCGGTGAAGCGCGCCAGCGGCATCAGGTTGGAGCTCGGCCTCATGGCTCTGCTCGCGGCCCTTTCGGCCCTTTCGATATGCGCGGGCCGGGTGTGGATACCGCTCACCCATCTGGGCGGCGAGAATGACCCGCGCTGGCTGATCATCACCGCCTTGAGAATTCCCCGCACCCTCCTGGGAATCCTGGTGGGCGCGGCGCTTGGCCTCAGCGGGGCCAGTCTGCAGGGCTATACGCGCAATCCCCTGGCCGATCCGGGGGTGCTCGGCGTTTCGGCCATGGCGGCTCTGGGGGCGGTGTTGACGCTCTATCTGAACCTGGCCTTGGGATCGCCCTGGATCCTGACGGCCTTCGCCATGGGCGGGGCGGCGGTGGGCGTGACCCTGTTGATCCTCATCGCCGGCCCGGCGGGCGACGCGGTGAGCTTCCTTCTGGCGGGCGTGATCCTGAGCAGCATCGCCTCGGCGGGCGTCGCCCTGGCCCTGGGTCTCGCGCCCAATCCCTGGGCGTCATCGGAGATCACCACATGGTTGATGGGGTCGCTGGCGGATCGCAGCATCGTCGAGGTTCAAACCGCCGCGCCGTTCATACTTCTGGGCGGAGCGCTTCTCTTGACCACCGGTCCGGCGCTCGACGCCCTCACCTTGGGAGAGACCGGCGCGCGCGCCCTGGGGGTCTCGCTGCGGCGGACCCAGACCAGCATCGCCGTGGGGGTGGGCCTGGCGTGCGGCGCCGCCGTGGCCGTCACAGGGGTCATCGGCTTTGTGGGACTGATCGTGCCCCACGCGGTCAGACAGTTCGTGGGGGAGCGCCCCAGCCGCCTGCTGATCCCCAGCGCCCTGGCCGGCGCCGACCTGCTCCTCGCGGCTGACATCCTCGTGCGGGCGACGCCTCACGCCAATGAGGTTCATGTGAGCGTGGCCATGGCCGCCCTGGGGGCGCCGTTCTTTCTGGGACTCTTGATCGCCATGCGCCGGAAGCTGGCGTGACTGGGAACGCCTCCAGGTATCTGCGGGCTCAGGACGTGTCCGTCAGCCTGGGCGGGCGGGACATTTTGAGTCACGTCAGCCTCGCCTTTGCGCCGGGGCAGGTGACGGCCATCGTGGGCCCAAACGGGGCGGGAAAATCCACGCTGCTCACGTCTCTGGTCGGGCTGCGCGCGCCGGGCCACGGCCAGGTCGTCCTTGAGGGGTCGGCGATCCTGGCGATGAGCGCGCGGGAGCGCGCGCGGCGCATCGCCTATCTGCCCCAGACGCCAGAGATCGCCTGGGGGCTGGATGTTCGCACCTTCGTCCGCCTGGGCCGCACCGCTCACACCGGGGTCTTCGGGGAGAGCGCCGCGGACGCCTTCGCCGTGGACGCGGCCCTCGCGAGCACCGGCCTGTCAGGCTTCGCCGCGCGCGATATTCGCACCCTGTCGGGCGGCGAGCGGGCGCGGGCGCATATCGCCAGAGCCTTGGCGGGCGAGCCGGATTGGCTGGTCGCCGACGAGCCTCTGACCGGACTGGACCTTGGACACCAGCTGGACGCCGCCGATCTTTTGAAGGGCGCCGCGGCGCGGGGCATGGGCGTCGTGGTGAGCGTCCATGACCTTGGCTTCGCCGTGCGCGCGGCCGACCGCATCGTGGTGATGATGGAGGGGCAGATTCTGAGCGACGGGGCGCCCGCCGAAGCCCTCACCGCCGAGGTTCTGGCCAAGGCCTACGCCGTCGACGCCCACTGGGTCGCCGGTCAAAGCGGGCCCCTGCTGGATGTGATCGCCCGGCGGGGCCTGAGCTGACCACCAGAGTGACGCTGGCGTTGCGCCTAGGCTGCGCGGCGTGTATGGAGAGCGCCTTTTTTGGCGGACCCCAGCTTGCCCTGGGGAACGGGAAACCCTGGTCGTCAGGCTTTTTTGAGCTTGGCGGCCTTCAATTTTTCAAGGCGTGGCTATGGCCGATATTGTTCTGAACGTCACCGTCCGCGAGCGCGTGGGCACGGGCGGGGCCCGCGAGGTCCGCGCGGGGGGCCTGGTTCCCGGCGTGCTCTATGGCGCGGGTCAGGACCCCGTGCCGATCGCGGTCAAGAGTGGTGAGTTCCGCAAGGCGCTGACCACCGGCAAGCTGCTTGGCCGCCTCGTCACGCTGAAATACGGCCACGAGCAACAACCGGTCATCGCCAAGGACGTCCAGTTCCACCCAGTGACCGATGAGCCCGTGCATTTCGACCTGTTTAGGGTCGACGCCCACGCGGCGATCCGCATTTCCGTGCCTGTCCACTTCCGCAATCACGAGGACTCTCCCGGCCTGAAGCGGGGCGGCGCGCTGAACGTCGATTTGCACGAAGTCGAACTGTTGGCGCCGGCCGATGCGATCCCCGAGGAGCTCCTCGTGGACCTCACGGGCCTGGATGTGGGCGACAGCGTCAAGGCGAGTGATCTCGTTCTGCCCAAGGGCGTCACAGTGACGGCTCAGCACCGGGACTCCACCGTGGCCTCCATCGCCGCCCCGTCGGACATGGAGTCGGAGGAGACGGCGGCCGAACCCGCCGCCTAATCGCGCTTGCTCATTCTGGCGGGCCTGGGAAACCCCGGCGCCCAATATGCCAAGAACCGTCATAATCTCGGGGCCATGACCGTGCGCGCCTGCGCAGAACGCTGGCGCTTCGGCGCTCCCCGCAAGCGTTTCTCCAGCCTGGCGCGGGAGGGGGAGATTCCCACGGAGTCCGGAGCGCAACGCGCCCTGATCCTGGAGCCACAGACCTTTTATAATGACAGCGGCCAGGCGGTCTCCGAGGCGATGAGTTTCTATAAGCTTACGCCCTCTGACGTGGTGGCGTTCTTTGACGAGATCGACCTCGCGCCGGGGCGTTTCCGCATGAAGACGGGCGGCGGAGCGGCGGGCAACAATGGCGTTCGCTCGATCATCGCGAGGATCGGCCCCGACTTCCGCCGCGCGCGTATGGGAACGGGACATCCCGGCCATAAGGACAAGGTGCTGGGCCACGTCTTGTCGGACTTCCACAAGGTGGACACGGAGTGGGTCAGCGCCATGATCGCGGCTTGCGCCGAGGCCCTGCCCCTGCTGGCCGCGGGGGAAGACGCGCGGTATCAGGCCGAGGTCATGCGTCTGGCGCCCGCCGAGAAGCTGGATCCCCGGGCCCCCGGGCGCGGGACGGATAGTTAAGACCCCATGCTCGGCTATCTGATCGCCCTGCTGTTCTCGCCGGCCCTCTGGCTGTCGCTCGTCTTTTCCATCGCCCTGTGCGTCCACGTGGTGCGCACCAACCAGGCCATGTGGTGGCTGATGATCATTCTGATGCTGCAGCCGCTCGGCGGGCTCGTCTATCTGATCGCCATTGTGCTGCCGGGCGTGACCGGCAGCGTGGGCGCGCGGCGGATGGGGCAAGCCGCCCGGGAGCGTCTGGATCCGGGCCGGGAGTATCGCGACGCCGCGCGGCAATTGGCCGACACGCCCACAGTGCATAACCAGATGCGCCTGGCGAAGGCCGCGGCGGGCCTTGGCCGTCATGAGGAGGCCGAGTGGCTCTATGGCGAGGCGGCCCGGGGCATTCACGCCGATGATCCCGTCCTGTTGCTCGGTCGCGCCCAGGCGCTGATAGAACTGAACCGGCCTGCCGAAGCTCTGACCATATTGGCGCGGCTGGACCAGAACGCCGAGGAGGGCCGAACGCCTCAGGCTGTTCTGGCCCTGGCGCGGGCCTATGAGGGCCTGGGCCGCAACGCCGAAGCCGAAACCGCTTATCGCTGGGTGATTGAACGTTTGCCGGGTCTTGAGGGCCTGGGTCGCTGGGCGGCTTTCCTGGCGCGCACCGGGCGGACGGCCGAGGCCCGCGAGACCCTGGCGGAGATGGACCGGCATCTGGACCGCGCCGCGCCCCAGTTCCGCCGGGAGGGGCGCATCTGGCGCGATCTCGGCGCCCGCGCCCTTTCCGGCCGGGGATGACAATTCCTGTA
>PLFA01000051.1:4112-12590 GCA_003136615.1 Caulobacteraceae bacterium | reverse complement strand
CGTAGAGCTCGAAGAGGTGCGCTGGCTCACCCGTGACGAGGCCCGCGCTATGATCGCCGGCGACCTCCCTGCGGCCAAGGCGCCCGGCGCCCTGGCCATCGCCCACCAGCTCGTCAAGGCCTGGGCGGAGGCGGGTCCGGCCTGACCTGAGCCGAGATGGCCACGGGCCGGCCTTCGTTGTCATTGAGGATCGCGAGCCATTCCTCGGTTCCATCCGGGTGGCGATGGATCATATGCGGCGCGCTGATGAAGTCCGCGCCGCGCGCCTGTAAGTGGCCGTGGGCCGCACGGATATCATCAACCCCGAAATAGAGGATCGATTCCGTTGCAGGCTTTGCGGCGCCGCCCTGTAGGTACAGCCGTGTCCCGGCGCAGTCGAAAAACGCCATGCCCTCGAACGAATAAAGGTGCGTGAGGCCGAGCACGTCTCGATACCAGGCCCGGGCGGCTTCGATGTCGCCGACTGTGCGGGCGATCTGGGCGATAGGGCCGATCTTCACGGGCTTCGACATGTCGAGATCCTTGTCATAGAGGGCGGCCCCGCGGGCCACGCCGGTCCACTGGCGCAAGGCCCGGCGCCCCGTGAGGCCGAGCTTCTGAACGGCGTTGGTCACATGATACTTCACGGCGTCTTGGCTGACGCCGCGGGCCTTGGCGATCTGCCTGTTCGTGAGGCCATGGCGCACGGCTTCGACGACCCGCCATTCGGCAGGCGTCAGCGCGTCATCGAAGGGCGGCCGGCCCCGTTTCACATCCGCCGTCATAAGCCAATGATAAATCCAGGACCGACAATTTACCCTCCCCCTTCAGCCGCAGCCATCCTCGCGGAAGGGATCGGCTGGGAAGACCCCCAGAACCTCCACGTGGTCGCTGAAAAAGGCCAGTTCCTCCAGAGCGCGGGCCAGCGGCGGGTCCTCGGGGCGGCCGTCCACCTCGGCGTAGAAGAACGTGGCCGTGAAGGCGCCATTCTCCATGTAGCTTTCAAGCTTGGTCATATTGACGCTGTTGGTGGCGAAGCCGCCGAGGGCCTTATAAAGGGCGGCGGAAATGTTCCGGACCCGGAAGGTGAAGCTGGTCACACAGGGCGTGTCGGCGGGCGGGCGTGGCGGATCGCGATCCGCGGTCATCACCACGAAGCGGGTGGTGTTGTGCGCCTCATCCTCGATGTCCCGCTTCAAAATATGCAGACCATAGAGCTCGGCGGCGAGAGCCGGGGCGATGGCGGCGCGGCTGGGGTCGGGCTTGGCGGCCAGCATCTTGGCCGAGAGGGCGGTGTCGCCGGCCGGCTCAACCGAGACGCCGAGTTGGCGAAGGACTCGGCGACACTGGCCTGCGGCGAAGGGCATGCTGATCACGCTTCGCACATCCTCCAGCCGGGTTCCGGGATTGGCCATGAGTTGGAAATGGATCGGCTTGAAGTATTCGCCGACGATTCTGAGTCCTGAGGAGGCCAGGAGGTGGTGAACGTCGGCCACCCGCCCGGCAATGGAGTTGTCGACAGGGATCATGGCCAGGGCGCAGCCGCCGGATTTCACCGCCTCGAACGCATCCTCGAAGGTCGGGTAGGGCGTGGGTTCGAAGTCCGGCCGACCCACGAGACAGGCCTCATGGCTGTTGGCTCCCAGTTCGCCCTGGAAGGCGATTTTGGCGCGCGTGGTCATGCGGTGGCTTTCGTGAAATTCACGGCTGCGAAGGCGCGGGCCGCGGCGAGATCATCGGGGGTGTCGACCGAAAGAGGGGCCTGAGCGGCGACGCCGGCCCAGATGGAAAGCCCCAGTTCCAGCGCGCGCAGTTGCTCCAGCCGTTCACGCGTCTCCAACTGGGAGGGCGGGGCGGCGCAGAACCGCTCCAGGGCGTCGCGTCGATAGCCATAGACGCCCACATGACGCCAGACCGGCGCCTCGCCGAAGAGGGTGGAGCGCGTGAAATAGAGCGCCCGGCCATAGCTGGCGCCCGGGGGGAGGGCGAGAACTGCCTTGACCACATCCGGATTGGTTCGGTCGGCGGGGCTGGCCTCGGCGGCGACCACCGTGGCGATATCGCAGGCGCTCTCACGCGCCAGGACATCGGCGCAGGCGGTGAGGATATCGGCGCTCACAAACGGCATGTCGCCTTGGAGATTGATCACCACATCGTGGGCGCCGCTTGGGTCGAGCTCCCTGAGGGCCGCGAGGCTGCGATCCGAGCCCGAGGGCAGATCCGGGTCGGTGAGGACCGCGACGCCCCCCGCCGCGCGCACCGCCGCCACGATCTCGGCATCGCCCGCCGCCACCGCCACGGGCCCAATGCCGCAGGCAACGGCCCGGCGCCAGACCTGAACGATCATGGGCTCGCCCGCGATCAGAGCGAGGGGTTTGCCCGGAAGGCGGCTGGCGGCCATGCGGGCGGGAATCAAGGTTAGGGGGTTCATGAATGACTTCAATTGCGAGGGATCGGCGGCCCTTGAAAATCCCGGTTCCACCGGCGCGCGCGATCCGGTTGCGCCTTGGCCGGTAGCGTGTAAGAGACCCCCGCGCAACATGACCCTTCGCCTAAGTCTCCCCAGGGCGCGCGGCCATGCCTCCAGATTTAAGGGAAAGGCGAGCAGCGGTCATCGATGAGCGAGTTGAGCACCAATAAGGTCCTGGGCGCGATCCTTTCGGCCGCCCTGCTGACCGTGGGTCTGGGGGTGATCGTCCCCGAATTCTTCCCGGAACTTCCGCCCGCCAAGCCCGGATATGCCGTGGCCGTTCCTGTCGAAGTCTCGGGTCCCGCTGCGCCCGCGGCCGATACGCCGCCAGATTGGGGGACGGTCCTCCCAAAGGCCGATATTGCCGCCGGCCAGGCCACCACCGCGATCTGCCAAGCGTGCCACAACTTCGCCGCCAGCGGCGCCAACGCCATTGGACCTGGGCTCTATGGCGTGCTCGGACGCCAGCCGGGAACCCATCCGGGCTTCGCTTATTCTCAAAGCATGATTGACTTTGGCAAGAAACAGCCCGTCTGGGACTACGAGCATGTCTATGAGTTCATCAAGGGGCCTCAGGCCTATATCCCCGGCACCAAGATGACCTATGGCGGCCTCAAGGATCCCCAGGCGCGGATCAATGTCATCGCCTATCTGCACACCCTGGGGGCGAAGTGAGGATCGTGAGCCGCGCGCTCGTCGCACTTGCAGTCGCCCTCGTTCTGGGCGGCGTGGCCCAGGCGGCGCCAGCGCCCACGGCGTCGATCTCGAGCCTTGCCCAGCTTTCGACGCCGCTGCCCTATCCCTATGACGAAAAGGCCGACGCCGACGCTCAGGTGGCCGCCGCAATGGCCACGGCGAAGTCGAGCCACAAGCTTTTGCTGATCGATCTGGGTGGCAATTGGTGTGGGGATTGCCGGGTTTTGGCCGCCTTCATGCGCCTGCCGGAGATCGCCTCATTCGTCGATGCCCATTATGTCGTCGTTCCCGTGGACGTGGGCCGTGAAAACAAGAACCTTCAAATCCCGGGCCGCTGGGGTGTCACCAAGCTCGAAGGCGTGCCAAGCTTGCTGGTGGTTGACCGCCATGGCCGCCTCGTCGACGCGGGCCACATCGCCGCTCTGGCCGACGCGCGTCACATGACCCCCCAGGGCCTGGCCGATTGGCTGGCGAAATGGACGGACTGATCGCTCCCGCCACAGTTTAGCGTCTTCGCGGCCGTCCCTCCGGCGGCGGGGCGAAGGCGACGATGAAGCCGGCCACCAGATCCAAGAGGACCATCAGAGTCAGCAGGAAGAAGGTGGATGTGGCGAAGGCGGGCGTGATCAGCATGGCCGCGAGGCAAGCCACGAACAGCGTGATCGAGAGAGCATGATTGGCGATGGCCACCCGCCGCTCGCCCGCGCCCTTAACGAGATCCAGAAACGCCACGACGAGGCCCGCGGCCAGGAGGACATCGGCGGCGCTCACCGGCCAGGATCCGCCCCCGCGCGTGGGCAGGATCAAGAGCGGCGCGGCCAGATGCGCCTGGGCGTCCGGCGACATCAGGCCCCCGCCCAAGGTGACAGCCAGAATGCCATAGGCGGCCACTGGGAGAATCAGCAGCGGGATAGCGGCGAAGAGGGCGCGGATCATGGCGAAGCCTTTGCCGAGATTTCGCTCACCGCACCAGGATCGCGGGCCCGCGATCTTAGCCAGACCATGCCCGCCAGGTCGAACAGGGCGACGCCCAGGCGCCCCAGATTGGTATATTTCGAGCGCCCCGCCTCGCGGGCGCGATGGTTGACGGGCTCGAAAGCGACCTCGAAGCCTTCTCGTAGCATGAGCGCCGGCAGATAGCGGTGCATGTGATCGAAATAGGGAAGCGCGATGAAGGCCTCGCGGCGGAACACCTTCAGCCCGCAACCGGTATCCGTCGCCTGATCAGCCAGGAGGCGGCGGCGCAGGCGATTGGCCCAGAGCGAGGCCCAGCGCTTGGCCGCCGAATCCCGTCGGACCCGACGCTCGCCGCCGATAAGGGCCAGGCGCGGCGGCCCCGCCGTCAGGGCCCCCGCCAAACGCGGGGCGTCGGCGGGATCGTTCTGGCCATCGCCATCGAGCATGACGATGATTGGCGCCCGCGCGGCGAGAACGCCTGTGCGGATGGCGCGGCTCTGACCGGCGTTTCGCGCATGGCGAAGGACTCTCAGGCGCGGGATCTCGGCTGCGGCGGCGTCCAGTCTCGCCAGGGTGGCGTCACGGCTGGCGTCATCGACGAAGAGGATCTCATAGTTCCAGCCGTCAAAGGCTGCGGCGATTTCCCGCGCCAGGCCCTCCACCGCCCCCTCTTCGTCAAAAACAGGGATCACAATGGAAAGGTCGGGGGCGACGGCTAGGCCCGATGATGCAGAGGGTGACGATGTCATGGCGCCTTCTTTAGCGGAAAATCCTCTCTAGACCCTTGCCGCGCGATAGACCCTTTCAATGTGCTGGGGTCGGTTCGTGCTATCCAAACACCTATGAGATGGGCAGAAAGATTCGACCTCTGGGGCCGGGGCGCGCGGGGGCCTTGGCTCGCGGCGCTCATCGCCCTGGCCGCGGGGCTACCCGGCGTTCTGGCCGTTCCGCCGATTGATCGCGACGAATCGCGCTTCGCCGAGGCCTCCGCCCAGATGCTGGAGAGTGGCGACTTCGTCTCCATTCACTTCCAGGATCAGCCCAGGTTCAAGAAGCCGGTGGGGATCTATTGGCTTCAGGCCCTCGCCGTGGAGGCGGTCTCGCATGTGGAGGACCGGGCCATCTGGGCCTATCGCCTGCCCTCGCTTGCCGGCGCCATGCTGGCCGCCGCCGCCTGCGCNNTTCATGGTCTCCACCGAGGCGGCGATCGCGGCCACCGATGGCGCCCTGTGCGGCGCCGTGACCCTCGCCATGGCGGCGCTCGGGCGGCTTTATCTGGCGGCGCGGGGCGGGCCGCCGGCCGGCGGGATGACCAAGGTCCTGCTTTGGACCGGTATTGCGCTGAGCGTTCTTCTCAAGGGCCCCATCGGCCCGATGGTTATGGCCCTGACACTCCTGGCCCTGGCCATCTGCGAGCGCCGCCTGCGCTGGATGGGGAAGCTGGGCTGGGGGTGGGGCCTGATTGGCGTGGCGGCTGTGACCCTTCCCTGGGCCATGGCGATCACGGTGGTGAGCGACGGCGCCTTTTGGGGCGCGGCGGTGGGAGGCGATCTGGCGCCCAAGCTCATGGGGGACCAGGAAAGCCATGGCGCGCCCTTTGGCTATCATCTGGCCCTTTCGCCGCTGCTGCTGTTTCCCGCCACCCTGCTTCTGCCGGCCGGCGCCCTGGCGGCCTGGCCGGACCGTGCGACGCCCGCGGTGCGCTTCGCCCTCTGCTGGCTGATCCCGGCCTGGCTGGTCTTCGAGATCACGCCCACCAAGCTCATTCATTACACCCTGCCCCTCTATGGCGCCCTGGCCTGGCTGATGGCGAGCGCCCTGGCCGCGCCGATGGGGCCGCGTGTTCGCGCCTTGGGAGCGGGACTGCTGGTTTTGGCCGGCGCCTTCTTTGCCATCGCCGGGCCTCTGGCCGTCCTGCGCCTGCACGTTCCCTCGGCGGAGGTCTGGGCCATCCTGGCCGCCCTCCTGTTTCTGATCGCCGCGGGTGGGGGCGCGAGGCTCTTCTGGCGAAAAGAGGCTGCGGCGGCGACGGCCTTTGCATGCGCCGCCGCGGTTCTCGCCCACGCGGTCCTCATGGGAGCCTTGGTCCCGGCCTTGAAGCCTCTCTGGCTTTCGACGGAGGTCGTTCGCGCCTTGGCCGCCGTCGGCGCCAATCCGCGGGAAGGTGTCGCTCAAGGGCCGGTCACCGTGGCCGGCTATGCGGAGCCAAGTCTTGTCTTTCTGCTGGGAGCGGACACCCAACTCGCCGGGGGGAAGGACGCCGCCGACGCGATTCGCGACGGGCGCCCGGCGATTGTCGAAAGCCGCACCGATGAGGCCTTCAAAACGGGTTTAAGGGCGGACGGAGCCGTGGCGCGCCTGGCCGCCCAGGTCCAGGGCCTCGACTATTCCAAGGGCCGCGCGGACGTTCTGCGCATCTATCTCCCTCAGACGCCGGACAAGAGGCCATGAGCGACAGAATCGAGATCGTGGAGGTCGGCGCCCGGGACGGCCTGCAGAATGAAGCGGCGATCCTCGATGTGGCCGAAAAGCTCGATTTCATCGCGCGGCTAGAGGCCTGTGGCGTCGGCCGCAGCGAGGTGGCGTCCTTCGTCAACCCTAAGCGGGTGCCGCAGATGGCCGGCGCGGAGGCGATTATGGCCGGTTTGCCAGAGCACGAGGCTCGCACGCGGATCGGCCTCGCCCTAAACCGTCGCGGTTGGGAACGGGCCCGGGCCAGCGGCTGCGACGAGGTCAATGTGGTGGTCTGCGCCAGCGACGCCTTCGGGATCCGCAATCAAGGCGCCTCCCGCCTGGAGCAGATGCACGCTCTTGTCGCCATCGCCGAGGACCAGCGCGAGAACGGCGGTCCGCCCGTGACGCTCACGGTTTCCGTCGCCTTCGGCTGCCCCTTCGAGGGCGAGGTTCCCCCCGAACATGTGGTTGAGGCCGTGCGATTGGGCGCCGAGCTTGGCCTTCCCGAGATCGCCCTGGCCGATACCATCGGGGCCGCGGACCCCTGGGCCGTGCGGCGGCTTTTCGACGCGGCGGGGGCGGTCGCCCCCGACACCCGGCTGCGGGCGCACTTCCACGACACCCGGGGCGCGGCCCTGGCCAACGCTTTCGCGGCGATAGAGGCGGGGGTACGGGTGCTTGACGCCAGTTGCGGGGGCCTGGGCGGCTGCCCCTTCGCCCCGGGCGCCACCGGCAATGTCGCCACCGAGGATCTGGCCTGGATGCTGCATCGCGCGGGCTTTGAGACGGGGATCGATATCCCCGCGATGATCGCTACCTCCCGGTGGATCGGCGAAAGGATCGGCAAGGCGCCGGTATCAGCCTTAAGCCGGGCGGGGCTGTTTCCGGCGGGCGCGGTGTGAGCGGCCTTGCACCGATAGGGTCGCATCGCTAGGTTCCGCGCCTTCGCCCGCCGGGGTCCTTTAGGGGCCCAAAACTCGCGACCTGGAGAGGTGGCTGAGCGGTTGAAAGCACCGCACTCGAAATGCGGCATACTCGTAAGGGTATCGGGGGTTCGAATCCCCCCCTCTCCGCCACTTCAGTCCCTNNGGCGGCAAGGGCGCCAATCAGGCGGTGGCGGCGGCGCGGATGGGGGGTGAGGTTCGGCTTATCGGGGCCCTGGGGCGCGACAAGGCCGGCCAGGATTTGAGGACGTTCCTGTCCGGCGATGGGGTCGATACCACACACTTGGCCTCTTTGGACGGTGAGGCCACTGGACGGGCGTTCATCTGCGTTGAGGCCGGCGGCGAGAACACAATTGTGGTGGATGCGGGAGCGAACGTTGCGCTGCTGCCGGATCACCTGCCGCCCGCCGCTTCCATGGCGAACGCTGTCCGCCTGGCCCAATTGGAAACGCCCCTTGAGACCGTCACGGCGTTCTTTCAGGGCGGGGACGGGTTGGGCCTCAGGCTGCTGAACGCGGCGCCGGCTCGGCTGGAGGCGCGTGCACTGTTCCGCCTCGTTGATATCCTGATCCTCAATGAGACCGAGCTTCAAACCTTCGCGGAGCAAAAGGCGATGCCGGAGAGCCAAGCGGAGATCATAGCGGCGGCAAGGTCGCTGTTGGTTCGGCCGGGTCAGTGCGTGGTCGTCACCCTAGGGGCTGCGGGGTGCCTGATCGTGAATCAGGGTGAGGCGCGGCCGATCGCCGGGCGCCAGGTTTCCGTGGTCGACACGACGGGGGCCGGGGACTGCTTTTCGGGGGTTCTCGCGGCGCGGCTGGCGGAGGGCGCGACGCTGGCGGATGCGGCCAAAATGGCTAACGCGGCCGCCGCCCTCGCCGTGGCCAAGGCCGGCGCGGCGGTCTCGGCGCCCACGCGCGCTGAACTGGATGCGTTTCTGGTGGGTAAAGTCCCCCCTTAAGACTTCGGCGGAAAGATCGA
>PLFA01000051.1:0-3973 GCA_003136615.1 Caulobacteraceae bacterium | reverse complement strand
CCGATGGAGAAGAGGGCGCCGTCCACCTGCACGGGGTAATACATGGTCGCGCCCGCGCCGATGCGCCAATTGTCGATATTGCCGCCATGGACGCCCGGCGGAATGGTCGAGACGCGCCCCTTCACGTCCGGGGCGACGCCGGCGGTGCCAAGGTGAGGCCGGGCCGGCACGCGAATGCCTTTAAGGGCCGTCTGGCGGTCGCATTCGGGGCAGCGGGTGATCGTGCCGGGGACGAGGTATTTGCCGGGGAAGTCATAGGCGTAGAGGGCGGAGGCTGTCTCCACATTGGCGTCGAGCTGATAGATCGTGACCCGCTCTTTTTCGCCGAACTCCTTGTAGAGATAGCCCCAATTGGCGGCGAGGTTGGAGCCG
This sequence comes from Caulobacteraceae bacterium, assembly GCA_003136615.1. GTDB lineage: Bacteria > Pseudomonadota > Alphaproteobacteria > Caulobacterales > Caulobacteraceae > Acaudatibacter. The sequence continues at coordinate 3,601 of PLFA01000051.1, read as the reverse complement.
TAGGCGCAGCGCGGCGTCATGGACAGATAGCGAACCTCCAGGATGTCGCCCGGCTTGGCGTCCTCGATGAAGATCGGACCGGTCATGATGTGGACGCCGGGATTGCGATCCGCCTCGGGCACGCCCTCGAAGATCGCGGTGACGCCCTCGTCCATCATCAGGTCCGGCGCATCGCCCGCGTGGTGGGTGATCGCCTCGGCGCGGATCAGATCGCCACTTTTGACATGAAGGACCGGCGCGATGGAGGCGTCGAAATAGCCCCAATGCACGGTCTTCGGCGTGGCCTTCAGGTGGTGCAGCGCGCCGGGCGCCGGGATCGCCCGGGGCTCACCGGTCTCACAGAAAAAAGCCATGCTTCCCCCTTAGATTCTCACGCGGCTTTCAGCGTCGCCGCGTCGACCTCGCCCAGCACGACCCCGGTCATGCTGAGGGAGCCGTGTTCGATATGGTCGGTCATGAAACTTGCCGTCTCGCCGGGGCGCCGGACGCCCAGGACATAGAGCAGCGGCCAGAAATGGTCGGGGGTTGGTGCGGCGAGGCTGGCGTCGGCGCCCAGAGCGCCATAGCTAATCACCGCCTCTGGCGTGTCGTTGGCGATGGCCCCGCGCATGGCGTTGTTGAACCGCTGGGCCCAGTCGAAGGGCGCGCCATAGCGTGCGCTCCAATCCATTCGCCCGAGATTATGGACGATGTTTCCCGTGCCCATGATCAGGACGCCTTCGTCGCGCAGGACGCTGAGACTGCGTCCGATATCGAACCGGGCCTGATCACTGATCGTGGCGTCCATGCTGAGCTGCACGACGGGAATATCGGCGGTGGGATAGGCTTTGCAGAGCACCGACCAGGTCCCGTGGTCGAGGCCCCAGTCTTGGTCGAGGGCCACCGGTGTGGGGGCGAGGAGTGATTTCACACGTTCCGCAAGGGCGATGTCGCCGGGGGCTGGATACTCAACCTCGAACAGAGCGCGGGGGAAAGCGCCGAAGTCGTGGATGGTCTTGGGCCTTGGCATGGCGGTGACAGCCGTGCCGCGCGTCAGCCAGTGGGCGGAGACGCAGAGGATCGCCTTCGGTCGCGGCATGGCGTCGGCCAGGGCTTTCCACGCCGCCGTGGTGTCGTTGGTCTCCAGGGCGATCATGGGACTGCCGTGGCCAAAGAACACGGCGGGCATGGGAGTTGGCGTCATGCGGCCTCGGAAGCGGGAAGGAGGGGCGGGGCGGCTTCTTTGAAGCCGTTCAGGCCCCGCCAACAAGCCTCATAGCGCGGGGCCAGCCAGCGGTTGAATTGCGCCTGAGCGCCTTCCTGCCATGAATAGGGACTGCGAACGGCGAAGCGGGAGCGCAGACCCTCCTGAACCAGGGCATCCACATGCATATCCTGGGCGATGATCTTGCCGGCGCTGGTCATGATCATCTCCAGGCGATGTTCGAAGGCCGGATCGGACATGGCGCCGGGGGCGACCAGGAGCCCGGTGTCCTGTTCGAGGCTCTCGGGGCCCGTGGCGCGCAGGATCAGGAAGATCACGAGGTCGCTGGTCATGACCAGGGAGAGGGTCGGCGGCACATTGGCGAAGGTCATCCGCCCGCGATCCTCCGCCGTCAGCTTTGGGAAGATCGGCAGCACCGCCTTCTGCGTGGGGTTGAAGCTGGCGTCGGGGTGGGTGGTCTCATTGAAACGTAGAAAGCCGGCATCGCTGGGTGCGGCGTCGGGAAAAGTGGCCAATTCGCTGGGCACAAAGTCGTGCAGCGGTCCGCGATGGAGCTTTGAGGCGTGGTAGCCGTCGTTATTGTTCTCGAACATCACCTTCCAGTTCCAGGCGAAGCTCCCGGTCATGGGCGGAGGGCCTTCGGCGGCGGCGAGGTCATAGCCGGCCAGGGCGTCGGCCACGGCCTTCAGGCGAGGGGCCAGGGGCGCGGCGGCAAGGTCGAAATTGATGAAGACGAAGCCCAGCCAGACCTCGACCTTGAACGTGGGCAGGCGGATCTTGTCCTTGTCGAAACCGCAGGTCCGCTCCATGGCCGGGGCGTTGATCAGAGCCCCGTCCAGTCCATAGACCCAGTGGTGATAGGGGCAGACGAAGCCCCTGGTATTGCCTCGGCCTTCCGCCACCAGCATGGCCCTGTGCTGGCAAACCGCGGACATGGCCTTGAGCTCGCCCGCGCGGGTCCGGGTCACAACGATGGGCTCACCAACAATGCGCGTGGTGAAGTAGTCGCCCGGCTCCGCCGCCCAGGACTCCCGCCCCACGCAAAGCCATTCGTGATTGAAAAGGGCCTCCACCTCGAAACGGTAGAAGTCGGGATCGATGTAACAGGCGGGCGGAAGAGTCTCGATGGTCTCCACCGGACCATCGGAGCTCTTTAAGGACTCGAAAAAGGCGTTGCTGAGCAGGGTCATCCGCGTCATTGGGGCCTAGCGTGAAATTTCACATGAGAGCGTTAGCGCCGATCAGCGGCATCGTCCCGGCGAGGCGTTGGTCACCCATCTCGCGGGATGATTTCTCACCTGGCGAGCCGAACTTCCGGGCGCCGGTGATGAAAAAGGCCGCATGACGATAAGGCCCCGCGCGCCACGCGCTTGACGCCCGCCTGAAATTTCACAACACCAACCCTGGATAAGGCCGCCGCGCATCGGCGCGCCGCCTGGACGCCGCCATGGACATCCTTGAACGCACCCGCATCACCCCCTTAAAGGCCGGCTTCGGCGCGGAGGTGGGCGGCGTCGACCTTCCCAACGCTGACCCGGCGCAGATGGCGGCGGTGGTGGACGCCTTTCATCATCACGGCGCGATCTTGTTGCGCGACCAGACCATGACGCCGGACGATCTTCTGAGCTTCATCCGCCATTTCGGCGAGCCGGAGGGCCATACGCTCCAAGAATTCACCCTGCCGGGCTCTCCGAATATCTTCATCCTCTCCAACAAAGTGGTGGATGGCAAACCGATCGGCGCCCACAATGACGGGGTCGGCTGGCACACGGACTATAGCTACAAGGCCGAGCCGGTGATGTGCACCATGCTATATGCCGTTGAGGTCCCGCCCGAGGGATCGGACACGCTGTTGGCTGACTGTTGCGCCGCCTGGGACGCCCTGCCGCCGGAACGCAAGGCGGCCCTTGAGGGCCTGAAGCTTCACCACAGCTACGCCCACTTCATGCGGAACCGGGAGTGGGGCGCCATGGAGCTTTCGCCGGAGCTGGCGGCGGAAAACCCCGACGTGATCCATCCCCTGATCCGCACGCACCCGGCGGATGGCCGCAAGGCGCTGTGGGTCTCCACAGGCACTGTCGATGAGGTAATCGGCCTGCCGGGCCCCGAGGGGCTCGCGCTCATCGACGAGCTGGTGGCCTGGGTGACGCAGGAGCAATTTGTCTACCGGCACAAGTGGCGCGTGGGCGACGTGCTCATGTGGGACAACCGCTGCACGCTGCACACCGGCACGCTCTATGACGACANNCGCGGCTGGACGAGCACGATCTCACATCGCGGTATCACGTGGGCCTGGCGGGGGTGCGCGACGCCTTGGGGCGGCTGGCCCTAGAGAGCCTGGTGGTTCGTCGTCCGCGGTCCGGCACTACGGTGGCCCTGCTGGATCACAAGGAGGTC
>PLFA01000190.1:4535-4686 GCA_003136615.1 Caulobacteraceae bacterium | reverse complement strand
AGGATCGGCCGTTCCTTGAGGCCCTTCTTGGGCGGCTTATCCTCTTCGGAGTCGCCGTCCTTCTGGTCCTTGACGGCGTCATCGCCTTGGGTTTTCGACCCATCATCCGTCTTGGGCTTTCCGCTCTCATCGTGTTGAGACTCGCCCGCAT
>PLFA01000190.1:0-4453 GCA_003136615.1 Caulobacteraceae bacterium | reverse complement strand
CGCCCATCTGGGTCGCTGGGGCCTAAGCTAAAGCCTGTTGTCACGCCACGCTGGGCGTCATAGGTGTCCGGCGAGCCGGTTTTCGATGTTGAAAGACGGATGGATAAGAGGTCCTGCCCATGATGCGTTTTTTGATTGGCGTGAGCGCCCTGGCTTTGCTCGCCCCCTCATTGTCCAGCGCGCAGGAGGACCACCGCCCGGAAGAGAAGTCTCATCCTCCCGCCGCGCGCGCCCCGGCTCCCCATCCGGAGGCCGCCCGGCCCGCCCCAGCCCCCGCCGCGCGTCCGCCGCAAGGCGGCGGCGACCACCAGGCGNNCCGCAAGGCGGCGGCGATCACCAGGCGCCTCCAGCTTGGGGGGTGCCCGCGGCGGCGCGCGCGCCTCAAGGCGGCGGACACGCTGGCTCCAGCGGCGCCCACAGCTTCGTCTATATGGGCCGCGCCCATCCGACATTTCACGCCCCGGCATTCCACTATCCGGAAGGCTACGCCTATCGGCGCTGGGGCCGTGGCGATCGACTGCCGCTTCTCTTCCTGGCGCCCGAATATGTCTTCCTGAACTATGCGGCCCTCGACCTAGACCCGCCGCCCTATGGCTACGAGTGGGTGCGCTATGGTCCCGACCTCCTCCTTGTTCAGCTCGGCACCGGCCAAGTCGTCGAAGTGGTTCCAGGGGCGATCTATTAGGGCGGATTAGCTAGGCATAGGTCATGGTGAGGTTTTCGAAGACGACCTCAAGGCTCTCCAGGGCCACGTCGACGCCATTCGGCTCCAGGTCCGTACCGATGAACTTGGTCGGCATGGCGTTTTCCAGGGTCCAGGTCACCTGGGGCGCGCCGACGTCGTCGAGAAGGCTGACCACGATGGTGCGTTTCGGCACATTGTTCATCTGAATGGCGCTGAACCAGTCCCAGAGGGTCGGGGTTCGGATGAAGACGCCATTCTTCAAGGTCACATCGCCCTGAGGGGGCGGGGCGGGCAGAATGCTGGCGCGGGTCGGGACGGCGCCCGGGGCGGCGTGGGCCATCAGCTCGGCCCGGGTCGCCAGACCGACCGCCTCCTCAAAGGTTGCGGGGCCGCCGAGGCCCGTTACCTGGAAGACGAATTTTGGGGTGGGCCAGACCGTATTGGCGTCGGTCATGCCAGGCTCCTCATGAGGGCAAGATAGACGGACCCCGACCTCGCAAGACGAATCATCCGTGGCATGACGTAACCGCACGCCTCAGGCTGGCACAATGTCCATCGCCGCGCTCAGCCGGCTTTCCGTCCCAGAGAACGGAACCGTGCCGTGCCACATAAATGAGGGAAAGAGGATCAGGTGGCCTGGCCGAGGCTTGATGCGGTGCTCGGCGGTGAGGCGGGGCGTGGTGGGGATGCCGGGCTCCCCGAACTTCAGCCAGCCTTGCGGCTCGCTCTCCACGGCGCTCGGCGTCTCAATATGGCAGGCCGAGGAAATCCAGCCCATCGGGTGGAGGTGATCCACATGGAAACCGCGCGGTCGCAGCAAGACCGACCAGGCTCGCTCCAGACGATAGCCCCGGTTGGGCGTCCACGGCCGCCCGAGCGCCTCGCCATTCTCGCTCACCGCCTCCAGATAGGTGCGCAATGGCGGGTCGATCGCGGCGAAGAAGGCCTTGATCACTGGGTCGGCGAGGCGCGTGAGGCATTGGGGCGTCTGAACGCCGCCGCGCAGGGACTGGCCGATGGGATGGCCACGAAGAGTGTGGAGGGACCGCAGGCTGGCGCGTAGATCGGAGAGATAGGCCTCCAGCGAAGGCCAGCCGGGCGGCGTCGCCAGGGGTTGGGCGCGGACCAGACGCCCGTAGTCATGCAAGGCGCCATATCGAGGGTCGTCCATCAGCCGCCAGGCCAGAGCGATCAGGGCGGTGACGAACTGGTCGTGAGGCCAGAGGCGCTTCAGGCTTTCGGCGATGGTGAGGGCCTGTTCTGGTTGGCCGGCCGCCAGATGGGCCTGGCATAGGGCCAGGTGAGCCTCCGGCCGCTGAGGAAACAGGGTCACCGCCCGCGCTCCGTGGGAGAGCGCCAAGGCGGGATCGAACCACGCCGCGACCACGGCGGCGTCCGCGTGCAGGGACTGATCCGCACCGGCGCGCGCGAGCGCTCCGGCATGGATGGCATAGGCGCTAGGGCGGTCGCCCAACGACACCAGCACATTCGCCTTGGCGCGCAGCAGCGCGCTGTCGCCCGGGCGGCCAGTGATCGCCGCGTCGATAGCGCTAAGGGCCAGCCCGGCGTCCTCGGTTCGCGTCCAAATGAGTTGGGCCAACTCGGCATGGGCGTCCGCCCCCGCGCCGCGAACCAAGGCCTGCTGGAAGGCCTGCTCGGACTCATCTACCAGGCCAAGGCCCTGCAGAGCCCGCGCGCGGGTCAACCAAACCTCGGGCGAGCCCGCGCCCTTGGCGATGGCCCGGCCGGTCGCGGCCTCGGCTTCGACAAACCAATGGCCTCCGCAAAGCGCCATGGCGAGGTTCTGCTCGGCGCCGCCGCTATCAGGCCTGAGCGCCGTGGCGCGTTCAAAGGCGCTGATCGCGAGCTCCAGGCGGCCGGTGGCCTGAAGCGCTTCGCCGAGCGCCGTGACCAAATGGATATCGGCGTCTGGCGCGGCGGCTGGCTCCGCCACAACGGCCAAGGCCTCGTCGGGCCTCCCCGTCGCCGTCAGCAGCTGCGACAGCCTCACGATGAGTTGCGATGGAGGCGACGGGCTCTGAATGACGGGGCGGAGCATCGAGATCGCTTCGCCAAGCCGCCCCCGGGCGGCCATCTGGTCGGCCTTTTCGAGGATGAAGCCGTGGCCGAAGCTTAGGGTCTCGGTCATGGGCGGGGTCTTTCGTGAACACGCCTTTGCTCGCGCGAAAGGACATGCTTCGCAACCCGCCTGATGCCACCAGGGGCTCGGAACACGGCGAATGTCGGATCCTGCCGCATCGGCGGCATGACAACGTGGTTCCGCTGCGGCTAAGGGTTCATGACGCAGCCTGGGGAGCTTTCGCGATGGTCGACGAGGCTCTGGGCGATCCGAGGCTACGGCAGAACCTTCAACGCCGGCACATGACGATGATCGCGCTGGGCGGCGTGATCGGCGCGGGATTGTTCGTGGGCAGCCGGGTGGTCATCCAGTCCGCCGGGCCGGCGGCCAGCCTCTCCTTCCTGTTCACAGGTCTCCTGGTGGTGCTCGTGATGCGCATGCTGGGGGAGTTGGCGACGGCCCTGCCGGCGGCGGGCTCATTCTATGATTATGCGCGCCTCGCCATGGGCGATCTGGCCGGGTTCGTGACCGGCTGGATGTACTGGTACTTCTGGGTCGGCGTGGTGGCGTTCGAGGCCATCGCTGGCGCCGATCTTATCCGTTTCTGGCTTCCGCAGCTTCCCCAATGGGCGCTCGCCCTCGCCTTGCTTCTCGTTATGACCGCCACAAACCTGCGGTCGGTTCGCACTTACGGGGAGTTCGAGTTCTGGTTCGCCTCCGTCAAAGTGGGCGCCATCGTCATCTTTCTGGCGGTGGGCACGCTCTACGTGGCCGGCTTGTGGTTCGGTACGGGCCCACATGTCTCCAACCTGACCGCTCATGGCGGATTCGCGCCGCGCGGGATTCTTCCGATTTTCACCGGCGCGGTCGCCGCAACCGGTTTCTATTTCGGCGCCGAGATCGTCACCATCGCCGCCGCGGAATCGGCTGAGCCAGCCGCGGCGATCGCGCGGGCCACCACGTCGGTCATCACGCGGGTCCTTGTCTTCTATATTGGCTCCATCTTGTTGGTGGTGGCCATCGTACCGTGGAATTCGCCCACCATCGCGACGCCCTATGTCAGCGCCCTGGCCGCGATCGGCGTGCCGGCGGCGGCGAACATCATGAACGCCGTTATCCTGACGGCCGTTCTGTCGGCGCTCAATTCGGGCCTCTATGTCTCGTCGCGCATGCTGCTCGCGCTCACGCGCCACGGCGACGCGCCACAGGTGCTTGCGCGGGTGAACCGCGACGGGACGCCGGTGCGCGCGATTCTCGCCGGCACGGTGGTCGGGTTCGTCGCGATCATGATGTCGTACATTTCACCCGGCGCAGTCTTCTCCTTCCTGGTGAATTCCAACGGCACTGTGGCGCTTTTTGTCTATGTGCTGATCGCCCTTTCCGAATTGCGGCTGCGCGGGAAGCTGGAGCGCGAAACCCCCGAGGGGCTGGTGGTGCGGATGTGGCTCTTCCCGTGGCTGACCGTCGTGGCGATCGTGGCGATGCTGGGCATCTTGGCGGCTATGGCCTTCATCCCCGACCAGCGCGTGCCCCTGGCGGCTGGCGTGGCCAGTTTGGTGATTTTGGTGGGCTTGTTTGGGTTGCGACGCCTTCGCCTCGTGGGCGGTGATCATTCCTGAATCGAAAGCAGACCGAAGTGGCGGGGCTTCGCCGTGGCCTGCCACCCAAAGGCGTAGGGTGGCGGGCCA
>PLFA01000054.1 GCA_003136615.1 Caulobacteraceae bacterium | reverse complement strand
TCTGGGCGCTTGGCTTGGTCTGGCCCCAGGCCATGCTGGTCATGAGGGCCAACAGCCCCGCCGCGATACAAGCCCAATATTTCATTTAGGAATTCCCCCCGCTTCGCGATTTGTTAGGCTGGCTCATGGCGCCGTCAACCCGTTATCAGCCCAGAATGGATTCCGAGCGGAAACTTCCGCTCGCCACAAAGCTGCTTTATGGCCTGGGCTCGGTCGCCTTCGGGGTGAAGGATAACGGCTTCAGTTACCTGCTGCTGCTTTTCTATAATCAGGTGGTGGGCCTGCCGGCGCCCTTGGTAGGCTTGGCGATCATGCTGGTGATGATCGTCGATTCCTTCATCGATCCCATTATCGGCCAGGTTTCCGACAACTGGCGCTCAAAGCTGGGCCGGCGTCATCCCTTCATGTACGCCGCCGCCCTCCCCTTGGCGGTCTCCTATCTGGCCCTCTGGAACCCGCCGCACGGATGGTCGCAGGGCGCCCTCTTCGCCTATCTGGTGGTCGCCGCCCTGATCATTCGCACCTTCATCACCTTTTATGAGGTGCCAAGCTCCGCCCTCGCCGCTGAACTGACCCAGGACTATGACCAACGGACGGCTCTGATGAGCTATCGCTACTTTTTCGCCTGGGTGGGCGGGCTGCTGCTCTATCTGATCACCTTCCTGTTTCTGCTGGTTCCCGATGCCCATCATAAGGTCGGCCAGACCAATCCGGCGGGCTATAGCCGCTATGGACTGACAGCCGCGGTGATCATGTTCGTCACCATCCTGATCTCGGCGGCGGGAACGCAGAGGCGCGCGGCGGCCTTCCGCGTTCCCCCGCACCGGCGCCTGGGCCTCCTCGCGACCCTCCGCGAGATGGTCGCCACCTGGTCGAACCGCTCGTTCCTCTACCTGACCCTGGCCGGTCTTGCCCTGGCCATGGCGACGGGCCTGAACGCCGCCATGAACATCTACATCAACACCTATTTCTGGGAGTTCACGTCCCGGCAGTTCGCCATCCTGATCGCGGGCGTTTTCATCTCCGCCTTCATGTCCCTGGCCGCCGTGGCCCCTCTCGCCCGCCGTTTCGGCAAGCGCGGCACGGCGACCGCCCTGGTCATCGCCTCGGTCACCATTGGCGCGGCGCCCATGTTGGCGCGCCTGGCGCGGGTGCTCCCGGCCAATCACACGCCGGCGCTGTTTGACATCGTCTTCATCCAGTCGATTTTCTCGGTGGCCCTGGGCATCGCCGCCACCACCCTGATCGGGGCCATGGTGGCCGACGTGGTGGAGGACGGAGAATTGAAGACGGGCCGTCGGTCCGAGGGGCTGTTTTTTTCCGCCTCAAGCCTGACGGCCAAGGCCGTCTCCGGGGTCGGCATTTTCGCCGCCAGCATGATCCTGCTGCTGGTCCACTTCCCCGCGGAGGCCCGGCCGGGCCAGGTGCCGGAGGCGATCATTCGCAACATGGCCCTCGTTTATCTGCCCCTCCTCGTCGGATTTTATGTGGTCGGGCTGATCCTCTTGCGGGGCTATGGGATCACCCGCGCCAGCCACGCCGACACCCTGACAAAACTGGCGGCGCGGGCCGAAAGCATACACGTGGATAATTTGCTCTAGCATCAATAGCTTATAGCCTGACTCATCGTTTACATCTGCTCCATGAAAACGCATCAGGCTCTAGGCGGCCCCTCGAGTCTTCGCGCCGCAATACGCGCCTTCGCCTCAGTATCTAACAGCATGGAATTTGCCATAAGTTCCCCCCTCATTCTGAATTCAATGTGGCAATATAACCGCAGCACCTGGGGAATATAGTGAAGACTGAAATGCCATCTCAGTCTTTATTTCGGCAATGATAGGCCTCAGGACGGGATTTATTGCAGAACAAACACAAACATAAAATGCAGACTAAATCGCCGAGTTACTGATTTAACAATCATTGACTTGTGTCTCCCACTCGAAACGTGGACCAGCCTCTCGCGGGCGCGCGATGCGGCCGCGATGCGACAATGTGCTTCGATGACAGGGATTTAGCTAGGTTATTGTCGGCGCGGCGGCATTGAATAAAAGGCCTCTCGGGGTGAGCCAAACAACATGGGCGGGGCGCGGCTCGCGCGCCCGTCTCGATGCGGAATTAGCTCGCGGCGCGCCGTAACGCGCCGCACTTGCGAAAAGGGACTGAGTTTAGTACGCGATGGGGTGGCCCCTTAGACGCAATAGGTCTCTAAGGGCCGCTGTCAGGTTGACGCCATGAGTGCCCCGCGACATCCGCGCGCGGCGGCCACGCGCGCGGGCAGGTTTGCGGCCAACTGGCTAGGCCGAACAGGCCCCGTATCCCGATCCAACCAGCGGCGCGTGCTTGCGGCTCTGCGCCTGGCTCACCGTGTGCTGGGCCTGGACCGCAAGCGCCTGGGCGTGGGCGCCCTGGGCGCGGGAGCCATCGCCGCGCTTCTGGCCTCCTTTGGCGTCGGCGCTGTTGTTTTCGCTCCCACGATCGGCCACGCGCAATATGCGACGGGTTACGGCCTGACAAACGGGGGCGTCAAAAGCATCGCAATCGGCGGTGTGAACACGTCGAGCGCCGGTAACCCCGGAAGCAGCCTGGCGTCCGCGACCGGCGCCAGCTCCATCGCCATTGGCGCGAACAGCTTGGCGAGCGGCCTAAATGCCGTCGCCCTCGGCGCCAGCGCCACGGCCACCAACACCTACGGCGTCGCGATTGGCACATACGACACGGCCTCGGGCGCCGGCGGCGTTGCGCTCGGCGAAAGCAACACCTCGGGGAACGTCGCCAACGCGCTCACCGTGGGGGAATCGAACACGGCGACCGGCGCCTATTCGATCGCCGAGGGCTCGCAGGCGACGGTCTCAGGCGCCGGCGCTATAGCCGTTGGTCAGTCGGCTGTCGCATCCGGTAATAGCAGCATCGCCATCGGCCCGACCGCCGCGAGCGCGGGCGCGGGCGCTATCGCCGTGGGCCAATCGGCCCTGGGAACAGGGGCGACCAGTGTGGCGATCGGCCAGTCCGCCCTGGGCGGTGGGGCCACCAGCGTCGCCATTGGCTCCCACGCCTCTGGCGCTGGCGCGGGGGCCGTCGCGCTGGGCGCGAATACTACGGCCGCCGGCTCCGGCGGCATTGCGCTCGGCCAAGGAAACACCTCGGGGAACGTCACCAACGCTATCACCTTGGGGCAATCGGACACGGCGACCGGCGCCTATTCGATCGCCGCGGGTTCGCAGGCCACGGTCACGGGCGCCGGCGCCATCGCCGTGGGCCAGTCGGCTGTGGGATCTGGCGCCAGCAGTATCGCCGTCGGCGTATCCGCCGCCAGCGCGGGCGCGGGTGCGGTCTCTCTCGGCGTTCTGGCTTCCGCGACCACCACCGGCGCGGTGGCGATTGGTCAGTCCGCTCTAGGGACAGGGGCCACCAGCGTCGCCATTGG
>PLFA01000173.1:2374-2630 GCA_003136615.1 Caulobacteraceae bacterium | reverse complement strand
CTCGCGGCCCGCGTCCTTCGCCTGGTCGCCCTGCGCAGAGCGGAACGGCGGGAACGCAAGCTCGCCATCGTGCTTTTCAACTTCCCGCCCAATTCGGGCGCCGTAGGATCGGCCGCCTATCTTTCGGTTTTCGCCTCCCTGCACAACACCCTCAAGGGGCTGGCTCGGGCCGGCTACGACGTCGAGCTTCCGGCCACCGTCGATGATCTCCGGTCGCGCCTGATTGAGGGCAACTCCGAGCGCTTTGGAACGGACT
>PLFA01000173.1:155-2342 GCA_003136615.1 Caulobacteraceae bacterium | reverse complement strand
ACCCACGCCTTCTCCGCCTTCTACCGCTATCTACGCGAAGATTTCGGCGCTCACGCCGTTCTCCATTTCGGCACCCACGGCGCCCTGGAGTTCATGCCTGGCAAGCAGGTTGGCCTGACGGCTGACTGCTGGCCGGAAAGTCTGATCGGCGACCTGCCCAACTTCTATCTATACGCCGCCAACAATCCGTCCGAAGGCGCCCTGGCCAAGCGGCGGTCCGCCGCCACCCTGGTCAGCTATCTGACGCCACCGATCGCCCACGCCGGGCTCTACAAGGGTCTTGTCGATCTGAAGGCGTCGATCCAACGCTGGCGCGCCTGCCCGCCCGACCAGCCGGCTGAAAGCGACGCCCTGGCGGCGCTCATTGTCGAGCAGGCCGGGGCGCTGGACTTTGCAATACGCCCCGGCGCGGGCCTCGGAGAGTCGGCGATTCTGGCCATCGCCGATCAGGTCTATGAGGTCGAACAGACGCTGATCCCCAGCGGCCTGCATATCGTCGGCGAGGCGGCTTCTCCCGAGGAACGAGTCAGCCTGCTCATGGCCATGGCGCAAGCCAAGGGCGGACCGGCTGTCGCGCGCGAGGCGATCGCCGCTCTGGTGGGTGGCGCCGAGCCGCGGGTCGCATCGCTTCTGAGCGGGTTGAACCCGGGCCGCGAAACCGAAGCTCTTCTGACCGAACTCGCCGAAAGCGCCGCTAAGCTCGCCGAAGATCACGAGTTGCCCGCCATCATCCGCGCGCTCGATGGCGGCTACATCCGCCCCGCCCCCGGCGGTGATCTGGTGCGCACGCCGGCCATTCTGCCGACCGGACGCAATCTCCATGGCTTCGATCCCTTCCACATCCCCAGCGCCTTCGCCGTTCGCGACGGCGCCAGCCAGGCGGGCATCCTGCTTGATCGTCACATGAAGGAAACCGGCCAATTCCCGGAGTCCATCGCGCTGGTGCTTTGGGGCTCCGACAATCTTAAGAGCGAAGGCGCCCCCATCGCTCAGGCTCTCACTCTGATGGGCGCGCGGCCGCGGTTCGACAATTATGGCCGGCTCTGTGGCGCCGAGCTTATTCCCTTGGAAGAGCTGGGTCGCCCCCGTGTGGATGTGGTCGTTACCCTTTCGGGCATTTTCCGCGATCTCCTGGCGCTCCAGACCCGAATGCTGGCGGACGCCGCCTTCCTCGCCGCGAGCGCCGATGAGCCCGCCGAGATGAACTTCATTCGCAAGCATGCGCTGGCCTATCAGGCGGAGCACGGCTGCGATCTTGAGACGGCCGCTCTTCGCGTCTTTACCAATGCCGAGGGCGCCTACGGCGCCAACGTCAATCAGCTCATTGATTCAGGGACCTGGAACGAAGAGGACGAACTGGCCGACGCCTATCAGGCCCGCAAATGCTTCGCCTATGGCCGCAGCGGCGCGCCGGTCCGTCAATCCGCCATGCTGGCCAGCATCCTTAAGGGCGTGGATTTCGCCTACCAGAATGTCGAGTCGGTGGAGTTGGGCGTCACTACGATCGATCACTATGTGGATACCCTCGGCGGCATCAGCCGAGCCGTGAAGCGCGCCCGAGGGGTCGATACGCCGGTCTATATTGGCGATCAGACCACGGGTCAGGCCAAGGTGCGCACGCTATCTGAGCAGGTGGCCCTTGAGACCCGCACGCGCATGCTCAACCCCCGCTGGTATGAGGGTCTGCTCAAGCACGGCTATGAGGGCGTGCGTCAGATCGAAGCCCAGGTGACAAATACGATGGGCTGGTCCGCCACCACAGGTCAGGTCGATCCGTGGGTCTATCAGCAGATCAGCGAAACCTACGTGCTCGACGAGGTCATGCGCCGGCGCCTTGCCGACCTCAACCCTATCGCGGCCTCCCGCCTTTCAAAGCGCCTCATTGAGGCCTGCGACCGGCGGCTCTGGTCGCCCGATGAAGCCACCTTAAACGCCCTGCGCGACGCCAGTGACGAACTCGAGGATCGCCTCGAGGGCGTTCCGGCGGCGGCGTGAGGGGCCAGGAGAGAAACACATGACCCTGCTTGAACTTCCCCGCGCTCTGCATAACCGCTCCGACGGCGAGGGCAGCGTCCAGGTCCAGATGGATCCGACCCTGCGCATCGACAGCGCAAAGGTCTTCGCCGTCTATGGCAAGGGCGGAATCGGCAAGAGCACCACGTCCTCGAACCTTTCCGCCGCCTTTTC
>PLFA01000173.1:0-143 GCA_003136615.1 Caulobacteraceae bacterium | reverse complement strand
CCAACCGTCATCGACGTTCTGGAGACCGTCGACTTTCACACCGAGGAACTGCGGCCCGAAGACTATGTGTTCCCGGGATACAATGGGGTGATGTGCGTGGAGGCAGGCGGACCGCCGGCGGGCACGGGCTGCGGCGGCTATGT
>PLFA01000193.1 GCA_003136615.1 Caulobacteraceae bacterium | reverse complement strand
TGGTAGGTGACGCTCAGGGTCTTCAGTCGCGCCTCTTCCCAAAGCTCGCGCGCGCAGGCCTCCTCGATAGTTTCCCCGGGCTCCAGAAACCCCGCCAGGGCGGAGAACATCAGCTTGGGCCAGATCGCCTGACGTCCCACAAGGCACCGCTCACCCTTGACCGGCAGCATGATCACCACCGGGTCGGTGCGGGGAAAGTGCTGGGTCTCGCAGGCTGGACAGACGCGCTTCCAGCCGCCCTCCGCCACGACGCTGGCCGCCCCGCATGCGGGGCAGAAGCGATGGCGTCGGCGCCATTCGAAGACCGCCTTGGCCGTGGCGACGATCGCGGCCTCCGTGGGGACGAGGCGGGCAGCGACCACCCGCAGATCCTCGAAATGCCCCAAACCGTTGAGGGGGCCCTCGGCGGGGTCTTCCGGCTCCTCGAAATCCAGGGCAAAAACGGCCGTATCCTTCCAAAGGCCCAGAAACAGCAGCCGCTCGAAGCCCCCGGCGATCACCCTTGCCATGCCAGCGGCCAGATAGGCGATCTGGACCCGGCCATCGGCTTTCGTCTCCAACAGCGGCTTGCCGTTCCAAAGGGCGATGGACAGGGAGGCGGGATCAGCGAGTTGGGCCGCAATCCAATCTGGATCACTTCGCCGGTAGCTGGCCCGGTCCAGGGGATTGCCGGCGAAGACATTGGTAAAGGCGGTCAGGGGCATGTCTTACCCTCTATCATCCTTGAAGACCCTTTGAAGCCCGGCGCCAAGCCTGACGCCCATTGCGCGCGCGTCGCGGCCACGCGATATAGGCGGCGGAGATCGGCGATGGGCGGAGGCCTCGCCAACCCGGTCAGGTCCGGAAGGAAGCAGCCGTAACGAGTTTTACTCCGGGTCGTTTGCCGGTCTCCACCTCGTCTGATCCACCTCCCTCACGCCCACAGCTCTTTCGTCTTAAGGGGCCGATGACCGACCACGAGTTCGATATCGAACCGGCCGAGCCCCCCGCCGAGCGAGACGAGGCGACCGCCGACATCTTCGGCACGCCGGCCGCTCCGCCTCCTGATACCGCCGAGGACGCCGCCTACACCGTCATCGCCCGCAAGTACCGCCCGCGCGCCTTCGAAGACCTGATCGGTCAGGAGGGCATGGTGCGCACCCTCACCAACGCCTTCAATCTGGGGCGCATCGCCCACGCCTTTATGCTCACCGGGGTGCGTGGGGTCGGAAAGACCACCACCGCCCGGCTCTTGGCCCGGGCCCTTAACTACGAAAGCGACACGGTCCACGCGCCGAGCATCGCCCACCTGGCCACGGAGGGCCGCCACTGCCGCGCCATCATCGATGGCCGCCACCTGGACGTCTTGGAGTTGGACGCCGCCACCCGCAGCAAGGTGGATGAGATGCGCGAGCTTCTGGACGGGGTCCGCTACGCCCCGGCCCAGGCGCGTTACAAGGTCTACATCATCGACGAAGTGCATATGCTCTCGGCGAACGCCTTCGCGGCCCTGCTCAAGACCTTGGAAGAGCCCCCGCCCCACGCCAAGTTCATCTTCGCCACCACCGAGATCCGCAAGGTGCCGGTGACCATCCTCTCGCGCTGCCAGAGATTTGATCTGCGCCGGGTCGAGCCCGAGGTTATCGCCGCCAATCTCGCCGACATCGCCGCCAAGGAAGGGATCGCCATCGAGGCGGAGGCCCTCAAGCTCATAGCGCGGGCCGCCGAGGGCTCGGTGCGCGACGCCCAGTCTCTGCTGGACCAGGCCCTGGTCCAGGGCGACCCGGGCGAGCGCGTGGGCGCGGGCGTGGTGCGGGACATGCTGGGCCTCTCCGACCGGGCCTTGACCATCGAGATATTCGAAAAGGCCGCTGGCGGCGACGCGGCCGGGGCTATTACGGCCTTTCGCGGGCTCTATGCGGTGGGCGCCGACCCAGCCATGACTGCGATGGACCTGCTGGAGCATTGCCATGGCGCCTCGGTCGCCAAGGCGCTCGGTCCCGACGTGCTTCATCTGCCCAGCGATCAAGCCGCGCGCCTGGCGGCCCTGGGCGCGGCCCTCTCGGCGGGGACCCTGTCGCGGCTCTGGCAGATGCTGCTCAAGGCTCTGGATGAGGTCACCCGGGCGCCGGACCCGGCCGCGGCCCTCGATATGATCTTGATCCGCCTGGCCTATGCCGCCGATCTGCCAGGTCCGGAAGCCGGGCTTGAGCTCCTGCGGTCAGGCGGGACGATCCCGGCTGGTGGCGGGGGTGCGCGGCGGCCGTCCGGCGGAGGCGGTGGAGGCGGCGCCATGGCGGGCGTCCAGACCCAGCCGTCCTTAAGCCCGCAAGCAAATCCTGGCCCTCGCCTCGCCTCGTTTGAGGATATCGCCGCCCTGGCGGAGGCGCGGCGCGACATCGCCCTGAAATACGAGATCGAGCGCTATGTGCGGCCCATCAGTTTTCGCCCCGGCGCGGTGGAGTTCGAGCCCGCGCCCGGCGCGCCCTCCAACCTCGCCCAGCGGCTCTCGGCGCGCCTGAAAGAATGGACGGGCCAACCCTGGCTCGTGGCCACTGATGCACGCGGCGGCGCCGAAACCCTCGCCGATCGCCAAAGCCGCGACCGCGCCAAGGTCCGCGACGAGGTTCTTTCCGAGCCTTTTGTCCAGGCCGTTCTCGCCGCCTTCCCCGGAACAGAGGTGGTCGAGGTCCGCCAGATGGAAACACCCGCCGTCGCCCAGCCTGATCCCGAGGCGGGCGATGATGAAGATTAGGAGGAAGGGGTCATGAAGGATCTTGGCGCCCTGATGAAGCAGGCCCAGGCCATGCAGGAAAAGCTCCAGGCCGCCCAGGCGCGCCTGGCCGAGTCCGAGGTGCAGGGTGCGGCGGGCGGCGACATGGTGCGCGTCACCCTTACCGGCGCGGGCGCTCTGACCCGTCTCCATATCGATCCCGAACTGCTCGCCCCCGAAGAAGGCGAAATCCTCGCCGACCTGATCATCGCCGCCCACGCCGACGCCCGGCGCAAGCTGGAACTGGCCCAGACCGAGGTCATGCGGGAAGTTGCCGGCCCCCTGGCGGGCATGCCGGGGCTACCCAAGTTCTAGGTATTTAATGATGCATTAGCTCACGCCGTCCATCTCAGGCGGGGCTTGCGGGCCGCCAGGGTCTCGTCGAGGCGCGCCAGGGGCGCATGGCGAGGGGCCGCTTTGAACCGCTCGACATCCCCGGCCTTGGCGGCGGCGGCGAGGCCGATGAGCGCGTCGCAGAACCGGTCTATTTCCCGGCGCGATTCAGTCTCGGTGGGCTCGATCAGCATGGCCCCATGCACCACCAGGGGGAAATACATGGTCATGGGATGGAAGCCGAGGTCGATCATCGCCTTGGCGAAATCGAGCGTCGTGACGCCCGTTCCCTCAAGCCAGGCGTCGTCAAAAAGGGCCTCGTGCATGCATGGCCCCTCTGGGAAAGCCGCGCTCATCACGCCTGACAAGCGCGCCTTGATATAGTTGGCGTTGAGCACCGCATCCTCGGCCACTTGCCGCAGGCCATCGGCGCCATGGCTCATCATGTAAGCAAGCGCCCGCACATACATCCCCATCTGACCGTGGAAAGCGCACATGCGGCCAAAGGCTTGGCTCCCCTCCCCCGTGGGATGCTCGACGAGCTCCAATCCGTCCGCGCCATGCACCACCCAGGGCGTGGGGGCGAAGGGGGCCAACTCGGCGCTCAGCACCACGGGGCCGGAGCCCGGTCCGCCCCCGCCNNAGGTCCGCCGGCCGCACCCGCCCGACAATGGCGTTGAAATTGGCGCCGTCGCCATAGAAGAACGCCCCCGCAGCATGGGTGAGCCGCGCGATCTCAATGATGTCCCGCTCAAACAGGCCGCAGGTATTGGGATTGGTGACCATGATCGCCGCCACATGGGGGCCGAGCTTGGCGGCCAGGTCGGAAAGGTCCACCCGCCCATCGGCGGTCTGGGCGATCTCCTGCACCTCATAGCCGGCCAGGGCGGCGGTGGCGGGATTGGTGCCGTGGGCCGAGGTGGGCGTGAGTACGGTGGTGCGGGCATCGCCGCGCGCTTCATGGGCGGCGCGGATGGCCAGGAGGCCGCACAGCTCGCCGTGGGCGCCGGCCTTGGGCGAGAGGGCCACCGCGGGCATGCCCGTGAGGGTCTTCAGCCAGTGGGCCAGCTCTTCCATGACGGCGAGCGCGCCCTGCACCGTCGCCATGGGCTGCAAGGGGTGGAGATCGGCGAACCCGGCCAGGCGGGCCATCTTCTCACCGAGCCTGGGATTATGCTTCATGGTGCAGGAGCCGAGCGGGTAGATCGCCAGATCAATGGCGTGGTTGCGCTGGCTGAGCCGCACATAGTGCCGAAGGGTCTCCGGCTCGGAGAGGCCCGGCAGGGCTGGGGCCGCGGCGCGCGTAAGGCCCGCCAGATCGCTCTCGTCGAAGAGCTCATCTTCCAGATCGAAGTCGACCCCACTCACATCCCAGCGACCCCGCTCGAAGATCAGGGGCTCGTCCTGGAGCAGGCCCTGGCCGATGCGGCCATCCGTGCTGGCGCGCCCTTCACCGATTTGAGGCTGGAACTCCGCCCGGGTGGGGCGGCCGACGCTTTGCAAGGTCATGTCAGGAGAAGCTCCTCGGCGAGGGCTGAGGCCAGGGTGGCGATATCCCCTGGCAGAACGGTCTCGGTGGCGCAGACCAGGAGGACGTCATCCAGACCCGCGGCGGGATCCAGCCGCGAGACGGGAACGCCGGCCAGAACATCCCGCTTGGCCAAAGCCTCCACGACGGGCGCCGCCGGGCCCGGCAGGCGGACGGCGAACTCATTGAAGAAACGCGGGGTAAGAATCTCAACGCCCGGGATCGCGGCCAGGGCGTCCCGCGTGGCGCGGGCCCTCGCATGATTGATCCTGGCCAGGGTGCGAAGCCCCTCGCCGCCCAGCAGCGACATGTGAATGCTGAAGCCCAGGGCGCAGAGACCTGAATTGGTGCAGATATTGGATGTGGCCTTGTCGCGACGGATATGCTGCTCACGGGTGGAGAGGGTCAGCACGAAGCCGCGCCGTCCCTCGGCGTCCAGGGTCTCGCCGCAAAGGCGCCCCGGCATCTGGCGCGCCAAAGCCTCGCGACAGGCGAAAAGCCCCACATAGGGGCCGCCGAAATTCAGCGCATTGCCGATGGACTGCCCCTCCGCCACGGCGATGTCCGCGCCCATTTCGCCCGGCGATTTCAATAGGCCGAACGACACCGCCTCGGTCGTGACCACGATCAGCAGCGCGCCGGCGGCGTGGGCGGCCTCAGCGATCGCGCTCACATCCGTGACGGTCCCGAATACATTGGGCGTCTGGACCACCACACAGGCCGTCTCCGCGTCGATAGCGCCGATCACCGCCGCCTCGTCATCGATGGCGGCCGCCAGACGCTCAGGTATCACCCCCGCCGAATGGGCCAGCGTATGGGCGCTTGCCGCATAGTGCGGATGGACGCCGCCCGAGAGCACGGCCTTGCGCCGCCTGGTCACCCGCGCGGCCATCATCACCGCTTCGGCGCAGGCGGTGGATCCGTCGTACATGGAGGCATTGGCCACCGGCAGGCCAAGCAGGGTCGCCACCTGGGTCTGGAACTCGAAGAGAACCTGTAAGGTGCCTTGGGCGATCTCGGGCTGATAGGGGGTGTAGCTGGTGAGAAACTCCGAACGCTGGATGAGGTGATCGACGCTCGCCGGGACATGGTGGCGATAGGCCCCGGCCCCCATGAAGAACGGCCCCGCCCCGGCGGCGCGGTTGCGGTCCGCCAACGCCCCGAGGCGCCGCTCCACCGCGGCCTCCGAGGCCTGACGCGGAAGGTTGATGAGGCCTTCCAGCCGCGCCGCCGCGGGGACATCGGCGAACAGAGTCTCGACGCTGACGGCGCCGATCACCCCCAGCATATCGGTCCGGTCAGCCGCCGTGAGAGGCAAATAGCGCATGGGCGTCAGAGGCTCCGCAGATGGGCTTCGTAGGCGTCGCGATCCATGAGGGACTCAACCTGGGCGGGATCGGCGATCTTGATCTTCACCAGCCAGCCGCCGTTTTCGGGCGCGTCATTCACCGACTGGGGATTGTCGGTCAGCTCGGCATTGGCGGCCGTGACCTCACCGGATATCGGGGCATAGACGTCCGAGGCGGCCTTGACGCTCTCCACCACCGCCATCTCAGCGCCGGCCTTCAGGGTCGCGCCGGGGGTCGGAAGCTCCACGAAAACCACATCCCCCAACTGTTCAGCGGCGTAGGCGGTGATGCCCACGGTGGCGATTTCGCCCTCCATTTCCACCCATTCATGATCCTTGGTGAATCTCATGGTCGGGTCTCCGGCTTGGTTGTGGGGCGATGATAACGGTGAGGAAAAAACGGCATGGCGACGACGCGCGCGCCTTGGGCGCGGCCGCGCACGGTGACGCGAAGATCAGTATCGGGGGCGGCGAGGGCGGGCGGCGCATAGCCCATGGCGATGGGCGTCCCGAGGCTCGGCGAAAAGCCCCCGCTGGTGACCAGGCCAAGCGGGGCGCCGTCCACGCCGGTGATCTCGGCCCCCTCCCGGGCGGGCGCGCCCTCCACCTTCAGGCCGATACGAAGGCGGCTGGGGCCCTCGGCCGCCTCTTTGGCCAGGCGCGCGGCGCCGCGCAGGGTCGACGCCTTCAGCCGTCGCTTGGAGACCGCGAAAGCCAGATTGGCCTCCAGGGGCGAGGTCGTGGCGTCGATGTCATGCCCATAGAGCGGCAGGCCCGCCTCCAGCCGCAGAGAATCCCGGGCGCCGAGGCCGATTGGCCACGCGCGTTCATCCGCCAGAAGACGCTCCCAAAGCGTTTGCGCCAGGGAGGCGGGGCTCAGGATCTCGAAGCCATCCTCGCCAGTATAGCCGCTACGCGAGATCAGCAGGCTCTCACCCTCAAAGCCGAAGGGCGCGAAGCTCATGAAGCTTAGGTCGCCGACCCCGGGGATCAACCCGTCCAAGACTGCCGCCGCCTCGGGCCCCTGGACGGCGATCAACGCGCCGTCATCAGCTCTGGTGAGGCGACCTTTTGCCCCGGCGGCCTCGGCAATCAGCGCGAAGTCCTCAGGCTTGGTGGCGGCATTGACCACGAGATAAAGTTCGCCCTGGCGACCATCGGCGGCGGGGCGTCCCACCATCAAGTCGTCAATGATCCCGCCCTGGGCGTTGAGAAGCAGCGTGTAGCGCAGCCGCCCGGGGGCGAGGCCCGCGATATCCCCGCAGATCAGGGGCTCGATGAGGGCGCTCACCCTCGCATGGTCGGCCGCGGGATCGCCGCTCCGGGCGGTAAGGCTCAGAAAAGCCGGCCCCATATGCGAAACATCGAAGAGGCCCGCATGAGCGCGGGTCCACAGGTGCTCCTTGAGCACGCCGGCTGCGTAACTCACCGGCATGTCGTAACCGGCGAAGGGCGTCATGCGGGCGCCGCGCAAGCGATGCGCCGCGCTGAGCGGTGTCGAAAGAAGGGTGTCGGCGGCCAGAGCGGTGGTCAAAGAACCTCCAGGAACGCGATTCGAAGAGAGCGGCCATCCCGCTCTCCATCTCGCGCCCCCGCTGTCCCTTGCGCCTGAGAGATTCCGGACCGGTAAGGTCCTTGCTCCGTCGGCGAGAAGAACTCCTTAGCCCGGAGTCCACCTCTTTCCAGCGTCTGTCGTGTCCTCGCGGTCCTTTTGCCTGAGCGTTTCCGGGGCGGTTGCGCCTTCGGCTCCGGCAGCGCCTTAAGCCGCCGGTCTCTCCCGCGAGAGCCTTGCGTCAGTGAGGGCGGGGCGCGGCGAAGTCAAGCGGCGCGGAGGCGCTGATGGGCGGCCACCCCGCGACGCCTCAAGTTTCGGCGCCCTACATCCGTTCCGGCGTCTTCAGCCCAAGCAGCTCCAGCGCCTTCTCGAGCTGGTCCAAGGCCAGCTTCGCCAGGGCCAGGCGTGAGCTGCGCTCGGCCGGCGGCGCGCTCAGCACCGGGCAGGCCGCGTAGAAGCGCGCGAAGGCCTGGGCGAGGCGAAAGGCGTGGTCGGCGATGAGGTTAGGGGCGCTCTTGTCATAGGCCTCCAGCAGAGTGTGGCCGAAACCGTCGAGAATCATCACGACATCCCGCTCGGCCGGCGCCTCCACCGCGATCTCGTTCCCGGCTGTGACGCCCTCGGCGGCCGCCTTGCGCAGCAGGGATTTCACCCGCACAGCCTGATAGAGCAGATAGGGGCCAGTCTTGCCCTCGAAGCTGGAAAAACGATCCAGATCAAAGACATAGGATGTCCCCCGGAAATTCACGAGGTCGGCGAACTTCAGCGCCGCCACGGCCACCTTGTGGGCGATGGCCTCGAACTCTTCCGGAGGCGCCTCGGCGCCCAGATCGGCCTCCCGCAGCCGCTCGCGGGCCTTGTCTTCGGCCATGTCGATAAGGTCGCGCAGTTTAAGCACGCCGCCCGCCCGGGTCTTGAAGGGCTTGCCGTCGGCGCCGTTCATGGTGCCGAAGCCCACATGCCTCAGGGCGCCCTCGGCGGCGTAGCCAGCCAGATAGGCGGCGCGGAAAACCTGTTCGAAATGGTCTGCCTGGCGCTGGTCCACCACATAAACCACCAGATTCGGGTCAAAGAACCGCTTGCGGTCAAGCACCGTGGCCAGATCCGTGGTCCCATACATGGCCGAGCCCTCGGAGGAGACCACCAGCAAAGGTGGGACCTCCCGCTTGTCGCCCTCCCGCGCCACGCGGATGATCTGGGCGCCCTGATCGGCGATCAGAAGTCCCTTGTCCCTCAGCTCATCGACCATGGGAGCGATGAGGTCATCCACGTCGCTCTCGCCGCGCCAGAGGTCGAAATGGATCCCCAGCGCATCAAAGTCCCGCTCTAGCGCCGCGCGCGTGACGTCCGCGAAATGGCGCCAGATGAGCCTGTAGCCCGCGGCGCCGGCCTGCAGCTCCGCAGTGGCTCTCCGCGCCCGGTCGCGATAGTCGGGGTCTTCCTTCGCCCGGGCCGCGGCGGCGGGATAAAGCCGGTCGAGATCCTCCAGGGCAATCTTGTCGCCAAACAGCGTGATCGCCGTGGCCTTATCAGCCTCGTCGTCCGCCGCCGCCGCGTTCAATTCAATCAGCGCCGCCGAGATCTGCGGATCCGCGTCGGCGCAGGCGGTAATCAAGAGCCCCATCTGGAAGCCCCAGTCGCCGAAGTGGGCGTCGCCGATCACCGTGTCGCCGCGGAAACGGTAGAGCCGCTTCACCGCCTCGCCGATGATCGACGAGCGCAGGTGGCCGACGTGCATCTCCTTGGC
>PLFA01000039.1 GCA_003136615.1 Caulobacteraceae bacterium | reverse complement strand
GCCCTGGCGGCGCCGCCGCCGCGGGTGGGGGAGGCGGATAGTCATAATAGGCGGGGTAGGGATAGCCCCAATAGCCATAGTCCCAGGGGTAGCCCCAGGCGTACCAGGGATACCCGAAACCATAGCCGATTCCGAGGCCGAGGCCCAAACCGATCCCGAAGCCATACCCGCCGTAGCCATGACCGTAATAGCCGCCATGGTAACCGCCGTATCCACCGTGATAACCGCCGACCGCGGAATGAGCGCCGCCATGAAATCCGCCGCCGCCAGCCGTGTGGCCGCCGCCGCCATGCTGGGCGAGGGCCGGCGCGGCCGTGAAGGCCGCCGCTCCCATCGCCAAGGTCGCCGCCGCCGCTCTGATCTCTTTACGCATGTTCCAAAACCCTCGACCAAAACCGTCCGCGCCGCTCGAGGAGCCGTTTACCGATCCCGGCGGCAATTTATTATGTAAGTATGGCGGTTTGAAACTGAACCGGGTCTGAACGAGAACGTCAAATCACCCCATGAGCATCGAATCCCTTTTTAAGCCCTTCGCCTTCAAGGGCCTGCGTCTGCCCAACCGGCTCGTTATGGCGCCCATGACGCGCTCCAAGTCCCCCGGCGGCATCGCCACGCCGGATGTCGCCGCCTATTACGCGCGCCGCGCCGCCGCCCAGATCGGCCTGATCATCACCGAAGGGACGGGGGTCGCCAGGCCTGCTTCCCTGAATGATCCGGATATTCCGAGGTTCCACGGCGCCGCGGAGCTTGAGGCCTGGGGCAAGGTGGCCAAGGCGGTCCATGGCGAGGGGGGCTTTATCGCCCCGCAACTCTGGCATGTGGGAGCCGTGCGCACGCGCCATTCCGAATGGACGCCCCCAGGGCCCTATGACAGCCCCTCCGGACTCTCCAGTCCCGGTCACCGTTTCGGCGATCCCATGACCGATTCCGAAGTGGCCGACGCCATCTCCGCCTTCGCGGCCGCGGCCGCCGACGCCAAGCGACTGGGTTTCGACGCCGTCGAACTGCATGGCGCCCATGGCTACTTGATCGACCAGTTCTTCTGGCACGGGACCAACGAACGCAATGACGCCTTCGGGGGTCCAAGCATCAGCGAGCGGGGCCGTTTTGCCGCCGAGATCCTCACGGCGGTGCGCGCGGCGGTCGGGCCAGATTTCCCGGTCATCATTCGTCTGTCCCAATGGAAGCAACAGGATTTCGCCGCGCGCCTCGCACCGACGCCGCAGGATCTAGAGGCGTGGCTCGGCCCCCTCGTTGCCGCCGGCGCCGATATCATCCATTGCTCGCAGCGCCGGTTCTGGGAGCCCGAGTTCGAGGGCTCCGACCTCAATTTCGCGGGGTGGGCCAAGAAGATCACGGGTGTTCCCACCATTACGGTGGGCTCGGTGGGCCTCAGCGGCGATTTTATCTCGGCCTATGGCGGGGAGGGTTCCAAGCCCGCCTCTCTGGATGAACTGATCCGGCGTCTGGATCGCGGCGACTTCGATCTCGTGGCCGTGGGCCGCGCCGTGCTTCAGGATCCGGTGTGGGCCGTGAAGGTGCGTGAGGGCCGGACGTCTGAATTGCTCGATTTCGAGCGTTCCGCCATGGCAACGCTCTACTAGCCTCCCGCGTTATTGGCGGGGGGCGTGCAATCCTTGTAGGCCTGGGCGGCGGTCGGTCCCGCTGGAGCCTCGCCCTATGCCGGTTCAATTGGCGTCACGCCCCGACACAGACGGCTCCGGGGCGCGGGAGGCTCGCGCAAGGTTGCGGATCGCCTTTCTCTCCTACCGTTCCGATCCCCGCGTCGGCGGTCAGGGCGTCTATCTCAGCGCGGCGGCCGAGGCCCTGGCCCGGCGTGGCCATAAGGTCGAAATCCTCTCCGGGCCGCCCTATCCGGAGACGCCGGCGGGGGTGGGCCTGACGACCATACCCTCGCTCGACCTTTACGCCCAACCCCATCACGGCCATCGCGCCCTACGCTGGCGCCACCTCAGGAGCTGGACGGACACGGCGGAGTATCTCGGCCATCTCGCCGGCGCCTTCATGGAGCCCTGGTCCTTCGGGCGGCGCGTGGCGCGCTATCTGCGCGGGCACCGGGATCGATTCGACGTTGTCATCGACAATCAGACCCTCGCCTATGGTCTGCTGGATATCGAGAGGGCCGGGGTGCCCGTGGTGGAGGTCATTCATCATCCTATCCGCCGGGATCTCGAATTCGCCCTGGCCGATGAACCGCGGTGGGGTCACCGGGTCCTGCTGCGTCAGTGGTACAGCTTCCTAAAGATGCAGGAGCGGGTGGCGCCGCGCCTCAGCCAAGTGATTGTCGTTTCCGAGGCCAGCAAGCGCGACGTGGCGCGGTATCTGGGGGTCGATCCCTCGCGATGCGTCGCGGCGCCCCTCGGCGTCGACCAGGAGGTCTTTTATCCGCGCCCCTTCGCGCAGCGTCATCCCCTCCGCCTCGTCACCACCGCCAGCGCCGATACGCCTCTCAAGGGACTGCCTTTCCTGCTCGAAGCCTACGCCGCGCTGCTGGCGCTCTGGCCAGAGCTGGAGCTGGTGGTGGTGGGCCGGCTGCGTGAGGGGCGAACCGCCGAGATGCTGGAGCGTCTGGGTCTCAAGGCGCGGGTGCGGTTCGTGCATGATCTCAGCCGTGAAGCGATGGCCGATCTTTTTGGCCAGGCGACGATTTGCGTCACCCCCTCGCTCTATGAGGGGTTCGGTCTGCCGGCGGCGGAGGCCATGGCCTGCGGCGCGGCGGTTGTCGTCACCGATGGCGGAGCCTTGCCCGAGGTTGTGGGCGACGCCGGTGTGGTGGTTCCGGCCGGCGACGCCGCAGCTCTGGAGGCCGCTATCGCCGCTCTGCTGGACGATCCGACCCGCCGCCGCGCCCTGGGCGAGGCGGCCGCCGTCAGGGCGCGAACCCACTTCAACTGGGATCGGGTGGCGGAGATCTACGAGCAGGCCCTGAGCGACGCAGTGGCGGGGCGATGCTGACCCTGCGTCTGGCGGCTCTTGGGCTGGAGCCCGGCGCGCGGGTTCTGGACCTTGGCTGCGGCGAGGGGCGGCACGTCCATGGCCTGGCCGGCTTGCCAGGAGTCCATGTGGTGGGTCTGGATGCGCACGCCCCATCCCTCGCCAAGGCCGCCGAGGGCCTGGATCAGGTCCCCCATGGCGGCGGCGCCAGCCTGCTTATCCGTGGCGACGCCTTTCGGCTTCCCTTCGGCGATGGGGCCTTCCAGGCGGTGGTTTGCAGCGAGGTGCTCGAGCATCTTCCCGATGTGGCGGGCGCCTTGCGCGAGATCGACCGGGTTCTGGCGCCGGGCGGCGCGCTGGCGGTCAGTGTGCCGCGCGCCTGGCCTGAACGCCTTTGTTGGCGTCTTGCCCCCGGGGTGGGGGGGTACGCCGACCAGCCTGGGGGACATGTGCGCATCTTCACCGAGGCCGGCCTAAAGGCGGCGCTGCGGGCGCAGGGTTTCGCCTTTCGCGCGCGCCACTTCGCCCATGCCCTCCACACCCCCTATTGGTGGCTGAAGACCGCCTTTTGGTCCCGCCGCGACGACCATCCGCTAGTGCGGCTCTATCATCGGTTTCTGGTCTGGGACCTGATGTCCCGGCCGCGTCTGACCCGATGGCTGGAAGCTCTCCTGGACCCCCTCATGGGCAAAAGCCTGGTTCTCTATCTAGACAAACCCGCCCCCAGGGCCGTGGCGTGACACCTGTCGCTTTGGCCAAAGCGTCCGGCGTCTTGGCAGCCCTGGGGCCCGCGGCCCGGCGCATCCTGGAAATCCAGAGCGCCAGGGGCGCGATTCCCTGGTTTGAGGATGGACCCTGGGATGCCTGGAACCACGCCGAGTGCCTCATGGCGCTCGGCGTCATGGGCGAGACGCGGGCCATGGCGCTGGGCTTCGACTACCTGGCGGAGGCGCAAGAGGCGTCCGGCGCCTGGGCCTGCGGCTATGGCAACGCCCTGCCCATGGCCGACCGTGATCACATCGCCCGCACCCCCGCCCCTCTCGTCCGTGACACCAATTTCGCCGCCTATCCCGCCACGGCGCTCTGGCAAGCCTGGCGTCTGACGGGGGACTTGGCCTTGGTGAAGCGCCATTGGACCATGGTGCGCGCGGCGATGGGGTTCGTTCTGACCTGCCAGCATCGCGAGGGCGATATTTCCTGGTGCGGCGAAGCCCATGGCCACGCCGAGGACGATGCGATCCTGGCCGGCTGCGCCAGCATCTTCGCGGCCCTTGGTCACGCCGGCGCCCTGGGCGATCTCGTGGGAGACACGCAGCCGGCCCTGGCCATGGCGCGCCAGCGGCTGCGTGTCGCCGTGACCTCGCGGCCGGATCGCTTTGACCGGGCCGGGCGAGATCGCTCCGGCTTCGCCATGGATTGGTACTATCCCCTTCTCTGCGGCGTCTGGTCCGGAGAGCCGGCCCTGGCGCGTCTCGAGGCTGGCCGCGCCCGGTTCATCGCGCCGGGACGAGGCTGCCGGTGCGTGGCCCATGAGCCTTGGGCGACCGTGGCGGAGTCGGCGGAGTTGGCCCTGACCCTGATCCGCCTCGGTCGCGAGGGCGAGGCGGCGGAACTCCTGGCGTGGCAAGAGGCGCATCGGGATACAGACGGCGCCTGGTGGATGGGATGGCAATTCGCTGAAGACATTCCTTGGCCCCTGGAAAAGCCAAGCTGGACCCAGGCCGCCCTGATTCTCGCCCATGACGCTCTCTGGAACACCTCTCCCGCAAGCCGGGTCTTGTGCGGGGACGGCTGACGCGCTCAAACGTCGGCGCGTCATGAGGGGACAAGCCGATATGAAGATCGCGGGGGCGTTGGTCGGGCTATTTCTCCTTGGTCTCTCGCCCGGCGTCGCCCAAGCGGCGTGGCCGCCAAGCGACGGGCAAGGCGTCTGCAAGGTCACCAAGACTGTCGATGTGGCAGCCGCCATGCGCGATGGCGTCATCCTGCGGGCGGATGTCTACCGCCCCGTGACGGACAAGCCCGTCCCCGTGATCCTCATGCGCACCCAGTATGGCAAGGCCGCCGCCCAGGTTCAGCCCGAGCGCTTCCAGTCGCCAGAGTGGTATGCGTCCCACTGCTACATCGTGGTGGTCCAGGACATTCGCGGCCAATACGCCTCGGACGGCGTCTTCGACGAATACTCCCATGACCGGGACGACGGCTATGACTCGGTGGAGTGGGCGGCCAAGCTTCCCGGCTCCAATGGCAAGGTCGGCATGTATGGCTCCTCCTATGTGGGGGCGACCCAGTGGCTGGCCGCCACCGCCGCGCCGCCTTCCTTAAAGGCCATCGTCCCCTCCAACACGGCGTCCGACTATTATGACGGCTGGACCTATGAGGACGGCGCTTTCCGCCTGGCCTTCATCGAGAATTGGATGGCCGAGACCATCGCCGAGAGCGCGGCGGTCAACCGCAAGGACGACGCCACCGCACAGAGCCTCAAGATCGCCGGCCTCGACATCGCCAAATGGATGCGTTTCGCCCCCTATGACGCCCTGCCGATCTTCGCGCCAAAGGATCCGGCGGTGGCGCCCTATTTCTTCGACGCCATCAAACATCCGACAAATGACGCCTACTGGAAGGCCTTCAGCATCGAGGCGCGCTACGACAAGGTCGCCGTTCCGGCCCTGGCGTTCGATGGCTGGTATGACGCCTTCGTCAACGGCGCCCTGAAGAACTTCAACGGCGTCCAGGCCAAGGGCGCCACGCCGGAGGCCCGGGCCAGCCAGAGGATTGTCATCGGCCCCTGGGAGCATATCGGCTGGGGCCGCCCTGACGCCGTGGTCAGCCCGAAACTCAAGGCCATCGGCCCCGTGGCCGACAGTCCGGTCAATGAGCTGACCCTCGCCTGGTTCGACCACTTCCTCAAAGGCGAGGACAATGGCGTGGAGACCGGGCCCCGCGTCGACTATTTCGTCATGGGCGAGAACCGCTGGCATGTGGCCCATGAATGGCCCCTGGCGGCGACCCAATATCAGTCCTGGCTATTGGGAAGCGGCGGCCACGCCGCCTCGGTGATGGGCGATGGGACCTTGAGCCTATCCGCGGTCGTTGCGGGTGCGTCGGACTCCTTTGTCTATGATCCGGCCAATCCCGTCCCCAGCGTCGGCGGCCATTCCTGCTGCGCCTGGAACACAGGCCCCCAGGGCCAGTTCGACCAGTCCGCTATCGAGCAGCGGCCCGATATCCTGGTCTATACGAGCGCGCCTCTGACCGCGCCCCTGGAGGTGACGGGCCCGGTGACCGTCGTACTCTATGCCCGCTCGACCGCGCCGGACACCGACTTCACCGCCAAGCTCGTCGACGTGGCGCCCGATGGCGAGGCCATCAACATCGCCAACGGCATCCAGCGCGCCAGCTATCGCGAGAGCGAGGAACATCCGACGCTCATCACGCCGGGTGAGGTTTATCGCTATGAAATCCATGTCTGGCCCACCAGCAACCTCTTCAAGGCGGGGCATGAGATCCGTCTGGAAATCTCCTCCAGCGACTATCCGCAGTTCGACCCCAATCCCAATACGGGCGCGACGCTTAGGACCACCACGGCGGTGAAGACCGCCGAGCAGACCATTCTTCACGATGCGGACCATCCCTCGGCCCTGATCCTCCCGGTGATCCCGGCGGGCGCGGAGGGGCCGGGCGCGGACAAACCGCCGACGCATTAGTCGGCTGATCGGGATCACTTCGGGGGCATATGTGCTGAAACTTTTCAGATTCGCCTTGGCCGCGTGCGTCGCCGGAATGGCGAGTCTCGCGGCGGTTTCGAGGGCGGCAGCCGCGCCAGTTCCCCCTGTCGAGGCCTATGGCAAACTTCCGAGCCTTGAACACGTCAGCCTTTCGCCGTCCGGCAAGCGTCTGGCCATGATCGCGGTGGTCGGCGAAGAGCGGCGACTGCTCGTGGGGCCGGTGGGCGGCAAGGTGGACTTCTCGGCGAAGGTCGGATCGGCGAAGGTTCGATCCGTCGACTGGGCCGGAGACGACCATCTCCTCGTGGCGATTTCGAAAACCGCGAGCCTCGGTCTCGATTTCGATGTCAGCAAGACCGAGCTCTATCGCCTTCTCGTTGTCGCCGTTCCCAGCGGCAAGTCCTTCATGCTGTTCGACAAGCAGAATGACATGGCGAAGATCCTGGAGGGCGAATTCGGCAGCGCCAAGATCGGGGAGCATTGGTACGGCTTCTTCGGCGGCGTGACCTACGTCAAAACGAGGGGCAACCAGGTCTTTCTGGACCACACTTATCCCGATCTTTACCGCGTCGACCTCGACTCCGGCGATATCAAGCTCGCGGCCCCAGGATCGGAGTCGACCCACAACTGGGTGGTCGGTCCCGATGGCGCCGTCCTCGCTCGCTCCATCTATGAGCAGGATCACAAGACGTGGCGTGTTTCCACCGGCGCGATGGGGGGCAAGGTTCTCGCCACCGGCGAGTATCCCTTCGGCGGCGTTGGGCTTTCGCTGGGACGAACGCCGGATACGGTGCTGGTCACCCGACCCACGGACGAGCGCGACATCGACGAATTGATTCACCTTGCTGGTGGCCCGCCGGCGGAGGTTCCAGACGATGACACGATCGCCCGTCATTATCATGATCGCGTGACCGGCCTGTGGATCGGCTATTCCACCTTTGGCGACCAACCCACCGTCAAAATGTTCGACACCCTGGCGGACAAGCGCGTCGCGGGGGCCCGCAAAGCCTTTCCGGGCGAGACGGTTCGTCTGGCGTCTTGGAGCCAGGACTTCAACCGCATGATCGTCTTCACCAC
>PLFA01000089.1 GCA_003136615.1 Caulobacteraceae bacterium | reverse complement strand
GCGGTGGATGTGGAGCGCAACCTTCTCGCGCCGATCGCGGAGATGGGCCTGAAGGTCACGGCCGAGTCGCGTACGGGGGATACGGGTCTTTCGCGGCGCCAGCGGCAGAGGGTTAAGCCGCCGGACATTCTGCTGACCACGCCGGAGCAACTCGCCCTTTTCTGCGCCTGGGAAGGGGCGCGACGGTATTTCGAGGACCTGAGCTGCGTAATCATCGATGAGGTGCACGCGGTCTGGCCCTCCAAGCGGGGGGACCTTCTGGCGCTGGGCCTGGCGCGGCTGGCGCAATTCGCGCCGCGCTGCCGGCGAGTGGGCTTGTCGGCCACGGTGGATGATCCGGAGCTGATCCGGCGCTGGCTCTCGCCCNNCGAGGTCTATGAAGCAATCAGGGGCGCCCGCTGCGCCCTGATCTTCGTCAATACGCGCTTCCAGGCGGAGTTCGCCTTCCAGGAACTGTGGCGGCTCAATGAAGACAATCTGCCCATCGCCCTGCACCACGGCTCGCTCGCCGCCACTCAGCGGCGCAAGGTCGAGGCGGCCATGGCGCGGGGGTCATTGCGCGCGGTGGTCTGCACCTCGACGCTGGATCTGGGGGTGGACTGGGGCGATGTGGACCTCGTCATACAGCTCGCCAGCCCCAAGGGCGCCTCGCGCATGGTGCAGCGGATCGGCCGGGCCAATCATCGTCTGGATGAGCCCAGCCGCGCGCTCTTCGTACCGGCCAACCGCTTCGAGATGCTGGAATGCCAGGCGGCGCGCGAGGCCATCGCCGAGAACGCCTTTGATAGCGAGCCGCCGCGGGAGGGCGCGTTGGATGTTCTCGCCCAGCATATCATGGGCCTGGCCTGCTCCGAGCCCTTCGATCTGGTCGCCCTCTATGACGAGGTGCTCAGCGCGGGGCCCTACGGCGACCTGGCCTGGGAGGATTTCGAGCAGGTGGTCGATTTCGTGGCCACCGGCGGCTACGCCCTGCGCGCTTATGACCGTTTCGCGCGGATCGTGAAGACGCGCGAGGGCCTCTTCACCGCCCGCAACGCAGAGACCGTCCTGCGCCATCGCCTCAATGTCGGGGCCATCGTCTCCCCCGCCATGCTGTCGGTGCGCGTCGCGGCGGGCCGGCGGGCGGGCCCCGGGCGCAAGATTGGCGAGGTTGAGGAAGGCTATCTCGACGTGCTGGACCCGGGCGACACCTTCATCTTCGCGGGACAGGTCTGGCGGCTAGTGGGCATTACAGGGATGGACGTCCTGGTGAGCCCCGCACCCGGAGAAGAGGCCAAGATGCCCTCCTGGGGCGGGTCCAAGTTCGCGCTCTCCACCTTCCTGGCCGCCAAGGTGCGGGCGATGATGTCGGATCCCAGCCGCTGGAGCGCCCTCCCCGCCGATGTCCGCGAATGGCTGGAGCTGCAGGGAGAACGCTCAGCCATTCCCCAGCCCGACCAGATGCTTCTGGAGACCTTCCCACATGGGAAGCGGCATTTTCTGGTGGCCTATCCCTTCGAGGGGCGACTGGCCCACACCACGCTCTGCATGCTGCTGACGCGGCGGCTGGAACGGGCGGGCGCGGGGCCCATCGGCTTTGTCTGCAACGACTATGCTCTCGCCGTATGGTCCATGCGGGACATGAGCGGGCTGAATATGGCGGACCTGCTGGACGAGGACATGCTGGGCGATGATCTGGAGGCCTGGCTCGCCGAAAGCCCGATGATGAAGGCGGCCTTCAAGGGCTGCGCCCTGATCTCGGGGCTGATCGAGCGGCGCTTCACCGGCCATGAGAAGTCATCGCGCCAAGTCACCATCTCCACGGACCTCATCTATGACGTCCTCCGCCGCCATCAACCCGATCATCTCCTGCTGCGCTGCGCCCGCCTTGACGCCGCCAAGGGGCTGATCGATGTGGCGCGCCTGGGCGTGCTCCTGGCCCGAATCAGGGGAAGGATTTTGCATGTGCCCCTGGACCACCTCTCGCCCTTCTCCGTGTCCGTCATCGTGGAAATCGGCCGCCAGCGCGCGCCGGGCGAATCCGCCGCCGACATGATCCTGGAAGACGCCGAGAGTCTGATCGCGGAGGCGCGCGTGTGAGCCTGCAAGTGGTCATCGCCGGCGTAGAGGCCGTGTGCCGCCCCGCGGGGTCTCTGTGGCTGGAGGATGTGCGGGCCCTCATCGTCGCCGACCTGCATCTGGAAAAGGGTTCGGCCTATGCCGCGCGAGGCCAGATGCTGCCGCCCTTCGATACCCGCGAGACCGTGGGTCGCCTGGAGAGGGAGGTCGCCGCCACGGCGCCGCGCCTCCTGATCTTTCTGGGCGATAGTTTCCATGATCGGGGCGCGGCGGGGCGACTTGGCGCTGATGAGGCGGCGCGGATTAGCGCCTTGGCGCGGGGTCGGACCCTGATCTGGGTCACCGGCAATCACGATGAGGATGGTCCCGGGCGCCTGCCCGGCGAGGTGGTGGAGAGCCTGACCCTTGCCGGCCTCTCCCTGGTGCATGAGCCCCGCTCAGGGCCCTCGCGTGGCGAGGTGGCGGGGCATCTCCACCCGTGCGCCAAGGTGCGGGGCGGCGGCGGGGCGGTACGGCGGCGGTGCTTCATCAGCGATGGGGAGCGCCTCGTTCTACCGGCTTTTGGCGCCCTGGCGGGGGGCCTCAATGTGCGCGACGCGGCGTTCAAGCCGTTGTTTCCCCGCCATCCTCTGGCGGGGGTGCTGGGCCGCGCCAAGGTTCACCCCATCGGCTGGGCTGCGCTAGAGAACGACTGATGGGTCTCACGCCAACGATCATCCTGGCGGGGACGCTGCTGCTGATGACGATCGTTTTCGGCTGGCGCGGCGCCATTCCCTTGAAGACGATCCTCAAGCCGCGACTGGTGCCCTGGCGCTTTTTCATGCTGCTGAGCTTCATGGCCTGGATGGTCGTCATGGCCCACCTGGTCACGCTGATTAAGCCGGGGAGTTGAGACGCGCGAGGCTAACCCCCCAGCCGCTTCATCAGACGGTAGGTGAATTCAAGTTCCTCGTTGAAAGCTTCGACGCTGATGCGCTCGTCGCGGCCGTGGGCGCGGCCATCGTCGAGGTCGTCGAACATGCCGTCGACGCCATAAGAAGGCATGCCGGCGGCTCTCGTGAAGGCGCTGTCGCTGGCGCCGGCGGACATCTCGGGGAGGATCACGACGTCAGGCCACATGGATTTCGTCACCGCAGTGACGGCGTCCACCACATCCGGCGAGAGGGGGGATTCGGGGCTGAGCTGGGCGGGAGTGTAGACGCTGAGCTTGATCGAGGGATCGGCGATCACGGCCTGTAGCTTGGCTTCGATCCCGGCCGGATCCTCGCCGGGAATGACCCGGCACTGAACCACCGCCCGCACCCGCTCGGGCAGGGCGCTTTCACCCTGGCCGCCATTGACCATGGTGGTCGCACAGGTGGTGCGCAGCATGATGTTCGTTTCGACCTCACCGGCGAGACGCGCGATC
>PLFA01000041.1 GCA_003136615.1 Caulobacteraceae bacterium | reverse complement strand
CGTGCAGTTCCACCCCACCGGCATCTATGGCGCGGGCTGCCTCATCACCGAGGGCGCCCGGGGCGAAGGCGGCTATCTCACCAATTCCGAGGGCGAGCGGTTCATGGAGCGCTATGCCCCATCGGTGAAGGACCTCGCGCCCCGCGACATGGTCAGCCGGGCCATGACCATCGAGATCCGCGAGGGCCGGGGCGTGGGTCCCAACAAGGATCACATCTTCCTGCACCTGGACCATCTGGACCCGAAGGTGCTGCACGAACGCCTGCCGGGCATTTCCGAAACGGCCAAGGTCTTCGCCGGGGTGGATGTCACCAAGGCGCCGATCCCCGTCCTGCCCACGGTGCACTACAACATGGGCGGCATCCCCACGAACTTCCACGGCGAGGTGGTGACGGTTAACGGCGAGGACCCGGACGCCATTGTGCCTGGCCTCATGGCGGTGGGCGAGGCGGCCTGCGTCTCCGTGCACGGCGCCAACCGCCTGGGCTCAAACTCTCTCATCGATCTGGTGGTCTTCGGCCGCGCCGTGGGCCTGCATTGTGCCGAAACCCTGAAGCCCGGCGCCTCTCAGCGCGAGATTCAGGACGCCTGGACCGATCCGCATCTGGCGCGTTTCGACCGCCTGCGCCACGCCGCCGGCTCCATCTCCACCGCCGCGCTCAGGCTGGAAATGCAGAAGGCCGCCCAGGAAGACGCGGCTGTGTTCCGCACCGGCGAGACTCTGCAATCGGGCGTCAAGCGCCTCGCCGATGTCCACGCCAAGCGCCCCGAGATCAAGATCGCCGACCGGGGCATGATCTGGAACACCGACCTCGTCGAGACCTTGGAATTCGACAATCTGATCGGTCAGGCCATCGTCACCGTCGCCGGCGCGGCCAACCGCACGGAAAGTCGTGGCGCCCATGCGCGGGAGGATTTCCCGGACCGCGACGACGCGGGTTGGATGAAGCACACCCTGACTTGGTTCGACGATGTCACCGGCCGGGTGACCATCGATTATCGACCGGTGCACAGCTACACCATGACCAACGACATCGCCTATATCCCGCCCAAGGCGCGGGTCTATTGAGGGTTCCGCCATGGTCGAGCTGACGCTTCCCAAGAACTCCAAGGTCGGCAAGGGCCGCCACTATCCGGCGCCGTCGGGCGCGACCAACGTCAAGACCTTCAAGGTCTATCGCTGGGACCCGGAAGGCGAGGGCAATCCGGCCTGGGATACCTATGACGTGGATGTGGACGCCTGCGGCCCCATGGTCCTGGACGCTCTGCTGCATATCAAGAACACCATGGATTCCACCCTGGCCTTCCGGCGCTCCTGCCGCGAGGGTGTCTGCGGCTCCTGCGCCATGAATATCGGCGGGCGCAATACGCTGGCCTGCACGCATGGCTGGGAGGAGGTTCCCGGCAAGGAGGTCCAGATCTCCCCCCTGCCGCACATGCCGGTGATCAAGGATCTGGTCCCCGACATGACGCTCTTCTATGCCCAGTACGCCTCCATCGAGCCCTGGCTGCACACCACGACCCCCGAACCTCAGGGCGAATGGCGTCAATCCGAGGTGGATCGGGAGAAGCTCGACGGACTCTATGAGTGCATNNTCGTGCCCCAGCTATTGGTGGAACGGCGAGAAGTATCTGGGCCCCGCCGCCCTGCTCCAGGCGCGGCGCTGGATCGTCGACAGCCGTGACGAAGCCACCGGCGAGCGCCTGGACGCCCTGGAAGACCCCTTCAAGCTCTATCGTTGCCACACCATCATGAACTGCGCCCAGGTCTGCCCCAAGGGCCTCAATCCCGCCAAGGCCATCGCCGAGATCAAGGGCATGCTGGTGGAGCGCGTGGTTTAGGCCTACCGGCCCTTCCCCTTACGTTGACCGCGCTCCCGTTTGGCGGCATCGACAGGCGCGATGAATAAAAACGACGCGGGCGTCATTATTGTGGGGGCGGGACATGCGGGCGGAACGGCGGCGGCCCTGCTGCGCCAGTTCGGCTATGAGCGCCCCATCATCCTGATCGGCGAGGAGCCTATCGCGCCCTATCAGCGCCCGCCCCTCTCCAAGGCCTGGCTCAAGGGTGAGACCGACGCCGAAACGCTCATGCTTAAGCCGGCGACCTTCTATGCCGAGGCGGGCGTGGAGCTGCGTACCGGCGTGCAGGTCGTCTCCCTCTCTCCACCGGACAAGACCCTGACCCTCGCGAGCGGCGAAACCCTCGCCTACGAGACCCTGATCCTCGCCACGGGCGCCCGCCCCCGGGCCCTGACCATTCCAGGCGCCGCTCTGTCGGGCGTGCTGGTTCTGCGCTCGGCGGCGGACGCCGAGGCCCTGAAGGCGAGCCTGGGACCGGGTAAGCGTCTGGCGGTGATCGGCGGCGGCTATATTGGTTTGGAGGCCTCAGCCTCGGCGCGCGCCCTGGGGGCGGAGGCTGTGGTGATCGAGCGCGAGCCGCGCATTCTGGCCCGCGTCGCCAATGAGACCCTCTCGACCTTTTTCACCAACTATCACCGGGCTCGCGGCGTCGATTTCGTCCTTAGCGCCAGCGTCGCGGCGTTCGAGGGCGAGGCGGGCAAGGTGGCGGGAGTGCGCCTGGCATCGGGGGAGCTCATTGCCTGCGACGCCGCTTTGGTGGGCATTGGCGCGATTCCCAATATGGAGCTGGCCCAGGCGGCCGGCCTGGACTGCGCCGACGGGATTATCGTCGACGAGGCGGCCCAGACGTCCGATCCCGCCATCTACGCCATCGGTGACGTCACCTGGCGTCATCTGGCCCATTATGGTCGCCCTTTCCGCCTGGAGAGCGTCGCCAACGCCTTGGAGCAGGCGCGTCAGGCGGCCTGCGCCATCACCGGGCGCCCGCCCCCGGCGGCGGAGGTGACCTGGAACTGGTCGGACCAGTATGACCTGAAATATCAGTTCGCGGGCCTGCCCTTCGACGTGGACGATGTGGTCCTCCGCGGCGATCCGGCCAGCGGCAAGTTCGCCATCTTCCACCTGGCCGGCGACCGGATCCAGGCGGTGGAAGCGGTCAACGCCCCCGCCGAGTTCATGGCCGGCCGTCAACTGATCGCCCGGCGCGCGGCCGTCTCGCGCTCCAGGCTTGCGGATACGGCGATTTCCATGAAAGAGGTCGCCGCCTGATCGGCGCCGCGACGCATCGTTTCATATCCTTGAGGAGACACCGGGGGTTCCCATGGCCAAGATTACCTACATCGAACACAACGGCGCCGAACATGTTCTGGACGTGAAGGCTGGCCTCTCGGTCATGGAAGGGGCGGTGAAGAGCAACATCCCTGGCATCGACGCCGACTGTGGCGGCGCCTGCGCCTGCGCCACCTGCCACGTCTATGTGGACCCGGCCTGGGCCGACAAGACGGGCACGCCCACCGCCATGGAGGAATCCATGCTCGATTTCGCCGAGAACGTGGAACCCAATTCCCGCCTCTCCTGCCAGATCAAGGTCACCGACGAGCTGGACGGCCTTATCGTCCGCATGCCCGAAAGCCAGCACTGAACCTTCAGCGAGGTTTCAGTTTCGCCCGATGGCGTAAAATCTGTCGGCGCGTTGGCGGCGCAGGGCTTCGGGGCCCAGAGGCGTCAGGGCGGCCAGTTCCTCGGCGATGACATCGCCCACCTTGGCCACCGCGCCGGCCGGATCGCTGTGGGCGCCGCCCAGGGGCTCGGGGATGATCCGGTCGACGATCTTCATGCCGATCAGGTCTTCGGCGGTGATCTTCATGGCCTTGGCCGCGCCCTCGGCCAGGGCGCGGTCGCGCAGCAGGATCGAGGCGCAACCCTCGGGCGAGATCACCGCATAGATGGCGTGCTCCAGGATTAGCACGCGATTGGCCGCGGCGATCCCGATCGCGCCCCCGCTCATGCCCTCGCCGGTGATCACCGTGATCATGGGGACGCCCAGGGTCAGACAACGTTCTGTGGACCTCGCTATGGCCTCTGCCACCCCGCGCTCCTCGCTGCCGACCCCCGGATAGGCGCCGCCGGTGTCCACGAAGGATATGACAGGAAGCGCGAACTGCTCGGCCAGGTCCATGAGGCGGATGGCCTTGCGATAGCCCTCGGGCCGGGCGGCGCCGAAATTGTGCTTGATGCGGGTGGCGGTGTCGTGGCCCTTCTCGTGGCCCATCACCATCACCGGCGCGCCCCGAAAGCGACCAAGGCCCCCCATGATCGCCTGGTCATCGGCGAACGTGCGGTCGCCCCGCAGCTCCACGAATTCGTCGATCAGCCCGCCCACATAGTCAATGAAGTGCGGCCGCTGGGGATGACGGGCGATCTGGGTCTTCTGCCAGGCGTCCAGATGGGCATAGGCGTCGACGCGCATTTGCCGGGCCCGCGCGCGCAGGGCCTCGATCTCGGTCCCAAAGGCGCCCGGTCCATCAGCCTCGGAGAGCTTGGACAGCTCCTCGATTTTGGCTTCCAGCTCGCCGATCGGCCGCTCGAATTCCAGATAATGCGCGGCCATGGGTCAGCTTGTGTGGCAGACGCGAAAGCGCCCGAAAAAAGGCGCGCAAACTAGGCGGGAAGGGGATGGCGGGCAAGCGGGGTCAAAACCCATACTCCGCCGAGCGCTCCGGCTCCCGCGCCACGACGGTCTTTGCCAGGTCCACGAGCACCTTCGCCTGTTTCCAGGTCGCGTCGTCCTGCATGCGCCCGTCGATCATGGCGACGCCCGCGCCGTCCGGCATGGCTTCCAGAATGCGGCGGGCGAAGGCGACCTCGGCGGGATCGGGGGAGAAGACCCGTTTGGCGATGGAGATCTGGTCCGGGTGCAGGCTCCAGGCGCCCGCGCAGCCCAGGAGAAAGGCGTTGCGAAACTGTTGTTCGCACGCCTCGACGTCGGCGATGTCGCCAAAGGGGCCATAGAAGGGCTTGATCCCCACGGCCGCGCAGGCGTCCACCATGCGCGCCAGGGTATAGTGCCAGATATCCTGCTGAACGCTCGCGCGCGCGGCGCCGTCGGGGCGCGGGTCCGAGAGCACGCGATAGGCGGGGTGTCCGCCGCCCACCCGGGTGGTCTTCATGGCGCGGCTGGCGGCCAGATCGGCGGGGCCCAGGCTCATCCCCGCCAGGCGCGGGCTGGCCGTGGCGATGGCCTCCACATTGGCCACCCCCTGGGCGGTCTCGAGAATGGCGTGGAGGAGGACCGGTGTTCGCCGCACATGGCGCGCCTCCAGAACGGCCAGCATCTGATCCATATAATGGATGTCCCAGGGCCCCTCGACCTTGGGGATCATGAGCGTGGTCAGGGCTTCGCCACATCCCCCCATCAGGCCCATGACGTCATCAAGGTGCCAGGGCGTCGCCGGGCCATTGATCCGCGCCCAGAGCTGGGAGCGGCCGGAGGCGAAGACCTCCTGGGAGGCCATAAGGATGGCCCCCTCCCGCGCAGCCGTCTTGGCGTCGGCGGGAATAGCGTCCTCCAGATTGGCGCAGACGACGTCGATCCCGGCCGCGGCGGCCAGGGTCTTCTCGCGGGGCCGCTCCAGGTGCGGAGGGATGAAATGGATCACCCGCTCCAGCCGCTCAGGCAGATCGCGCAAGGGCGGCGGCGCCCCGGCGGCCAGGGGGGCGAAAAAGGCGCGGGGTGATCTGATAGTCATGACGCTTTCCGGGCCAAGGGGTGCCGGGTCTGGACGACCGACCGCAGATGATCTTGGGCCAGATGGGTATAGATCTGGGTGGTGGCGATGTCCGCATGGCCGAGCAGGGTCTGGACGATGCGCAGGTCGGCCCCGCCCTCCAACAGATGCGTCGCGAAGGCGTGGCGCAGGACGTGGGGGCTGACCCGCGCGGCATCGATCCCCGCGTCTCTCGCGGCCTCATCCAGCAGCTGGGCGAAGCGTCTGGGCGTCAGACGCCCGCTGGCGCCCCTGGAGGGAAAGAGCCAGGGGCTGGCCTTGACGCCGATGGGGAGGAAGGCCGGGCGATGGACGAGATAGGCGCTCACCGCCGCCCGGGCCGCCTCATTGAGCGGGGCCAGCCGTTCCTTGCCGCCTTTGCCCTTGACCATCAGGTGGCTGGGCGTGTGAGCGAAGGGCGCCAGCGGGAGCGCCACCAGTTCTGAAATCCGCAGGCCCGAGGCGTAGATTAGCTCGATCATGGCCTCCAGCCGCGCCCCGGCCTTGCCGTCCTTGGTCTTGGCGGCGGCGATCAGGGCCTCGACCTCGCGCCGCGAGAGAACCTTAGGCAGGGGCCGACCCCGGCGTGGCGCCTCGATACGGCGGGTGGGGTCATCGGCGCGCCAGCCCTCATCCAGAACGAACCGATAGAACTGTCGCAAAGCTGAGCGCCGCCGCGCCGCCGTGGCGCTGGCCAGCCCTCTGGCGGCGAGGTCCGCAACGTAGGCCTCGAGATCCGCAGGCCCCGCGGTCTTGAAATCCTCTCCGCGACGGCTGAGGAACCCCCTGGCGTCGGCCAGGTCCCGTCGGTAGGCCGTGAGGGTGTGAGTCGCCGCCGCGCGCTCGGCCGCCATCATTTCCAGAAAGGCTTCCGCCCAGTCCGACGCGCTCATGATGGGCTCAGTGTGGCCTCACAAGATTAGCACAGGCTTAAGCGGCGCTCCCCACATGGCGTCCCAAAGTGGCGTCTTGGCATCGCTTGGTGTAACTTTGATTGTCGCCATGCCCCTTCAACGCGCCTCCACAAGCCGCACCATCGCCCTTGTCGGTCTGATGGGCGTGGGCAAGAGCAGCATCGGCCGCAGACTGGCCCTGGCGCTGGGCATGCCCTTCCGGGACGCCGACGCGGAAATCGAGACGGCCGCGGGGCGGTCCATTTCCGAGATTTTTACCCACCTCGGCGAAACCGCTTTCCGGGAGGGGGAGCGGCGGGTGATCGCGCGCCTCTTGGACGAGCCGCCCCATGTTCTGGCCACCGGGGGGGGCGCTTTTGCGCATGCCGCCACCCGCGCCCTGATCGCCGAAAGAGCCGTATCGGTCTGGCTCAAGGCCGATCTTGAGGTCCTGGCCCGCCGGGTGGCCAGGCGCGATCATCGCCCCCTTGTGGCAGGTAAGGATCCGGCCGCCGTCCTCGCCGCCCAGGCCCAGGAGCGCTATCCGCACTTCGAGACCGCCGACATCATCATTGAGACCGGCGAGGCGGCGCACCAGGTGGCGGTGGACGCGATCCTTCACGCCCTGGCCGCGCGCGCCGCCGCGTGAGCGTGCTGGTCCGCACCGTGCCGGTGGCCCTGGAGGGGCGCGCCTATGAGGTTCTGATCGGCTCCGGCCTGATCGATGGGGCGGGCTCGCGCCTGGTTCCCTTGTTTAAGCGGTCTCTGGCCGCGGTGGTCATGGATGAGACCGTGGCGGGCCTGCATGGGGCCCGGCTTCGCGCGTCCCTTCAAGGCGCGGGGCTCACGGTTCATGAGATCATCATCCCGCCGGGCGAGGCGGCCAAGTCCTTTGCGGGCCTGGAGCATGTCTGCTCCGCCCTGCTGGATCTGGGTCTTGAGCGTTCGGACCTGGTGATCGCTTTTGGCGGGGGTGTGGTTGGTGACTTGACCGGTTTCGCCGCGGCGATCCTCAAACGGGGTATGGATTTCATCCAGATTCCCACGACCCTGCTCGCCCAGGTGGATTCTTCGGTGGGGGGCAAGACCGCCATCGATGTTCGCCAGGGCAAGAACCTGATCGGCGCCTTCCACCAGCCGCGCC
Organism: Caulobacteraceae bacterium; assembly: GCA_003136615.1. GTDB lineage: Bacteria > Pseudomonadota > Alphaproteobacteria > Caulobacterales > Caulobacteraceae > Acaudatibacter. Next base: position 14,595 of record PLFA01000041.1, on the reverse strand, counting down.
TGGTCCTGGCCGATCTCAATATTCTGGCGACCCTGCCGGCGCGGGAGCGGGTCTGCGGCTATGCCGAGGTGATCAAATATGGCCTCCTGGGCGACGCCGCGTTCTTCGACTGGCTGGAGGCTCATGGGGCTGAGGTTTTGGCCGGGGCGCCAGAAGCCCTCATGCACGCCGTGGCCCGGTCTGTGGAAATGAAAGCCCGGATCGTCGCCGAGGACGAGCGCGAGGCCGGGGCCCGCGCCTTGCTCAATCTCGGCCACACCTTTGGCCATGCCGTCGAGGCCCTCACCGGCTTTGGCGATGCGATCAAGCATGGCGAGGCGGTGGGGCTCGGCTGCGCCCTGGCCTTCCGGTTCTCGCGCGCTCTGGGTCTCTGTCCGGGTCAGGATGCCGAGCGCGCCGTGTGCGCCCTGGCGGCCGCGGGCCTTCCCACCCGACTTGATGACCTCTCCGGCGGCCCGTTTGGCGCCGACGCCCTCATCAGCGCCATGCGACAGGACAAGAAAGCGGAGGGCGGCGCCCTGACCTTCATCCTGGCCCGGGCGATCGGTGAAGCCTTCGTCGCCAAGGGCGTGGACCCGGGCGACCTCCACGATTTCCTGGTCACTGAAGGCGCCGCGCCATGATCACGGTCTGGGCATGGGCCCTGGCCATTCTCGTCCTGCTCGGTGTGTCGGCCATCTTTTCCGCCGCCGAGACGGCCCTGACCCGGGCGAGCCGCGGACGCATGCATCAGCTTGAGCGCGAGGGCGACCCGGGGGCCACCCGGGTCAATCGCCTGCTGGCCAATCAGGAGCGCATGATCGGCACGATCCTCATCGCCTATAACGCCCTCAATATTTTGAGCTCCGTCCTCGCCACCCTGATCATCACCCGGCTGATCCCGGGCGCGAGGGGCGTCGCCGTGGCGACAGCGGTAATGACCGTCCTGGTGGTGGTCTATGTGGAAGTTTTGCCCAAGACCCTGGCCATATTGCGCGCCGATGATGTGGCCCGGTCGCTATCGGGCCCGATCCTGGGGGTGGTGCGCGTGCTGGGCCCTGTCACCGAAGGGGTGCAGATCGTCGTGCGGGCCACGCTTCGCCTGTTCGGCGTCAACCTGGCGCCCGGGACGGATTTGCTGGCGGCGCGGGAGGAAATACGCGGGGCGGTGAACCTGCACCATTCCGAAGGCGCCTTCGAGAGCCGCGAGCGGCGGATGTTGGGTGGTGTGCTCGACCTCTCGGACATGACCGTCTCGGAGATCATGGTGCACCGTAAGTCGATATCCATGATCGACGCCGACCTGCCGCCACGTGATCTCGTGGCCAAGGCCCTGGAGGCCGAACACTCCCGACTGCCGCTCTATCGGGGCGAGGCGGAAAACATCGTCGGCGTGCTGCACGCCAAGGATCTGCTGCGGGCCCTGGCCGACGCCGGCGGGGCCGTGGAGCGGATCGACATTTCCGCCATTGTGCGCCCCCCCTGGTTCATTCCCGAGACCACCAATCTCAAGGATCAGCTCAACGCCTTCCTGAAACGCCGCACCCATTTTGCTCTGGTGGTGGATGAATATGGCGCACTGGAAGGCCTGGTGGCTCTGGAGGACATCCTCGAGGAGATCGTCGGCGAGATCGATGATGAATATGACGAGGCGGTGCAGGGCGTGCGCCGCCAGGCGGATGGCTCGGTCCATGTGGACGGGGATGTGACCATCCGCGACCTGAACCGCGCGATGGATTGGGATCTGCCCGACGAGAACGCCGTGACAGTGGCGGGCCTTGTCATCCACGAAGCCCGGGCCATTCCCGAGCCCGGCCAGAGGTTCCTCTTCCACGGCCACCGGTTTCAGGTTCTGCGTCGTCAGCGCAACCAGATCACCGCCCTGAGAATCAGTCAGGCCATCGAGGGATCCAAAGTGGGGTGACCTTTTGCCGCTCCATACCTTGGCTTTGGCGGGTTCTCCCGGCGCGCGGCTGAGGTTAGTCTCTCACACATGAGCGGTGCGAACGAGATGCGGGGACGGCGGGTTCTGGTGGTGGAGGATGAGTCCCTCATCGCCATGTTCGTTCAGACCATGCTCGCCGATCTCGGGTGCGAGGTGCTGGGGCCGATCCACGCCGTCGGCGAGGCCCTGGACTTCGTGGCGACGACGGCCCCCATCGACGTGGCCGTGCTTGACCTCAATCTCGATGGCGAACCCGCCTATCCCATCGTCGACGCCCTGCGCGCCCGGGGCGTGCCGATCGTCTTCTGTACGGGCTATGGCGAGACGGGCCTGAGAGCCTCCGATCAGGGCTCCCCGGTGCTGCGCAAGCCCTATCGCGCCGCCGAGTTGCCCCGCGTCCTGGCCGAAGCTTTGGCGATGGCCTGAGTCCGCTTAAGCCTCTCCTGGCGCGCGCAGGCGAAGCGACAAAGCGTGGACGGGGCCTTTGAGTTGGGCGTCCAGGAGACCATAGACCAGCCTCTGGCGGGCCACAGCCTTAAGGCCTTCGAAGGCCGCGGACTCTATGGTCACGACGAAATGGCTTTCCCCGCCCTCTCGTGCGCCGGAATGACCGGAATGGCGATCTGACTCATCAACGATGTCCAGACGGGTGGGGGCGAGGCGCGTATTGAGGGTTTCACGCATCGCATCGGCGATTTTTCCCATTGTTTGATCAAGGCCCGGCGATTGTGCGCTGTCAATTCTTGAACTGCGCCGCGCTGTCCCCCTAATCTGCGCCATGCCGGGTGCTTTCAGTTACAAGCCACGCTTTGTGGACATCCGCGTGAAGCCGCCCAAGGCCGAGGAGCCGGGGCCTAAGGGTCCGCGCGCGCCGCCGGCGTCGGACCGCACCTGCGATCACGCCGGTTGCCGCGCCCTCGCCGCCACCCGCGCGCCCAAGTCCCGTGATCTCTCGGGCGAGCACTATTGGTTCTGTCAGGCCCATGCGGCGGAATATAATCGCAACTGGAACTTCTTCGCCGGCCTCTCGGAATCGGAAGTGACCGACCGGATCGCCGAGGAGCTGGTCACGGGCGGGCGCCCCACCTGGTCGTTCAAGGCTGGGGCCCGCAATCGCGAGGCCGCCGCCGCCCGCGGGACCTTCAGCGACCCCATGGGCCTCTTCACCGAAAAGGCGCGCAAGACCGGAACGGCCCCCGCGCCGGATTCGCGCCTGGGCAAGATGGAGCTAGCCGCCCTTCTCGACCTCGACCTTGACCATACCGCCGATGGTCCGGCCATTCGCGTGCGGTATCTGGAGCTGGTGAAGCTCTGTCACCCCGACGCCAATGGCGGAGACCGCTCCGCCGAAAGTCGTCTGCAACGCGTCCTTCGCGCCTATAAGACGCTCCAAAAGGCCAAGCTCGTTTAGGCGCCGCCGTCGCCGCATCTGCCTCGGCCCATTTGCGTCTTATGGGGCGGCGCGTTAGGGAACAGCCCGTCATGTCCAGCCTCACCGAGACCCCCGCTCAAGACGAATTGCTCGCCCTGGCCCCCGACCATGAGGTGTCCATCCGCGAGGTCTTTGGCGTGGATTCGGAGATGAAGGTTCCGGCTTTCGCGACGCGCGACAGCCATGTGCCCGACCTTGATCCGGCCTATCGCTTTGATCCCCAGACGACTTTGGCGATCTGCGCCGGCTTCGCCTTCGACCGCCGGGTGATGGTCCAGGGCTATCACGGCACGGGCAAGTCCACCCACATCGAGCAGATCGCCGCGCGGCTGAACTGGCCGATGATCCGGGTCAATCTGGACAGCCATGTGAGCCGCATCGACCTGGTCGGCAAGGACGCCATCGTCTTGAAGGACGGCAAGCAGATCACCGAATTTCGCGAGGGCATGCTGCCCTGGTGCCTACAGCGGCCCATGGCCCTGGTGTTCGACGAATATGACGCCGGCCGGCCGGACGTGATGTTCGTGATCCAGCGCGTTCTGGAGGCCCAGGGCCGGCTGACGCTGCTCGATCAGAACCGGGTGATCCGGCCCAACCCCTATTTTCGACTGTTCTCCACCACCAACACCATTGGTCTGGGCGACACCACGGGCCTCTACCACGGCACTCAGCAGATCAATCAGGGCCAGATGGACCGCTGGTCCATCGTCACCACGCTGAACTATCTGGCCCATGACGTGGAGGCGGAGATCGTGCTCGCCAAGGTCCCAAACTACGCCAAGACCGCCGAGGGTCGCCGTCAGGTGGCGGCCATGGTGCGGGTGGCGGATATGAGCCGCAACGCCTTCATGAACGGCGATATCTCCACGGTCATGAGCCCGCGCACGGTGATCACCTGGGCGCAGAATGCCGAGATTTTCGCCGGCGACCTCGCCCTGGCCTTCCGCGTGACCTTCCTCAACAAGTGCGATGAGCTGGAGCGCGCCACGGTGGCGGAATTCTATCAGCGCGCCTTCGGCGGCGATCTGCCCGAAGCCGCCGCCCGGGTAAAGGTAGCCTGAGCCCTCAGGGAGCGTGGGCCTGTTCTCCGAAGCCTTGGCCTAGGAGAACGGCTCGCCCGCCTATGGCGCCATGAAGATCTTCCTGCTGGGGAAGGGCGCCAGCATCACCCATTGGCTGGAAGATGCCGCCGCCGCTTTCGCCGGCGAGGGCCACGAGGTGGCGATGGGTCTGGTCCGCCGGCCCTGGCTCGCCGCGCCCCTGGAGGCCGCCTTGGCGGGCCCCATCGCCGCGCGCCTGCGCCGTCGGATCATCCGCCAGGCGCCTGATCTTATCCTCGCCCTGGGCGCGTTCCACGTTCCCGCGCCGATCCTGGAGGCGATCGCCAGCCTGCCTGGGCGCGCGCCGCTGATCGGCTGGGTGGGCGACCGTTTTGATGAGAGCGCCCGCGCCCTGGCCGGGCATTATGACGGGGTGGGCTATGCGGACTCGGCCCTCCTCGCCCAGCATGAAGCCTCCAAGTTTTCCAGCGCGGCGATCTATCTGCCCCATGCCGCCAACCCCGCCGGCGACTGGCCTCCCGCTGAGAGTCGGGAGGGCCGCATGGTCTTTGTGGGAAACCCTACGCCCCATCGGCGCGCCGTGGCGCTCGCCCTCAACGCCCCCATCACCCTGCATGGCCCAGGCTGGACCGTCGCGGAGGGCCCCCATCACCAGATCCATCCCCGGCGCCTCGCGCCCCAGGCTCTGCGCGGGGTCTATGGACGCCATCTGGCGGCGCTGAACATCCGCAATGAGCTAAATGTCCTCTCAGGACTCAACCAGCGGAATTTCGATCCGCTTCTGGCCGGCGCCGCCCTGATTACCGACGACCAGCCGGATCTGGAACGCTGTTTCGATCCGGGCGCCGAGGTTCTCGTCTGGCGCGATCTGGATGAACTGAACGCCCATCATGCCCGGCTCCTTGCCGCCCCCGACGAGGCCGCCGCCCTGGGCGCCCGGGGTCGCCGGCGCGTTCTCGCCGAGCACACCTATGGCGCAAGGCTCAAAACCCTGGCCGCTTGGCTCTAAGCGCGCGGACAGTGGCCTCGCCGCTGGACGGGACGGACGACGCGCCCCAGGGTTCTTCCAATGAAGACGCCCACACTCACAAGCGCCCCGTCAGCTTCGACGCCTCGACGCCGCGTCCGGGAGGTTCTGACCGCGCTCGCGCGGCCCAAGGTGCGCGTCATGCTGGTCCTGGGTTTCGCCTCGGGCCTCCCCTTCATGCTTATTGGAAATACGCTCGGCGGGTGGCTGGGCGACTATGGCATTAAGCTGTCGATCATCGGATTTCTGTCCTGGATCGGCCTTACCTATTCCATCAAGTTCCTCTGGGGCGCCGTCGCCGACCGAATTCCGCCGCCGCTCCTGGCAAGGCTGGGCCGGCGACGGGGCTGGATGATCCTCACCCAGATCGGGGTGGGCGCGGGCCTGATCGGCATGGCGGCCAATGACCCCAGAACCCATCTGGCGGGTCTGGTCGGGTTCGGCCTGCTCACCGGCATATCGGCGGCGGCTCAGGACACCGTGATCGACGCGTGGCGGATCGAGATCGCCGCCGATGCCGATGAGCTGGGTCTTCTCACCGCGACCTATAGTCTGGGCTATCGCGCCGCTCTGGTTGCGACCGAAGCGGTGATCCTGCTCCTCGCCACGGCCATTGGATGGCCGCTATCCTACGCAATCTATGGGGCGCTGATGGCGGTCGGCATTGTCGCGGCCCTCTTCGCGCGCGAGCCGAAGCAGGCGGACGCCGTTCTTCAGGCCAAGACCCGTGACGCCCTTCGCAACCCCTTCCAGGCCTTGGCCGACGCCATCGTCGGACCTTTCATCGTTTTCTTCCGCGACCACGGCCTCGCCATGGGGGTCCTGATGCTGGGGACGATCACGCTCTACCACCTCTGTGATTACATGCGCGGCCCCCTGTCTCTGCCCTTCTATAAGACGCTCAGCATCGACAAGCCCACCATCGTCGCCGTGCGCGCCACGGTGGGCCTGGCCGGTTCCCTGGTCGGCATCAGCCTGGGCGGCCTTTTCTGCCTGCGCTTCGGGGCCATGCGCGCCCTCATTGTGGGCGCCATTCTCCAGCCCCTGGCTATCGCGGCCTTCGCCCTCCTGGCGGCGCATGGCGGGGACTATGCGCTTCTGACCCTGGGGCCGGCGAAGCTGTCGGCCTTCGCCACGATCATGACCGCGGATTCCGTGGCCATCGGATTCTCCGGCGTGGCCCTGGTGACCTATATGTCGAGCCTCACGAGCCTCGGTTACACCGCGACCCAATATGCCCTGATGACCTCGGCGCTGACCTGGGCCGGCAAGACCTTGAAGGGGTTTTCGGGCGTCTTGGTGGACAGCCTTTCCCAGGGCCGGACCCAGATCGAAGCCTTTGGCCTCTATTACCTCTACGCCGCCGCCATCGGCGTCCCGGCCATCGCGCTCTGTATCTGGCTGGCCATGATCCAACCCAAAACCGCGACCGCTGCTTCGGCCTAGCCGCCCTCTTCCCGGCCGAAGTTCGGCTCTCGCGTTTCCTGGCCCGCGTCGATGACGCCCCGGCGGATTTCCCGCGTGCGGGTGAACAGGGCCTGCAGTTTTTCGCCCTCGCCCCAGCGGATGGCACGGGAGAGCGCCTGCAGGTCTTCCGTGAAGCGTCCGAGGATCTCCAGAACCGCGTCCTTATTGGCCAGGAACACGTCCCGCCACATCACCGGATCGGAGGCGGCGATGCGGGTGAAGTCGCGAAAGCCGCCGGCGGAATATTTGATCACCTCGCCGCGGGTCACGGTCTCCAGGTCCGCGGCCGTGCCGACGATATTATAGGCGATGAGATGGGGAATGTGCGAGGTGACGGCCAGGACCAGGTCGTGGTGGCGGGCGTCCATCAATTCCACGTTGGCGCCCAAGGTCTCCCAGAAGGCGGTGAGGCGGCCGAGCGCCCGGGCATAGCCAGCATCATCGCGCGCCTGGGGGGTAAGGATCGTCCAGCGCCCCTGGAAGAGGTTCGCGCGCCCCGCATCGGGCCCCGAAGTTTCCGCGCCGGCGATGGGATGGCCTGGAATGACGAAGACGTCTGGCCGCTCAAGTTGCGCCAGGCCTTCGGCGACGGCTGTCTTGACCGAGCCGACATCCGTCAGGGTGGCGCCCGGCTCAAGATATTCCCCGACGGCGAGGGCGGCCGGGGCGATGGAGAGCGGTGGGGCGGCGAAGACCACGAGATCGGCGCCACGCACCGCATCGGCCATGCTGGCCGCCACCTCATTGGCGAAGCCCAGGGCCTCGGCCCGGGCGCGGACGGCCATGTCGAGATCGAAGACGGCGATTTCCCGCACCGCGCCGCGGGCGCGTGCGGCCCTGGCCACGGACGAGCCGATCATGCCGCAGCCGATCACGGCCAGGCGATCATAGAGCGGCGCCGGAATGCGCGCCGGCGCCAGATTATCTCCGCTCATGAGGGGCGGTCGGCTCTCACGACGTCGCCCATGAACTCACTCAGGGCCTCGATCACGGCGCGGTTGTGGGCTTCGAGGCCCACGGTGATGCGCAGGTGATCGGGCAGGCCATATCCGGCCACGCCGCGAACCAGGAGGCCTCGGGCGGCAAGGAAGGCCTCGGCCGCCTGGGCCGTGCGCGCGCCGTCCGTGGGAAAACCCGCCAGAACGAAATTCGCGCTGGAGGGCACGACATCCAGGCCGATCCCGGCCAGCTGCTGGATCAGCCAGGGCCGCCAGGTTTCGGTGAGATCCAGGGTGCGCGCCTGGAAATCGGTGTCTCCCAGGGCGGCGATGGCGGCCGCCTGGCCGGCGATGGAGGTGTTGAAGGGCAGACGGATGCGCTCCACCGCCTCGGCGACCTCCAGCGGCGCATAGCCCCAGCCCAGGCGCAGGGAGGCCAGGCCATGCAGCTTGGAGAAGGTGTGCGTGACCACGATGTTGGAGGCGCTCCTGGCCAGATCCAGACCATCGGAGAAATCGGGTTCCAGACAGTATTCGGAATAGGCCCCGTCGAGGACCAGAATGACATGTGGCGGCAGCGCCGCGTGCAGGCGGGCGATCTCCTGGGCGGAGACGAAAGTGCCCGTGGGATTGGCCGGATTGGCGATGAACATCAGGCGGGTGCGGTCGTCCACTTGGGCGAGCATAGCGTCCACATCGATGCGGAAATGGCGCTCGGGGGCGAAGCGGACCTCCGCCTCATTGGCCCTCGCGGCGATGGCGTAGGCGCCAAAGCCATATTCGCCCTGCACAATGTTATCGCCGGCGCCGAGATAGGCCTGGCTCAACATGGCGAAGACTTCATCCGTGCCACACCCCAGGATGATCCGCTCGGGCTCGATTCTATAGTGGTCCGCCAGGGTCGCGCGCAAAGCGCCGCCCCGGCCATCGGGATAGAGGGCCAGGTCCTCCGCCGCGGCCTTGAAGGCCTCCTTGGCCAGGGGGCTGGAGCCCAGCAGGTTCTCATTGGCCGAAAGCTTGATCGGCGCCGCGATCCCCGGGATCGTCGCCTTGCCCGGCGTATAGGGCGCTATACCCAGAATGCCCGGGCGCGGCGTCGGGCGTCCTGGCGCGTCAGGTTCAGGGGGAAAGGACGTCGGTGCGTTCATGACGCCCCCAAGACCCGCGCAAGCCCGGATGTGTCAATAGGCCGGGCCCGTCAAAACAATCGTGGCGAGGGGCCAAGCGCCACCGGACCCAGGGTGACGCGGCCGGCTTCGAAGTCCAGCGGCAGGGTCGCGCTCCCTGTGCGCGCCAGGGCGATGGCGCCCCCAGCCCGGGCGACTTCGGGGCTCAGCGCGCCGCGCGCGGCCATGACGCCAAGGATGCGCGGGGTCTGGGCGGCGCCGACCGAGAGGTCCCCCGTCAGTCGGCCATCGGGGCCGATCCCAAGGTCCCCGGCCTTCGCCACGATGGCGGCCTTGCCCGCCGTCAGCTCCAGCCGTTTCACGCTCAGGGACCCTCCCGCCCGCGTCCAAGCCTTTAGGCGCGATGGCCAATCGGCGCCTGTCATGGCGCCGGCATGGGAAAAGACCCCATCCAGTGTGAACGTCACCGGGCCACCCGCCGCGATCAGGCCCAAAGTCCCGGGCGCTCCCGCCCCGCCGCCCTCGACGCCCAGATAGATCGCCCCTTGGTCGTTAGGCCCCGCGCGGGTGTGCAGGTGAAAGGCCTTGGCGCTTGTCAGGGCGAAGGGCCGTGCGCCCGGCGGCGTGGCGAAGGTGAGGTTCAGCCCCTCCACCGAAAGGCGCGGCGGATGGCCGCCAGCGCCGGAAAGGCTCGCCCGAAGCGCCTTGCCCTTGACGATCAGTGGCCCGGCGTCCCGGCGCGTGACAACCACCCCATCCGGCGCCACGGCCACCCAGTGGGCGGGGGCGAAGAGATAGGCTTCGGTTTTCAGGCTCGGCGCCAGGACCGCCCAGCCCGAGGGCTCTGACAGTCGGGCGTTGGTGAGATCCAGATCCAGGCGAAAGGGAAAGCCATTCAGCCGCGCCGCATCATAGCTGACGGTCCAGCCCCGATGTGCGTCCGGCCTCCGCGCGGCGTTCAGGCGCGCCAGAATAGCGGATCGGGTCATCTTCCAGTCGGTGGCCACCACGGCCATAAGCAGGAGGAGCAGAACATAGGGCGCATAGAGCCCCAGGCGTCGCGGGCCCAGACGTCGCGGTGGGGCCCCAGATGGGGTATCGGGCGCGGTCAATGGATGAGAGTCGCGCTGTGATGGCGGAGGATGAGGCGGGGGGCGAGCATTGGGTGTTCGGCTATGGCTCGCTCATGTGGCGTCCGGGCTTTGCGTTTGTAGAGCGCGCGCCCGCCATACTCCATGGCCGCCGCCGGGCCTTCTGCATCTATTCCGTCCACCATCGGGGCACGCCGCGGCGGCCAGGGCTCGTTCTGGGCCTCGCCCCCGGGGGCTCGGTGCGCGGCGTCGCCTATCGCATCGCGCCACGGGACTGGCCCGAGGTGCGCGCCTATCTGCAAGAGCGTGAGCAACCCACGGAAACCTATGTGGAGGCCCTGGTCCGGCTACGCCTGATCGGTCGAGGCCCCGTCCATGCGGTGACCTATCTCTCCGACACTCACCACCCCCAATGGGCCGGCGCGCTAAGCCTGCAGGCCCAGGCGCGTCTCATCGCCGGCGCGTGCGGTCTTTCCGGCGCCAATATCGACTATCTGCGCGATCTGGTGGCCCATCTGCGGGCCGAAGGGCTGCGGGATGAGGGCATGGCGCGGCTGCTGGAGTTGGTGAGAGCGCTGGAAGAAACAGAAGCGAGGCGGTCAAAATTTTGAGGGTAAACTCTCTTTTTTGAGCGCGATCAGAAGCCCCCTCGCGTGTTATTTTTCACTTAAAATGTTCTCGTCGCTCTCGGCGATGATGCGCCAAGCATACCGAGGGGTTTTTGTGCTGACCAGAAACGGCGCCCGTTTCTAGGTAGGCTCAGCGGGCCCGCCGACATCGCCTGTGACAGAGCGCTGACATCAACTTTCAAAACTCACAGTCACATAGTCGCCTCAGGGTCGCCCCAAAACTCCCCGTTTTTCAGGGCAAAAAATCGAGCCGTCGCATCTTGATGAGTCACTTGAGGAGTGAAGGTCGATGTCCAAATCCAAAGTTCGGCTGCTGACGTCCGCTTGTGCGGTTAGTGTTGTGGTCTTGGGGGCCGCCGTCGCTTGGGGCCAGGGGCGCCCAACCGAGGTCGTTAATCCCGCCCCGACCAATGCGGCCCCCGCTGGCGCGCCCCTCTCATTCGCACCCATTGTTCAAAAGGTTGCGCCCGCGGTCGTATCGATTGAGATCGTTGGCCATGCGACACCCCGGCAGGTGGCCCTGAACCAGGGTGGCGACGACTCCCAAGGCCAGGCCATGCCCTTCTTCTTTGGCGCGCCTTTCCAACAATTCTTCGGCGGCGGATTTCCGCCTGGGCGGGGCGAGCCCGACGGCCAACCCCTTCCCAAGATTCACGCCGCGGGTTCGGGCTTCTTCATCTCAGGCGACGGCTACATCCTCACCAACAATCACGTGGTTGAGGATGCTGATAAAATCACGGTCCACATGAACGACGGCAAGACCTACACCGCCCGTCTGGTCGGGCGTGATCCCGCTACCGACTTGGCCGTCGTCAAGGTAATGGGCGGACCCTTTCCGTTCGTAAGCTTTGAGAATGCCGCCAAACCCCGGGTTGGCGACTGGGTGGTGGCCGTGGGCAATCCCTTCGGCCTCGCCGGAACGGCGACGGCGGGGATCGTATCGGCCCTGAGACGTGAGAACGTCGCTGACAGTCCGCTGCTGGATTACATGCAGATCGATGCGCCGATTAATCGGGGCAATTCCGGCGGACCGACCTTCGACACAGAGGGGCGCGTGGTCGGGGTCAACACGGCGATTTTCACCCCGAGCGGCGGTTCGGTCGGCATAGGTTTTGATATTCCCGCTGGCGTCGCCTCCAGTATCTCACGCCAACTCATCGCCCACGGCCACGTCAACCATGGCTATCTTGGCGCCACGGTGCAGCAGATCAGTCCCGACCTCGCCCAGAGCCTGGGCATGACCGCCGAGGACGGGGCCATCATCGATGCGGTGACCCCCGGTGGTCCAGCTCAAAAGGCGGGCCTCAAGAACGGCGATGTTCTGGTGGCGATCAACGGGGAGCCAGTCCATTCACCGCACGACATCACCCGCATCGTCGCCTTTTCCGAGCCGGGTGCGCGCTTGATTCTGAGCGTGCGGAGGGGCGGAGGCGCCGAGACGCTTCAGGCGACGGCGGGGGTCCGACCGGACGAGGAGACCCTGGCCCGCGAGATGGAGCCGCGAGACGACGACGGGACCAATGGCGGCTAAGGCCCGCGCCGCTGGAGAGCCAGAACATGCTTCTTGATCCCGCCCCTCCACCAGTCGCGGCGCCACCCGCGAGACCTGCCGCGACGTTTGGTTTCGAGGACGCGTCGCTAGGGGAAACCCTGGCCGATTGGCGGCGCGGAGCCGAACGAGCGGGGAGTTGCCAGCCCGTCAAAGGGGCCTTGAGCGCCACCATATGCGCCGCGCGGCCCGTGCGCTTGGGCGGCCATCAGATCGCCCACGGCATCACCTATGAATTCGTCGGCGGGCGCTTGGCCAGAATCAGGTTTCTCACATCCATCGACGCCTATGATCGCGTCAGGGCGCGTCTGGACGGGCGGTTTGGCCCGCCCGTGAGCATCGTTCGTGACGCGATCAAGATCGACCAAAGCTTTGAAACGCCTCATCTCAAGGCCTATTGGCGCAATGGCCGATCCACGATCCTCCTGAATGATCCCGAGCGCGATGGCCGCTCAATCAGCGTTACCTACAGCTTGGACGCCCTATCATCGGAGTTGCCGAACACGCCTAGCTGACCCTTTACGAGGTGGTGCGTATGAGAGGCGATCAAGACCTATACCGCCACGGATGTGGCAAACGGCGCCGCTGGCATGTTGGCGCTCACGGCCCGGTCCCGGACACGGCAAGTGATAGTCGAAAGGCCAAACCTGCCGATGGGGCTGAGAGGGGTTTCACGCCTTGGCTCCGCAACAGTACAGCGATGGCAAGCGCGCGCCGTTGCGCGAGAGACGGATACCTTGGCGCGCCTGCCGGCGCTCGCGGCAGGCCTGGGACGGCTAGGGCTGGACTGTTCCAGCGTTTCGACGCCCATGCCGAGGTGAGAACCGCCTCACGTGACGCCTGATCAAGCGCGTCCGATCCAGAGGTGAACCGGATCAAGGGGAGCGGCTGCATCGGGGGCGTAATGATCATCCGCCAGTCCGGCGCGGTGGCGGCGGCGCGACTCTCAAGGGCCTGATAGGTTTCGAGGTCGGCGCCCGGCTCGGCGACCGCCACCGCCGTCGCGCGCTTTTGATCGTTGTCCACCGTGACCTGATCGGCGGAAACGCCCGCGGCCATGGCCACCGCCAGGGCGACGCGATCATCGGCGGCCTTGGCGGCCAACGCCGATTTGCTCGACGCCTGCAGATCCGCGCGCTGCGCCTCCAGACTGTTCGAATTCTCCGCGAGCACGACCTGATCGACCTGGAGCGCAACCGGGCGCCCCAGCCGCTTTTGGAGCCCCGCGCGAAGAACGCTGTTGCTCGCCACCTTGGCGCGTGGCGCCACGATCACCGCGCGGACCGCGAGGGGCTTGGCGTCAACATCGACGACGAGCTGAGTCACGCGAGACGCCACTCCGAATCGGTGAGAGAGATAGCTCCGGACGTCGGCGACCGTCACCGCCTCCTCGGCGATTTTGCGCAGCGATATTCCAAGCGGGACCGCCAGCGCGACGAAGACGGCGATGAGCATGAGGGTTTCGATCCATCCCTGATGGCGGGACAGTGACCGACCAAAGCCATGGAGGCGGGCCATCACCGTCGCCGCCAGGGATATCGTGACGAAGTTGGTGACGAACAGCGCCAGCGCGCCGCCAAATACCGGCGCGTTCCAGGTCGCTACGCCGTAGCCAACGACCGCGAGGGGCGGCATGAGTGCGGTCGCGATCGCCACGCCAACGATGGTTCCCCCACGCCCCTTGATAATCGCATAGGCGCCCGCCAAAGCCGCGAAGAGCGCGATCAGCAAGTCAAAGAGGTTTGGCCGCGTGCGAGATAGGATTTCCGAGGTGGCTTCCTTAAGCGGGGAGAGCGCAACGATCAGCCAGGTGAAGGCGATCGCCAGAACCGACCCCGCGACAAGCGCCGCCAGCGACCGCCGCATCTCGGCGAAATCGAAGGTCGCCAGTGAGAACCCGAAACCCAGGATCGGGTCCATGAGCGGCGAGATCAGCATGGCGCCGATCACCACGGCGGGCGATGAGATTAAAAGGCCAAGCACGGCAATGCCGGCCGACATCAGGAAGGCCGGCCAGTACACCGCGTGAAAGCGGATGATGTCCTTGCCGACGAAATGCAGGTCCGCCGGCCAATACGNNACGGCAATGCCGGCCGACATCAGAATCATGAACGCGTAACGCGGCGACCAACCGCTTTCCGCGGCGATCTTCGCCATCACATCCTGATGGTCGACGCCCTCGGTTAAGGCGCGCCTCCAGCCCAGCCGCGTGTTTGAAACGAAGATCCAAAGGCCAGAGACAATGGGCTTGGACCGGTCGGGTGGTTCGCCAGGCGCCGCCGCCGCGCGATGTCCAGGCATGTTCAGTTTACCCCGCCGCGAGACACCTCACCGAGATTTCCTCGCAATC
>PLFA01000053.1:410-15290 GCA_003136615.1 Caulobacteraceae bacterium | reverse complement strand
GAAGGCGGCCATGGACGATCCGGTCGCAAAGGCCATGGTTATCATCTGCGAGGGCCGCACCTTTATCGCTGGCGCGGATATCACCGAATTTGGCGGGGCGCAGAAGGGCGCTAGCCTCTTCGAGGTTCAGGCCGCCATCGAGGGGGCATCCAAGCCCGTCGTCGCGGCCATCCACGGCACGGCGCTGGGCGGGGGCCTGGAGGTCGCCCTCACCTGTCATTATCGCGTCGCCGTCCCCTCCGCCCGTTGCGGACTCCCCGAGGTCAATCTGGGGCTCCTCCCGGGCGCCGGGGGCACCCAGCGTCTTCCGCGCATCGTCGGCGCGCAAAAGGCCGTCGAAATGGTAACCTCAGGCCAGCACGTGCCGGCCAAGGAATGCCTCGCCATGGGTCTGGTGGATGAGCTCGTGGAGGAGGGCAAACTTCGCGAGGGCGCCCTCGCCTTCGCGCGAAAAGTGATCGCCGAAGGGCGTCCGCTGAAAAAAGTGCGGGATCTCAACGACAAGGTCGAGGCCGCGCGCGGCCATCCCGAAATCTTTGCCGATTTCCGAAAAGCCAACGCCCGCAAGTTTCGGGGCTTTCTGGCGCCGGAATATAATATCCGCTGCATTGAGGCGGCGGTGAACGAGCCCTTCGACGAGGGGATCAAGACCGAACGGCGCCTGTTCATGGAGCTGATGACCGGGCCCCAGAGCGCCGCTCAGCGCTACAGCTTCTTCGCAGAGCGCCAAGCCAACAAGATTCCCGATGTGCCCGACGATACGCCCCTCATTGATGTCAAAAGCGTCGGCATTGTGGGCGCGGGCACCATGGGCGGCNNGGCATTCCTGTGACCCTCGTGGAGGTCAAGGCCGAGGCCCTGGAGCGCGGCGTCGCGACCATCCGCAAGAACTATGAGCGCACCGCCGCGCGCGGCGGCATTTCGACGGCCGATGTGGAGGCCCGCACGGGCCTGATCACGGGCTCCCTCGCGCTAGAGGACCTGGCCAGCGTCGATCTGGTGATCGAGGCGGTCTTTGAGCGCATGGATATCAAGAAGGAGCTATTTGGAAAGCTCGACGCCATCTGCAAGCCGGGCGCGATCCTCGCCACCAACACCTCCTATCTCAATATCGACGAGATCGCCGCGGCGACCATGCGCCCCGAAGCCGTCATCGGCCTGCACTTCTTCTCGCCGGCCAATGTGATGAAGCTGCTGGAGATCGTTCGGGCCGACCATACGGCCAAGCCCGTCATCGCCACGGCCATGAAGCTGGCCCGCAAGATCGGCAAGATCGGGGTCCTGGTGGGGGTCTGCCCGGGCTTTGTCGGCAACCGGATCCTCAGCGCCCGGCAGCGCGAGGCCCAGAAGCTGATCTTCGAGGGCGCCATGCCCTGGGATATCGACAGGGTGCTCTATGACTTCGGCTTCCCCATGGGCCCCTTCGCCATGAGCGATCTGGCGGGTCTGGATATCGGCTGGGTCAAGGAGGCGTCCAAGGGCGAAACCATCCGCGACGTGCTCTGCGAAATGGATCGCCGCGGCCAGAAGACCGGCGCGGGCTATTATGACTATGACGAGAACCGCGTGGCCCACCCCTCACCCGTCACCGAGCAGGTGATCCGCGATTTCGTCGCCAAATCCGGCGTCAATCCCCGCACGATCTCCGATGAGGAGATCCTCGAGCGCTGCCTCTATCCCATGGTCAATGAGGGGGCGAAGATCCTCGAAGAGGGTAAGGCGATCCGCGCCTCCGACATCGATGTGGTCTGGCAGAACGGCTATGGCTGGCCCGTCTATCGCGGCGGCCCCATGTTCTGGGGCGGCCAGGTCGGCCTTCCGAAGATCCTCGAAAAGATGAAGGAATTCGAAGCGACCATGGGCGACGCCTACAAACCCGCCGCCCTCCTCGAAACCCTGGCCGCCGACGGCAAGAAATTTCCGGGGGCGGGGTAGCTTATCCTCCCCCACGTTGGTGGGGGAGGAGAAATGCTTAATGGAAATCCCGGCTGGGGATCAGCATTTCGCCCAGGCGCTCCGAAAGGTCCGTGAACCGTTCCGCCACCACGTGGATCACCTCGCCGGCCCGCTGGAGTCGACCGTGAACCACGAGAAACCGGGCCGACATGACTGTGGAGCGGTTCGCGGCGAAAATATCCGGCCAGACCACGGCGTTGGAGGAACCCGTCTCGTCCTCCAAGGTAATGAAGACGACGCCCTTGGCCGTGCCCGGGCGCTGACGCACCAGAACGAGGCCCGCCACGCTTAAGCGCCGGCTATCGGCGAGGCCCCGCAAGGCCCCGGCCGGCGTCGCGCCCATACGGTCCAGCTCCGCACGGAAAAACGCGATAGGATGGCCTTTGAGGGACAGGTGCGTGGTGCGGTAATCCTCGGCCACATGGGCGCCGGCGCTCATGGGGGGCAGGGCGACGGGGGCTTCGGACGCCGGGCCCATCAGCGCCAGAAGCGGCGGCTGGGCTGGCTCCAGAGCCTTCACCTGCCAGAGGCCCTCGCGCCGCCCCGGGGCCACGCCCCTTAAGGTGTCGGCCTCCGCCAGCCGCTCCAGGGTGGCCCGTGACAGCCCCGCCCAGGCGGCCAGATCGCGCACGTCACGCACCCCGCCCTCACGAGCGGCAACCAGGCGCTCAGCCTCGACCCGGATCAGGCCCTTGATCTGGCGCAGGCCCAGGCGCACCGCGCGCAGGCCCCGGGGGCCGGCCTCTCCCTCCAGAACACTGTCCCACGCGCTTTTCAGAATATCCGCCGGCCGCACCTCCACCCCATGCTCCCGGGCGTCGCGCACCAGTTGGGCGGGCTGGTAGAATCCCATGGGCTGGCTGTTCAGCAGGGCGACACAAAAGACGTCCGGCCGGTGATGCTTGATCCAGGCGGAGACATAGACAAGCTTGGCGAAACTCACCGCGTGACTCTCCGGGAAGCCATAGGAGCCGAACCCCTCGATCTGGCGGAAACAGCGTTCGGCGAAGTCGGTCTCGTAGCCCCGCGCCGCCATGCCGCTCACGAACTTGGCGCGATAGGTCCCCAGGTTTCCGTCATGCTTGAAGGTGGCCATGGCGCGCCTCAGGCCATTGGCCTCGTCGGGCGTGAATTTGGCGGCCTCGATGGCCAAGCGCATGGCCTGTTCCTGAAAAAGCGGGACGCCGAGCGTCTTGCCGAGAACGCTCTTAAGCTCGTCCGGCGGGCCATGTGCGGGCGCCGGCGCGGGATAATCCACCGCCTCGCGCCCCTCCCGGCGGCGCAGATAGGGATGCACCATGTCGCCCTGGATCGGCCCCGGGCGCACAATGGCGACCTCGATCACGAGGTCATAGAATTCCTTGGGTTTCAGGCGCGGCAGCATGGACATCTGGGCCCGGCTTTCCACCTGGAACACCCCCACCGAGTCCGCCCGCGCCAGCATCTCATAGACCCCCGCGTCGTCCTCCGGGATATCGGCCATGTCGGCGACGCCGATCATGTCCAGGGATTTCTTGATGGCGCTCAGCATGCCGAGCGCCAGGATATCCACCTTCATCAGGCCGAGCGCATCGATGTCGTCCTTGTCCCATTCAATGAAGGTGCGATCCTTCATCGCCCCATTGCCGATGGGCACGGTCTCATCGAGCCGGCGCTGGGTGAGAATAAAGCCCCCCACATGCTGGGAGAGGTGGCGGGGAAATCCCAACAGCTGCGTCGCCAGATGGGTCGCCCGGCGGATCTGGGGATTATCCGGATCAAGCCCCGCCTGACGCAAATGGGCGTCGGGAAGGCCATCGCCCCAGCTTCCCCACACCGTACCGGCCATGGCGGCGGTTATATCTTCGGAAAGTCCCAGGGCCTTCCCCACCTCGCGGATGGCGCTGCGCGGGCGATAGTGGATCACCGTGGCGCAGATCGCCGCGCGATGACGGCCATAGCGCTCATAGATGTGCTGCATGACGAGCTCCCGCCGCTCATGCTCGAAATCCACGTCGATATCCGGGGGCTCGTCCCGCTCCTTGGAGATGAAGCGGGCGAAGAGCAGATCATGGTGCGGCTTGGTGGGGTCCACCGCGGTGACGCCGAGGCAGAAACAGACCACCGAATTGGCGGCCGAACCGCGCCCCTGACAGAGAATCCCCTGATCCCGCGCCCAGCGCACGATGTCATGCACGGTGAGGAAATAGTTGGGGTAGTTCAGCTCNNGCCCCCGCCCAGGCCAGATCGGTCAGATGGCCGATGGCGGTCTTGCCGGGGGGAACCGGTTCGCTCGGATACTCATAGCGAAGCTCGGAAAGATCGAAGCTGATCCGCGCCGCTGCGTCCGCCGTGCGGGCCAGGGCCGCGGGCCACGCCGCGAACAGCCGGGCCATTTCCGCCGGGGACTTGAGATGGCGTTCGGCATTGGGCTGAAGGATCAGGCCCGCCTGGTCCAGGGTCACGCCCTCGCGGATACAGGTCATCACGTCCTGCAGCTCCCGCCGCTCGGGGCCGTGATAGAGCACATCATTGCCCGCCATCATCGGCGCCCCGGCCCGCGCGCCCAGGGCGTCCAGCGCGTGCAGGCGTTTCAGGTCCCGCGCCCCATAGGCCCGGGCGCCGAGCAGCCAGATGTGGCGCGAGAAGGCGCCCGCGAGAGCGGTCAAGCGGGTCTCGAAATCCGCGTCCAGCTTCGGGGGTGGGATGACGAGGAGAAGCTGACTCGCGCCATGCTCCAGCAGATCGGCCATCTCCAGGTGACACTGACCCTTGGGCGCCCGGCGTTGCCCGACGGTGAGGAGGCGCGTCAGACGGCCCCATGCCTCGCGGTCGGTGGGATAGCAGATGAGGCTCGGCGTCCCGTCGGCGAACTCCAGTCGCGCGCCCACCACCACCCTCTGACCGATCTCCCGCCCCTTGGCCCAGGCCCGCGCCGCGCCCGCCAGGCTGTTGCGGTCGGCGATGCCGATGGCGGCGAGGCCTAGGGCCTTGGCGGTCACCACCAGCTCTCCGGGATGTGAGGCCCCCCTTAAGAAACTGAAATTACTGGCCGCCCACAGCTCGGCGTAGGCCGCCCTAAAAGAGGCCATGCAGCCACCAGCGGGTGGGGCGGTCGGAGCGGTAGCGCCCCTCGCGGAACAGCCAGAAGCGCGCGCCGGTCTCGTTCTCCACCTGATAATAGTCCCGGCCGCCAAGCTCGCTTTCCCTCTCATCCGCCGTGTCAAACGGCGCGCGCCACCATTCCGGCGCCAGGCGCTCAGGCCCCTCGGCCAGGCGGACCCGATGGATGACGCCACGCCAGCGGAAGAGGCGTGGCGGATCGTCCGGCGCCAGGGCCGTCACCTCCACGGGTTCGGGCCGGGCGAAGAGCCTTAAGGGGCGCGGGTGATCAGGGTCCCAGCGTTCCGGCGCCTGGGCGGGGCTGAGAGGCGCGCGGGAGACGCTGGCCCGTTCGGGCAGATGACTGGGAAAGGGGGCGGCCCGCCAGACGGCGCCTTCGCCCAGGCGATTGGTGAGGCGGTCAATCAAGGGCGCGATGGCGTCATCTTCGAGGCTCCCATCTTCGCCCGGATCCCACCGCGCCTGCCGAGCCGTCAGGGGCGCGGTCTCCTCGGCGACCAGGGTGACCACCTCAAGTCCGAAACCCGGATCCACGGTCTCCAGCTTCGGCGCGAACAGCCTCGCGAGAGCGGCGGGGTCGCGGGAGGGGAGGGCGAGGCTCACCTCCAGGCGGCGCGCGCGGCCATCCACCCCGTGAAAGCTCAGGGTGAAACACCGGGCGCCGACCCTACGTGTCTCCAGGCGCGCGCAGAGCTGGACGGCGATATCGCGGGTCACCCGGGCCAGATCCTCCGGCGCGCTGATCGGCTCGGCGAGGCTGAGGCGCGCCAGGTCAGGGGCGGCGGGGCGGCGGAAGATAAGGGCCTCGGGGACTTCGCCCAGGGCGTGATCCAGGCGCCGCGGCACAGCGGCGCCGAACCGCCGGGCGACCTGGTCGCGGGGCAGGGCCATGAGCTGGGCGACCTTGGCGATCCCCAGGTGATCAAACTGCCGGGCGACCGCCGCCTCGCACCTCAGGGCCTCTATGGGCAGGGTCCGAAGCGCCGCGGCTTCTCCGCCGGGAGGAATAATGACACCCGCCTGGGCGCCGGGGGCGCCGAAACCTTCCCCAAAATGCGCCACGGCCCAGGCGGCGCCGGTGGTGGAGGCCACGGCCGCGCGGGCGGGGAGCCCCGCCGCCGCCAGGCGGGCGAGGAGGTCGTCCATCAAAGCCGTCTCGCCGCCCCACAGATGGGCGACCCCGGTGATGTCGAGGAACAGGCCGTCGGGCGGATCAGGCGCCACGGCGGGGGAAAACCGCGCGGCCCAGTCGCTGATCGCCTCCAGATCGGCCTGATCGGCGACGGGGTCAGCCTCGCCGGTGAGAAGGTCCGAAACATGGCTCGCGGCGTCGGCGGCGGTGTGATGGACATAGAGGTGCAGAGGCCGACCGACGCGGTCCACGGCGACGACGCGGCGCACGCCCCGGACCATGGCGATGAGGGCGAGCGGCCTATCCCGTGGCGCGGCGGGGTTGCGGCGACGCCAGCAGAGGATCGGCCAATTCGGCCACCACACGCAAAGGATACGGTCCATGATCAAACTCCACGATCCAGGCGCCGGGGCGACCTCCCGGGGCGCGATCCAAGGTGAGGCGCCAGCGCGGCGGCCCCAGGCCCGGCTCCCCCGCCGCCGGAACGCTGGGCGCCGGGGCGATCCGCCACCGCGTCGCCGCGGCTGACCCCTTGGCGCCAGGCGGCGCCCCGCCGCCGAAGGGCCGGCGGCGAACAATAAATCCCGTGGCGCCATGGACCTCGCAGGCCAGGGTCAGGCGCCGACCAGCCAGAAGATCCACGCCGCCCACCTCGGCGATGGCGGCGACGACCCCGACGCTTCCCAGGGCCTCCTCCAGCACCGCCAGGGCCTGGGCCTCATCCCGCACCCGCACCTGGATCAGGCGCTCGGCGGGAAAGCCCAGCCCCGCCAGGCCCGGCGGATAGAGGTCCGCCCGCCGCATGGCCCACACCACCGCCCCCCGATTCGCCAGACGCGCGGCCACGCACGCCACGAAAGCGCCGGCCGCCACGCCCGTTTCCCCCTCCAGCCCCTCCCCCGCCGCCTCATGCCAGCGGCCGAGCGGCAGACCCGCCCCGCCCAAGGCGGCGTCGAGCCGGGCGTCGCCGAAGGATAAGGCCCCCCGCGCGCTCTTAAGCCCCCCATCCAGGGCCGCGAGGGCCGTGCGCAGGGCGCCGAGCTGGACGGGAGATGACACGAGAGGACTCCATATGTTCCTGTTTTGTTCTAGTCAGCACGGGCTAAGAGTCAAGGCGGTGCGGGCCCCATCACCGAGCGCCAAAACCGAAGGTGAGCAGCGCCAAATCAGCCACCATGCCCAGGACCGCGAGGTGGACGGTCACATGCAGGGTATTGGGCCTCATGCCGTTGTGCAGGGGCAGAAACGCATGGGTGGCGCCGTGCATCGCCTGGTAACGCCGCGCGCGCTCGGGCTCATTGAACACCAGATAGGGCGCCCACCACGAGCGCAGGAGGCCATAGGTCGCGACGCCGTAGCTGATCCACAGGAAGATCATCAGCCATGCCGGGAAGTGCGCGCTATGCACGGCGCTTTCGGCCGCGCCAAAGGCGAACGGCAGGGTGCTGAGGATCGTCACCGTCACAAGCCGCCCGGCGGGCTCGGTGGCGCGAACAGCCTTCACATCGTTGAAGCGACCGAGCGGAACCCAATCGTGGAGCGCGACAAATAAGGTCACGTAAATCTGCAGGATGATCGCGGCCCCTATGGTCAGGCTCTTTGGGTCCAACATCGGCAAACTCCTCAATCGCGACGAACCGCTTCCCCTGAAGCGGCCTTACAGTGTAAGGTCGATGAAGATACGTAGCCTTACGGCGTAAGGGAAGTCAAGTGGCAGTGACGAAAGACGGCGAGGCGCAGGGGCCGCGAACGCCCCTGACGGTGGATCTGATCACGGACGCCGCCTTGGCGATCGTCGACGAACAGGGTTTAGGCGGGCTCTCCATGCGAAAGCTGGGGGCCCGGCTCGGCGTCGAGGCGATGACGCTCTATCACCATGTGCCAAACAAGGACGCGCTGCTGGACCGGCTGGTGGAGCGGGTGATCACCCGCGCGAACTTTCTTGAAGCCGATGAGGCGATGGATTGGCGCGCGCGGCTGGAGCGCTTTGCCCATCGCTATCGCGCGATCCTGATCGAACGGCCAAATCTCATCCCGCTTATCGCCACCCGCCCCGTGCGATCCCCCGAGGCGCTCCGCCACCTGGCCGCGGGCGCGGCGGCGCTGATGCGGGCCGGTTTCACGCTCGAGCAATGCTTCCACGTGGGAAACACGGTCGCCATGCTGGTCATCGGCGCCGCCCTGGCCGAGATCGGCCCGACCCGCGGCGCCACGGTTTCCGTAGGAGACGGCTCAGCCCTCACTTCGGCCATGCAGGATCCGGCCTCCGCCGTGCACGACCATGACGCGATCTTCAAATTCGGCCTCGAAAGCCTGCTCGACGGGATCGCGCTCAGGGTTCAAGGCGGCGGTTAGCTAGAGCGCTTTTACGCGTATCCGCCGGTCGCCCTGTGATCGAGATGATCACGAACCGCCGGGAAGATTGCAAACATCACAGTGTTAAGCCCCTGCCCCTAAATAATAGGTCGAGGCGCGGATTGACAATTTGCAATCCGTTGCATAATGAAATGTACCCGCGCTCACTTTCCCCCAGAGAGGATTTCCCCCATGCCCGATCTCGCCAATCGTCGCCATGAATGGTTCGCCCGAGGAAGGGCGAACGGCTGGCGGCTGGAGGACGCCTATGAATGTGCGGGCTACGTGCCCGACAGGGGCCACGCCTGCCGGCTGGCCGCGCGGCCGGAGGTGGCGTCCCGAATCAACGAGCTTGCGACCGAGCTGAGACACGCGGGTTTTCCCAACAAAGCCGGCATCATTCACGAACTCATGGAAATTGGCCGCGAATCCCGCAGGATGGGGACGCCCGTGGGCTATAAGGAAGCGCGTATGGCCTACCTGGAAGCCGGGCGCCTTCATGATGAGCTGGCCAAGGACAGGGCGCGAGACCGCGAAATCCTCGGGCGGGAGCTGGACCGCGCGGCGCGGGGAGAGGCGCCGGACAAGGGGCACAATTCCGGCGTCAAGGCGGGGCTCGCCACGTTCGGCATGGCGCTACATGAGCCGTCAGCCCAAAGATGACCCTAAGAGATGCTGCCATTTGTTGCCATTTTGCTGCCATTCGGCGGCCTTTAGCGGCCAAGACCCCGGCCGGAAGCTGCCGATCCGCTGCGAATCGGCTGCCAGGATGTTGCCAAAAAGCTGCCATTTGCTGCCATTTGTTGCCATCGGCGCTGGGACAGGGGCCGCCGTCAACACACTGACTCATATTAAGAAATCGCATTTCTTAGCGCCCGGCCTCGGAAAACATGGTTTTTCTGAAGGGCCGCAAACAGAAAAAGCTTCGCCGCGAACAAGGGTCGCCAGAGGCCCGCGACCCACCCTATGGTCGGCGCACCCCGCTCAGCCTTGATCGCGATTTGAGACTCAAGATGTCCTTTTCCCACCTCTTCATCGCCAATCGCGGCGAGATCGCCATCCGGATCGCCCGGGCGGCCGCCGAACTGGGCCTGGCCACCACAGCCGTCTATTCCCGCGATGACGCCGCCGCTCTTCATGTGAAGGCCGCAGACCAGGCCGTGGCCTTGGACGGCGCGGGCGCGCGGGCCTATCTCGATATCGAAGCCCTGGTGGCGACAGCGAAGGCGGCCGGCTGCGACGCCCTGCATCCGGGCTATGGCTTCCTCTCCGAAAGCGCCGTCTTCGCGCGGGCCTGCGCGGCGGCGGGCGTCACATTCATCGGGCCCTCGCCGGAAGCTCTGGATCTCTTCGGCGATAAGACCAAGGCCCGCGCCTTCGCCAAACGCCACGGGGCCGAGGTGATCGCCGGGACAGGTTCGGCTAACCTGGAGGAGGTCCAGGCCTTCTTCGCGAGCCTTCCCCCCGGCGCCGCGATCATGATCAAGGCGGTCGCCGGCGGCGGCGGCCGGGGCATGCGCGTGGTTCGCGACGCACAAGAGATCCCGGGCGCCTATGGCGCCGCGAGCCGCGAGGCCCTGGCCGCTTTCGGCGTCGGCGATCTCTATGCCGAACGCCTGATTGAGCGGGCGCGCCATATCGAGGTCCAGGTCGCGGGGGATCGCACCGGGGTCCTGGCCATGGGCGACCGCGACTGCTCCCTCCAGCGCCGCCGCCAGAAACTGATCGAGATCGCCCCGGCGCCAAACCTTAGCGACGCGGTGCGCGCGCGCCTTTGGGATAGCGCCGCCACCCTGGCCGCCGCGGCGCGTTATCGCACGCTTGGCACCATGGAATTCCTCATCGACATGGAGACCGACGAGGTGGTCTTCAGCGAGGCCAATGCGCGCCTTCAGGTGGAGCATACGGTCACCGAGGCGGTCACCGGCGTCGATCTCGTCCAGGCCCAGATTCGCCTCGCGGCCGGCGATAGTCTGGTGAGCCTCGGCCTCACGGGAACGCCCAAGCCGGATGGTTACGCGGTTCAGGCGCGAGTCAATCTCGAGAGCCTGGACGCCGAAGGCGCCGCCCAGCCCGCGTCAGGGCGACTCGATATCTATGAGGCGCCCTCAGGCCCGGGTGTCCGGGTCGATAGCGCCGGTTATGGGGGCTATGAGATCAGCCCCAGTTTCGATTCCCTGATCGCCAAGGTCATCGCGTCGGCCCCCACCCTCCCCCAGGCCGCCGCGCGCTGCGCCCGGGCGCTCTCGGAATTCCGCATCACCGGCGCGCCGACCAACAAGGATTTCCTGCGCGCCCTGCTGGCGGACGAAACCGTGCTCTCAGGGGGCGCGGACACGCGCTACGTGGAGACCCATGCCGCCCGCCTGATGGCGGCGGCGGCGGGCCTCTCCTCCCGGGCCTTCGATGCGCCGCGGGCCCCCGCCCCGTCGGCGACCGGGATCAGTGTGGCGGCGGCGGCGCCCGCGCCCCCGGCCCTAAAGTCTCCCCCCGGGGCCGTCGCCGTCGTCGCGCCGCTACAGGCGACATTGGGCCGGATCGAGGTGGCTGCGGGCGACCGGGTGCGTCGTGGTCAGACCCTGGCCATCCTCGAGGCCATGAAGATGGAACATGTGTTGGCCGCCCCCTTCGCCGGGGAGGTCGCGCTCGCAGTCGCCGAACCGGGCACGATCCTGGACAAGGGTCAGGTGGTGATCTTTGTCATCCCCTCGGGCGCCCAAGAGACCCAAACGGCCGATGAAGAGGCTGTCGACCCAGATCACATCCGCCCCGACCTGGCCGCGGTTCTGGAGCGCTGGGAGATCACCGGCGACGAGGCGCGGCCCGAGGCCGTGGCGCGGCGGCGGGCGCGGGGCCAGCGCACGGCGCGGGAGAATATCGACGACCTCATCGATCCCGGCAGCTTCCTGGAATATGGCGCCTTCGCCCTGGCCGCCCAGCGGCGGCGGCGCTCGGAGGAAGAGCTCCTGAAAATGAGCCCGGCCGATGGCCTCATCTGCGGCGTCGGCACGGTCAACGCCGCCCTCTTCGACGGGGGCGCGGCGCGGTGCGCGGCGCTGGCCTATGATTTCACGGTCATGGCCGGCACCCAGGGCCATATGAACCACCGCAAGACCGACCGCCTTCTGGAGATCGTCGAGGCGCAGAACCTCCCCGTCGTCTGGTTCGCCGAGGGCGGCGGCGGGCGGCCGGGGGATACCGACGGGATCGGCGCCTCGGGCCTCGCCACCTCCAGCTTTGGAGCCTTCGCGCGCCTGGCCGGAAAGGTCCCCAAGATCGCCGTCGTCTCCGGTCGCTGTTTCGCCGGCAACGCCGCCTTCGCGGGGATGAGCGAGATCCTCATCTGTACCAAGGGCGCCAACCTCGGCATGGGCGGGCCGGCCATGATCGAGGGCGGGGGCCTGGGCGTCTTCACCCCGGAGGAGGTCGGGCCCATGGACGTACAGACGGCCAATGGCGTGGTGGATATTTTGGCGCGGGACGAGGCCGACGCCACGCGCCTCGCCAAACAGGCGCTCGGCTATTTCCAGGGTTCGCTGAAGGAGGGCGTCGCGGCCGACCAACGGCTGCTGCGCGCCGTGATCCCGGAAAACCGCCTGCGGGTCTATGACGTCAGAGCGGTGATCGACACGCTCTTCGATCAGGGCTCCTTCCTGGAGCTTCGCCCCGCCTTCGCCCCGGGCTTGATCACCGGCCTCGCCCGGCTGGAGGGCCGGCCCGTCGCCGTCCTGGCCAATGATCCGAAGCACCTGGGCGGGGCGGTGGATTGCGACGGGGCGGACAAGGCTTCCCGCCTCCTGCAGATCGCCGACGCCTATGATCTGCCGGTGGTNNCGCCTCTTCATCAATGGCGCAACGCTGGGAACGCCCATGTTCGCCGTGGTTCTGCGCAAGGCCTATGGTCTGGGCGCCCAGGCCATGGCCGGCGGTTCGACCCAGGCCCCTGTCTTCTGCGCCGCCTGGCCCACGGGCGAATTCGGCGGCATGGGCCTGGAGGGTTCGGTGCGCCTCGGCTATCGCCGCGAACTGGAGGCCGAGACCGATCCGGCGGCCCGTCAGGCCCTCTTCGATAAGCTCGTGGGTTCGCTCTATGCCCGCGGCCAGGCCATCAATGTCGCCGCCACCCTGGAAATCGACGCCGTCATCGACCCCGCCGAGACGCGGGCCTGGATGCTCCGCGGCCTCGCCACATGCGGTCCGCGGCATCGGCCGCCGCGGCGGTTTGTCGATGGGTGGTAGACGAGGCCTAGCCCCGCCCCATCACCAGGCACCCGTTCGTGCCCCCAAACCCGAAGCTGTTGGACATGACGATATCCAGCGGCCGGATCTCGGTCTGGCGGACGATGGGAAGGCCCTCGAAGGCGGGGTCGAGATTGTCGATATTGACGCTGCGGGCCACAAAGCCCTCGCGCATCATGAGCAGGCAATAGATCGCCTCCTGCACCCCGGCCGCGCCCAGGCTATGGCCGCTGATCGCCTTGGTGGAGGAAATCAGCGGCGCGTTTGCGCCAAAGACGCCCCGCACGGCCTCCATCTCCTTCAGATCGCCCACCGGCGTGCCGGTGCCGTGGGGATTGAGATAGTCGATTCTGGGATCGCCCGCCCCTTCGAGCGCCATGCGCATGCAGCGCATCGCCCCTTCGCCGGAGGGCGCGACCATGTCATGCCCGTCGGAATTGGCGCCATAGCCCAGGATTTCGCCATGGATCGTCGCGCCCCGGGCCCGGGCGTGCTCCATCTCTTCCAGCACCACGATCCCCGCGCCGCCGGCGATGACGAAGCCGTCGCGGTCCACATCATAGGGGCGGCTGGCCCGGGTCGGTTCATCGTTGAATTTGCTGGCCATGGCGCCCATGGCGTCGAAAAGGCTGGAGAGCGTCCAGTCCAGCTCCTCGCAGCCGCCGGCGAAAACGATGTCCTGCTTGCCCGCCTGGATCTGCTC
This sequence comes from Caulobacteraceae bacterium, assembly GCA_003136615.1. GTDB lineage: Bacteria > Pseudomonadota > Alphaproteobacteria > Caulobacterales > Caulobacteraceae > Acaudatibacter. The sequence continues at coordinate 1,803 of PLFA01000053.1, read as the reverse complement.
ATATCCGACCCCGATGCAGTGGGTGGAGGTGGCGCAGGCGGAGGAGATGGAAAAATTGAGGCCGCGGATCTTGAACCAGGTGGCGAGCGTCGCGGAGGGGCCGGAGCTCATGGCCTTGGGGACCGCGAAGGGCCCGATGCGCTTGACCCCCCGCGAGCGGGCCGTATCAGCNNCGACACCTCCTCCGGCGAGAGCCCCGCATCGGCGATGGCCTGTTCCATGGCGAGATGGGCGAAGGCGGTGCCCTCGGAGAGGAAGCGCGCGGCGCGCCGGTCAATCCGAGCCTCCCAGTCAATGCCGGGGGCCGCGGCGACCTGGCAGCGAAAGCCAAGCTCCGCATATTGGGGGGCGGCGCTGACGCCCGAGCGGCCTTCTCTCAAGGCCGCCGTCACCTCGCCCACATCATTACCGATGGACGAGACGATCCCCATGCCGGTCACGGCGACTCGCCGCATGAAAGGACGTCCTCTTCCTATGGGTCAGACCAGATCGGCGGCGTTGTAGAGGCCCACCTTGAGGTCTTTCGCCTCATAGATAGGTTTGCCGTCGGCTTCGAGAACCCCGTCGGCGACGCCGATCACAAGTTTCCGGATGATAACCTTCTTGAAATCGATGCGGTAGGTCAACTTGGAGACCTTCGGCGTCACCTGGCCCTGGAACTTCACCTCGCCGACGCCCGCGGCGCGACCGCGCCCAAGCCCCCCGGACCAGGCCAGATAGAACCCCACCAATTGCCACATGGCGTCCAGACCCAGGCACCCGGGCATAACCGGGTCGCCCAGGAAATGGCACTGGAAGAACCAGAGGTCGGGGTGGATATCCAGTTCGGCGATCAGCTCGCCCTTGCTGTGAGACCCGCCCTTGGCGTCAATCTTCGTGATCCGGTCCATCATCAGCATGGGCGGGGCGGGAAGCTGCGCGTTGCCGGGCCCGAAAAGCTCGCCCCGGGCGCAGGCCAACAGGGCCTCGTGATCAAAATATGCGGGGGCGGCGAGGTCCATGGCGTTCGGTTAGCATGCGTCTTGCACGCGGCTCAATGACATTGCGCGCCCTCCGTGACGCCCCATAGCGTCTCCGCCCGGGCCCAGCCGCTGACGCCGCCGGCCTTCACGCGGCACCATCCCCCCTTGCAGTCATCCAATGTGGCCAGGGCCCGCGCCGCCAGAACGCCCGTGACCTTGGCGGGAGATTTGGTCGATTCCACCAGGTCCACCGGCGCCGGCCCACGCGCCAGAACCGTGCGCCGCCCATCGATCATCGCCCGGTTCACCCAGACCGCGCCGCCATCCGGGTCACAGATGCGCCGCCACTCACTGGTCTCGGCCACCACCTGAACGGGCAGGCCCCGGACGTGATAGACGAAGAGGGCCGGATAGTCCTTGCCGGGTCCCTT
>PLFA01000053.1:0-341 GCA_003136615.1 Caulobacteraceae bacterium | reverse complement strand
ATGGCCCCTCGCAAGCCGAAAGTTATCGTGACGCGCAAGCTCCCGGATGCGGTGGAAACCCGCATGCGGGAACTCTTCGACACCGAACTCAATCTGTCCGACGAACCCATGAGCCCCGAGGCCCTGGTCGGCGCCCTGCAGCGGGCCGATGTGCTCGCCCCCACCATCACCGACCGCCTGGACGAGAAATTGATCGCGCAGGCCGGCCCGCGCCTGAAGCTGATCGCCAATTTCGGCGCGGGGGTGGATCATATCGATGTTACCGCCGCCCATGCCCGGGGAATCATCATCACCAACACCCCGGGGGTTCTGACAGAGGACACCGCCGACCTCACCATGGG
>PLFA01000143.1 GCA_003136615.1 Caulobacteraceae bacterium | reverse complement strand
GTCCTGGCGCGGCGACCTGCCCTTCACCTACCACGTGGGGGGCGCCGGCGTGGAGGCGCATCTGGTGGTCCGCTCGGACTGGAACCTGAAGCCCCTATATGACGTCATCGCCGTGATGCCGGGCGCGAGCGCGCCCGATCAGTGGGTGATCCGCGGCAACCACCGGGACGGCTGGGTGTTCGGGACGGAGGATCCCCTGGCCGGCCAGACCACGATGCTNNGACAAGGAGCTCAAGGCCAAGGCGGTGGTCTATATCAATTCCGACACCAACGATCGGGGCCTGCTGGGCGCCGAAGCCAGCTACTCAATGGAAAGCCTGATCAATCAGGCGGCCGCGGACGTGAAGGACCCCGAAACCGGGGTGAGCGTTCTGGATCGGGACCTCGCCGCGCTTCAGGTGCGCGCCCTTGAGCCCGGCGCCTCAAGTCGGGTCAAGGCGGAGGCGAAACTGGCCCGCGAGGACGGGGCCTTGCCCATCGGCGACATGGGCTCTGGATCCGACTACACGCCCTTTGTTCAGCATCTGGGCATCGCTTCCATCGATGTGGGATTTGGCGGCGAAGGCAGTTCGGGCGGGGTCTATCACTCGGCCTATGACACCTTTGAGCACTTCAGCCGCTTCGGCGATCCGACCTTCGCCTATGAGGTCGCCCTGGGCGAGGTCGCGGGCCGCCTGGTCCTGCGCGCGGCCGACGCTGATCTGGCGCCCTACCAGTTCTCCAGCGTCGCCAGCACGATCGGCCGCGAGGTGCAGGAGCTCAGGACCCTTACCGGCGATGAGCGCGAGCAAGCCAAAACTCAGGATAAACTCCTGGACGACAAGGCCTACGCCCTGGCCGCCGACCCCACGCAGGTTTCCGCCCCGCCGGTGCGGGAGGATATCGCGCCCGAGCTGGATTTTACGCCTCTGGTGAACGCCGTCGCCNNGCCCCAGGCGTTCTGACCGGGTACGGCGCCAAGACTTTGCCGGGCGTGCGCGAGGCCATTGAGGGCCACCGATGGGCCGAGGCCAGCGACTATATCGGCCGCACGGCGGCGGCGATCGACGCTCTCAGCGCGAAGCTCGACGCCGCGACAAAGAGCCTCGGCGCATCCTGAAGCCTGGACGACAAATCTGGACTGAACGGCCGTGATCCGCCGGCGCCGCACCCGCATCGTCGCCACGCTCGGGCCAGCGAGCCAGGCGCCCGAGCGGATTGTCGAGCTCGCCAGGACGGGCGTCGATACGTTCCGGCTGAACTTCAGCCATGGCGCCCACGCCGATCACGCCGCCGCCCTCGCCGGGGTTCGGGCCGCGGAACGGGAGATCGGACGGCCGTTGGCGGTCCTGGCCGACCTGCAGGGGCCGAAATTCCGCCTGGGACGGTTCGCCGGAGGGTCCATCTCCCTGACCAAGGGCCAGGTCCTGCGCCTCGACCTCGACCCTAAGCCTGGCGATGGCCGCCGTGTCGCCCTGCCCCACCCTGAAATGCTCAAGGTTCTGGCCCCAGGCGTGCAGATCCTGCTGGATGACGGAAAGGTTCGTCTGACCGTGGTGGCGGCAGGCGAGGGGTTCGTGGACGCCGAGGTGGTCTTTGGCGAGCGCCTGTCGGACCACAAGGGCGTGGCCGCCCCGGGCGTGATAATCCCCACCTCGGCCCTGACCGACAAGGATCTGATCGACCTCGATTTCGCCTTGAGGCTCGGCGTCGATTGGATCGCCCTCTCCTTCGTTCAGCGGGCGGCGGACATGGCTGAGCTTCGGCGCCTGACGGGCGGCCGCGCGGGACTTCTCGCCAAGATCGAAAAGCCCTCGGCCCTGCGCGAACTTGACGCCATCTGCGACGCCAGCGACGCCTTGATGGTGGCCAGGGGCGACCTTGGCGTGGAACTGGCGCCGCAAGAGGTTCCCGTCGCGCAGAAGACCATTGTCCGCGCCGCCCGCCGCCGGGGCATTCCGGTGATCATCGCCACCCAGATGCTGGACTCCATGACCACCAACCCCGCCCCCACCCGGGCCGAGGCGTCCGACGTGGCGAATGGCGTCTATGAGGGCGCCGACGCCCTCATGCTGTCGGGCGAGACCGCGGCGGGCGCCTATCCCATCGAGACCGTCCAGATGATGGACGCCATCATCACGCAGGTGGAGGCCGACCCGAACTGGCCCCGGGTCATGCGCGCCGAGCACGAAACGGGCGAGGAGGATATCGACACCCTGATCGCCGCCGCCACCAGAGCCGCCGAGGCGCGCTCCACGGCCTGTCTGGTCGCCTATACCAATAGCGGGGTCACCGTGCGCCGCCTGGCCCGGGAGCGACCCGGCCATCCCATCATCGCCTTGGCCCCGNNGCCCGCATGGCCGCCGACCTTGGCTTCGCGAGGCCCGGCGAGCGGGTGCTGATGATCGCCGGCCCTCCCGGCGGCAGCCCAGGCGCCGCCGACACCCTGCGGATTGCCCACGCCCCCTCTGTTTTGGACGGCTAGCCCCGGCCCGCGCGTCTGCTAAAGGTTGAGCCGAACGCCAACAGGGGATCTGGGCCTAGACGCCATCAGGATGCAGCAGGGCGCGGATTTCCATATTGAGACGCGCGGCGCGGACCGCGCCATGGTGCTGACTGGGGCCTGGACCGCCGTGGAGATGGGCGCCGCGGGCGAGCGACTGGCCCGCAGCCTCACCGCCGAATCCAGCATGCTGATCGATATGACCCAGGTGTCGCGCTGCGATACGTCCGGCGCCTTCGAGGTCCTGCGCGCGGTGGAGATCAGCGGACAGGCCGACCGCATCCTGGCCTCGCCGGAACTCGACAAGCTGCTCAAGATGGTCGCCGATGCGAGCAAGATCGCCCACGGCGACGACCCGCGCCGCAAACCCACGGTGGAGCTCTTCGCGCGCATCGGCCGGGGCGTGGTGGGCGTGGGCGATGCGATCTACGACACCATGGTGTTCAACGGGCATCTGCTGGTGGCCACGGGACGGGCGATCGCCAATCCCGGCAAGATCCGGTGGGCGGCGGTATTCGCCCAGGCCGAGCGCGCAGGATTGGACGCCATCCCCATTGTGTCGCTCACCAGTTTCTTCATCGGCGCCGTGGTGGGCCTCCTGGGCGCCAACCTGCTCAGTCAATTCGGCGCACAGGTCTTCGCCGTCGAGCTGATCGGCATTTCAGTGCTGCGCGAATTCAATGTGCTGATCACCGCCCTGCTTCTGGCGGGACGTTCCGCCTCGTCCTTCGCCGCGGAAATCGGCGCCATGAAGATGAACCAGGAGGTGGACGCCATGCGGGTGCTGGGGGTCGATCCCTTCGACGCCCTGGTTTTTCCGAGGTTCGCCGCCCTCCTCCTCACCATCCCGCTTCTCGTTTTCATGGCGAGCCTCGCGGGCCTGGCGGGCGGCCTGGTGGTCGCCATGACCGTTTTGGGCCTCAATCCAGCCAGCTTCTTCCATCGGCTGCTGGACAATGTCGGCGTGACCCAGTTCTGGATCGGCATGTCCAAGGGGCCGGTCATGGCCATGGTGATCGCCGGTATCGGCTGCCGCCAGGGTCTGGACGTGGGCGGGGACGTCGAGTCCCTGGGTCGTCACGTGACCGCGGCGGTGGTCGAGGCGATCTTCTCGGCCATCCTCATCGATGCGCTCTTCGCCCTCATCTATATGCAGTTGAAGCTGTGAGCGTTTGTCCCGAGAACGCGGCGGGCGCCGACCCCCTCGACCCCACGGCGGCGCCCATCGAGGTGCGCGGCCTGGTCAGCCGCTTTGGCGACTATGTGGTGCATGACGGTCTGAACCTGACGATTCCCAGGGGCCAGGTGGTGGGCGTTGTGGGCGGATCGGGGGCGGGAAAGTCCGTCCTCCTCAACACCATCATCGGCCTTCGCGAGCCGGAGGGCGGATCGGTCAGGGTGTTCGGCCAGGACATCCGCTATGCGCGCAGGCGCGCCTGGACCGCCATTGAGCGCAAATGGGGCGTGCTCTTTCAGCAGGGGGCTCTCTGGTCGAACCTCACCGTGCGCGAGAATGTCGCCGCGCCGATGTACGAGCATACCGACCTGCCCAAGAGCCAGATCCGCGAACTGGCCGATCTGAAGATCGCCCTCACGGGTCTTCCCCCCGGGGCCGGCGCCCTCAAGCCCTCCGAACTCTCCGGCGGCATGATCAAGCGCGCGAGCCTGGCGCGGGCCCTGGCCCTGGATCCGGAACTGCTCTTCCTCGATGAGCCCACCGCGGGCCTGGACCCCATTGGGGCGGCGGCATTTGATGATCTCATCGGCGAACTGTCGCGGAATCTGAAACTGACCGTGTTCATGATCACGCACGATCTGGACAGTCTCTATACGATCACCGATCAGGTCGCGGTCATCGCGGAAAAGAAGGTGGTGGCCATGGCGCCGGTGCGTGAGCTTGAGCTCTCTGACCAGCCCTGGATAAACAGCTATTTCCACGGCGCCCGGGGCCGCGCCGCGGCCGAACGGAATATGAGATTGGCGGGGAGGCCATGACGCATGGAGCGTAACGCCAACTACGCCCTGGTGGGTGTCATATCCACGGCTCTGCTGATCGGCCTTGTCATCTTTGTCGTGTGGCTGACAGGCAGCCGGTTCGGCCGCGACAAGGATCTCTATGACGTCGTCTTCGAGGGGCCCGTGCACGGGGTGGCCGACGGGGGCGAGGTGGATTTCAACGGGATCAAGGTCGGCACGGTGCACAAGATCTCCCTGGACCCCAAGAACGCCCACCTGGTCATCGCCCGTATCGCGGTCAATACGGACGTGCCCATCCGCAAGGACTCCTATGCCACCCTGGAGCCCCAGGGGATCACCGGGGTCAATTTCATCCAGATCTCCGCGGGCTCCGCCAATCAGCCCCTGCTCAAGGATACGGTTCCCGACGGCGAGGTGCCCAAGCTCGACAGCCGGCGCGACACCCTTTCGGACCTTCTGGCCGGCGGCGGGGTCATCATTCAAAAGGCCGTGGACGCGCTTGACCGGGTGAACCTCATCTTCTCCCACCAGAACATCCGGGCTCTGAGCGCCACCCTGAGCAATGTCGCCGCCGTCACGGGAGAACTTCGCGATCACAAGGAGATCATCGCCAACGCCCAGAGCACCCTTCAGCACGCCGACGCCGCCGTTCAGCAGTTCGAGATCCTGGCCAAATCGAGCAATGTCCTTGTGAGCAAGGACGCCAAGGAGTCCCTGGGCAAGCTGAACGGGGCGCTAGATGAGGTGAGCGGCGCGACCCACGATCTGCGCACCCTCGTTGATGGCCTCAAGGGGCCGACCCAAAGCTTCGCCGAAACAGGCCTGCCCCAACTGACCAGCGCCCTGCGAAGCCTGCAGATGGCCACCGATCACCTGGATCGTGTGCTGAACGATGTGGAGTCCAACCCCCGGGGCCTGATCGGTAAGGCGCCGCCCAAGGAGGTCGAGGTCAGGCCATGACGCCCAATCGTCTTATCCGCGCGCGCCTTGGCGTCCTTGCGCTCAGCCTCTGCTTAAGCGCGTGCATCTCCCTGTTCCCCAAGGAACAGCCCGTCCAGCTCTATCGCCTGAACCTGGCGCCGCCCGCCGTCGGGGCGTCCGCCGCCGCCAGTTTTGCGGTTCGCGGCGCCGTGGGGAACTTTGATCGCGCTGCGGCGGGAGATCATATTCTGACGGTCCGGGGCGACAAAACCGCCTATATCGCCAATGCGCGCTGGGTCACCTCGGCCCAGGCGATGTTCGAGGCGGCGCTCTGGGAGCATTTTGATGCAGATCCGGGCCCGGCCCGTCTGTTGAACCGGGGTGAAATCAGCGACGCGGACGACCGCCTGGACGTCTCGGTCCGCCATTTCGAGACGCGCTATGATCCGGGCTCGGCTGCGCCGCCCACGGTGGTCGTGGAGATCAGCGCCGCCCTGGACTCCGCCCACGATACGGCGACGCGAAAGCATGCACTGTTCACCGCCAGCGTTCCCGCGGCGTCCAACTCCGTCACCGCCATCGTCGCCGCTTATGGCGAGGCGACGAGCCAGGTCCTCGCCAAGCTGAAAACCTGGGTCGACGCCAAGGGCGCCGGGCCCTAGCCAATCCCCCGCGCCGCCTTGGCGGCCGTGAGCGTGTTGTGCAACAGGCAGGCCACGGTCATGGGGCCGACGCCCCCCGGCACGGGGGTCAGCCAGCCGGCGACCAACAGCGCCTCGTCGAAATTCACATCGCCCACCAGGCGCGTGCGACCTTGGGCGGCCTTGACCGGATCGCGGGCCGGCACGCGATTGATGCCCACATCGATCACCGCCGCCCCCGGCTTGATCCAATCGCCCCGCACGAACTCCGGGCGGCCCACGGCGGCGACCAGGATGTCGGCCTCGCGGCAGATGGCGGCCACATCGCGCGACCGCGAATGGGCGATGGTCACCGTGCAGTGATCGGCGAGCAGCAGCGAGGCCATGGGCCGCCCCACCAGCACCGAGCGGCCGAGAACCACCGCGTTCAGACCGGCCAGATCCCCCAAGGCCTCGCGCAGCAGAAAGAGGGATCCCAGCGGCGTGCAGGGCGTCAGTCCCGGCAGGCCGGCCGCCAGACGCCCCGCATTGGCGACGGTCAGGCCATCCACATCCTTGGCCGGATCAAGCCGCGCGAGCACGGCGCCGGAGTCCAATCCCGAAGGCAAGGGAAGCTGGACCAGGATCCCATGGACCTGATCATCCCCGTTCAGCTCCTCCACCACCGCGATGACCTCGGCCTGGGTGGCGTCGGCGGGGAGACGCCGAAGGAACGAATTCATGCCCGCCGCGCGGCTCTTCTCCACCTTGGAGCGGACATAGACCTCGCTGGCGGGATCATCGCCCACCAGAACCACGGCGAGGCCCGGAACCANNGTTTCCGCCGCCACCTCGGCGCGCAGGGCCTCGGCCCGCGCCGCGCCGTCGATCAGTTTCGCTGAGGTCATCAATCCGTGCCGTACAGCGAGTCGTATGGGTCGACCCGTCCCGCCTCGACGTCCGCCACGCTCACCGCCGG
>PLFA01000158.1 GCA_003136615.1 Caulobacteraceae bacterium | reverse complement strand
TCGAACCACCAGTGCTCGCAGCCATCGACCTGGACCAGCTCGCCGAGGCAATCGCGCCGGTGGCGGGGCTGGTGGACGCGCTTGATCCGGTCGCGCCGGCGCACCCAGATGCCGGCCTCGATCATCCACTGGCGCAGCGTCTCGACGCCGATCGGGAGGCTGTGAACCTCGGCAAGCTTCTCGGCCGCCAGCGTCGGCCCGAAATCCTCGTAGCGCTCACGGACGATGGCCAGGCAGGTCTGACGGAAGGTGGCGCCATGGGCGCCGTTGCTGGGCTTGCCACGGCGCTTGGAGATCAGCGCGTCCGGACCATGGGCGCGGAAGGCGTCAAGCAGCCGGTAAACCTGTCGGCGCTGCAAACCCATCAGCGCCGCGGCGTCCTCAACGCGGGTCCGGCCGTCGGCCAGATCGATCATAACCCGCAACCGGCCGAGCTCTGTGCGGCTCATCGTAATCACCGTCATCCGCCGCCACCTTCAACGCCGCAGCCAAAGGGGACGGTTGTGCCATCTCAATCGTTGAGGCCGGTGACATCTCTATCTGTGATCTACAGAAGTATCGCGCCTAAGATATATTATCGGAAATTTATCGCCGGCCATCAGCAGCCCGCGAAAACAAACCAGGATTAGTCTTCCAGACGCAGATTCGTTGCCGACGCCTTGCCCGTCCGACGGTCCTGCTCCAGGTCGTAGGAAATGGGTTGGCCGTCCGCCAGGCTGCCAAGGCCCGCACGTTCAACAGCGGAAATATGCACGAAGACGTCACTGCCGCCGTCGCTGGGCTGGATGAAGCCGAATCCTTTGGTGGGATTGAACCATTTCACAACGCCCGAACCCGCTCCCATTGTCTCCCGCGGCGGAGCCGATGGACGCCGCGGGCCATCGAAATTCCGAGGTCCTGAAGGTCCTGGACGCGACGGACGGTCCGACGGCGGCGCAAAACCCGTTACCGCGAGACCGACGGCTGCGACCTTGCCGGATCGGCGGTCGCGCTCAACCTCAAATGTAACTTGATCGCCCTCATTCAGCCCAGAAAGGCCCGACCGCTCGACGGCCGAGATGTGAACGAAGATATCGCTGCCGCCATCATCTGGCGCGATGAAGCCAAAACCCTTGGCTCCGTTGAAGAATTTTATCGTGCCACTTGGCATAAGTCAGGTCCGGACTGTTGATCGTGACTATCTTAAGCGGCGCACCGCCCTTTTGGCTAGGGTCGAAACCGCTCAGCAGCACGGACCTCAACACAAGCGCAGCTAACCGAAATCGCGCCGACGCTCAAGAGCGCCCCGGCTCAAGGCCCCCATAGCGCGGGGATTCGGCAAAAGACGTCCATTCTGGCGCCTCCTCGGTGAAAATCTGAGCCTCGATGCGAAGTCCGGCGGGCACGTCATCCAGAGCGCCCAGGCGGAGCCTCAAAACCGCGGGACTGGCGTCACGTCGCGAATAGAGCGGCGCGCCACATCGTCCGCAAAAGGCTCTCACCTTTCCCGGCGACGACTCATACTCGGTAACGGTCTCGGCGCTTGAGGTGATGGAAAATCCGGCCGCCAAGGCGGGCGCCACGGCCGCGCCGAATCCCTGGGCTTTTCGACATTGGCTGCAAAAGCACACCGTAACCGCGCCGAGCTCCTCGCCTAAGGGGCCGTCATAGATAAAGCGCACCGCACCGCAGAGGCAGCCTCCCCTCAAGGTCATTGCGCCACGCGAGAGGCTATAAGGGGCTCCTCCCCCGCCGTGATCCGCCGCAGGACGTCAATATAGAGCCCGGGCTCGGCCGCCATGACCTTGGCCTCCAGGCTCTCGGGCGTATCCGCCGGGTCCACCGCTATCCGAGTCTGCGCCAAGACAGAACCATGATCGTACTCGTGATCGACCCAATGAACGCTCGCGCCCGTGCACGCCTCGTGTGCCGCCAGAACCGCCTCATGGACACGCCGGCCATACATGCCCTGGCCGCCATGTCTCGGTAAAAGCGCCGGGTGAATGTTGAGAATGCGCCCGCCAAAAGCGGCCAGGACTTTCGGCCCGAGCTTTCTTAAATAGCCTGACAGGACGACGAGATCGACGCCCGCGGCCGCCAGAAGCGAGGCAAGCTGCTCATCGCCAGGGGCAGGGTCCGGCAGAGTCGGGATGTGATGCGCGGGAATGCCCTGCGCCCGCGCGAAGGCCAAGGCCGGGGCGCTCGCCCGATTGCTCACCGCCAAGACGGGTGTGGCGGCCAGGTCGCCAGCCTGGATGGCGCCCACGATGGCGCGAAAGCTGCTGCCATTGTTGGAGGCGAGGAACGCCAGGCGCATCACCGCGCCATCTCCCTAGAGGCTGAGCTCGAGACGCAGGCCATCAAAGGCGGGCTCCACATTATCTGGCAATTGGGCCGCGAGCTCCCGATAGTCCAGATCGATATGCAGATTGGTCAAGATGGCACGCCGGGGTTTCACCTTTGCGATCCAATCCAGGGCCTTGGCCACGTGGGCATGCGTGGGGTGAGGCGCATATCTGAGCGCATCAACGATCCAAACGTCGAGATCCCTCAAGGACTCGAAGGCGCTTTCGGGCAGGTTCACAACGTCACTCGAATAGGCGAGACCACCGAATCTATAACCGAGGCTGCGGATGAGACCGTGATCCTGATCGAAGGTCATTGCGGAAATTGGGCCGGAGGGCCCCTCAATCGTGAAGAGCTGGCCGTGGCCGGGGACCGGGTGACGGATGGCGATCCCTGGGTAAAGCCCCCCTCCCCCGAAAATATAGTCAAAGCGCCGGCCGAACGTCCGCGCCGTCTCTTCATCGGTCCAACAGCCAATCTTCTGTCGCTGGCGAAGCGCGAATGCGCGAATGTCGTCTATGCCGTGGCACTGATCGGCGTGATCGTGGGTGAGAAGGAGCCCGTCCAGTCGGCGCACTTTCGCCGCGACCATTTGCTGGCGAAACTCTGGGGCGGCGTCAACAACGACGGTCGTCTGCGCGTCGGGGCCGTCGCCCCCGAGTCGGCGCACCAGCAGGGAGCAGCGTGAGCGCAGATTGCGGTGATCAGCGGGATCGCACGCGCCCCAATCTCCGTCCGCGCGCGGAACGCCGCCGGAGGACCCGCAGCCGAGGATGACAAACTCAAGTCGCGAACTCATGCGGCGGCGCTCTTCGGGTGCGGGATCTTGTGGAACAGGTCGAAAAAGGCAGCCTCGGTGCGCGCTTCCGCCTCGGCAAGAGACCAGCCCCTGACCTGCGCCAAGGCGGCCAGCACATGAGGCAAAAAGGCCGGCTCATTGCGCCGCCCGCGTAGCGGAACCGGGGCCAGGTATGGACAGTCGGTTTCCACAATGATCCGGTCAGCTGGCATGCCCGCGATCACGGCGCGCACATCGGTCGCTCCCTTGAAGCTCGCGATCCCGCTCACTGAAAACCAGGCGCCCATGGCGTCGGCGCGGCGGGCGAGATCCGCGCCCGAGGTGTAGCAGTGCATGAGCAGGCGGAACGGTCTCCGGGCAAATTCGGACTCGAGGATTTCCGCCATCACGCCATCGGCCTTGCGCGTATGGACGATCAGGGGAAGCCCGGTCAGCCTCGCCGCGTCGATATGAACACGGAACACGGCCTCCTGGATGAGCCGGGGACTGAGATCATAGTGAAAATCCAGTCCGGTCTCGCCGATGCCGACCACCTTGTCTCTTCCCGCCAGCTCGACGAGCGTTTCAACGGCGAGCTCTGGATCATCCTTGGCTTCATGGGGGTGGACGCCGACAGTCGCGTAAATATCGGGGTGGCTCATGGCGATGGCGTGGATGGCGTCAAAGGAGGCGAGCCGGTCACAGATGCTCACCATAAGCCCGATCCCGGCGGCGCGGGCCCGCGCGATGACCGCCTCACGATCAGGGTCAAACTGCGGCGCGTGGAGGTTCACATGGCTGTCGATGAGCATTTCGCCAGGCCCTCAGCCCAGGGCCTGAAGTCGGGAGAGGGTGACAAGAAAGGCCTCCCCGCGATCCAGATTGACCGCCTCGACCCGTTCACGAACCGCCATCATCTCGGTCCAGGCGCGGGACCAGGCGTCGGCGCAAGCGTTCCCGCCATTGTCCCCTAATTGGCTTAGGGCCCGCGCCCTCACAGCCTCGGCCAGACAATCAAACATCAGCCCAAAACGCGTTGCGCCCTGGGCCCCGCGAAAGCCCTCCGCCAGGGCCAAGGCGGCGCCTTCGTCCCCGGCCGGCAGGGCCGCCACGAGGCGCGCGGCCGCATCGGCGGCGTCCAGAGCGTCCAGATTGGCGAGGCGCCAGGCCGCTCCCGGAGCGCCCAGCGTCATGTCCAACAAGCGCCTCGCGTCGCTCCCGGAGACGTCCGCGCGTTGCGCCACCCACGGCGCCGCCACGTCCCGCGCGGGGGTGAGGACGGCGAGCCGACGGCAGCGGGACCGTATCGTTGGCAGGAGCGCCCCTGGAGAGGTCGTAAGGAGAAAAATGACGCCGCGCGGCGGCGGCTCCTCCAGGGTCTTGAGCAGGGCGTTGGCGGCGCCGGTATTGAGGTCGTCCGCCGTATCGATGATCGCCACACGGTAGGGCGCGGCGGCGGGCGACTTGGAGAAGAACTCCGAGAGATCTCGCGCCTCTTCCACCGGGATGTTGCGCCTGGTCTTGCCGTCCTCGGGATCGCGTTGCAGCACCAAGAGGTCGGGGTGGGCGCGCCCGAGAATCTGGCGGCTGACCGGATCCACCGGCGATGATCCCAGAAGCCCGCGTTGCGCGTCCGGCGCCGCCCCAAGCAGCCGCCGCGCCGCGCGATAGGCGAAGGTCGCCTTGCCGACGCCCGGGGGTCCGGTGATCATCCAGGCGTGGTGCAACCGGCCACGCGCCAGGGCGCTCAGGAATCCCTCCTCATGCTCGGTTGGCCCCGCCCAGTCGAATGTCTCCCGTGGGTGGGGAATGGCCTCAACCATGGACAAGCCTTGGCGCCACGTGAGACCAAATTCGAGTCTCCACCGCGTCAGGCTCGCCGACAGCGTCGATCAGCGCGCAACGATCAGGTTCAGCGGCGGCGATCCGCAAGAACGCTTCGCTCAGACGGGCATGAAAGGCCTCACCCTTGGCTTCGAAACGACCCTCCCCGGTCGCCCGGGAGGCCGCGCGGGCGAGACCCGCCGCCACGGGCAGATCCAGAATGAGTGTCAGATCTGGACTTAATGGCCCGAGGACGGCGGTCTCCAGCGCCGCGATCACGTCGGCGGGCACGCCGCCGGCGACGCCCTGATAGGCGCGGGTCGAATCAGCGAATCGATCACAAATCACGACCGCCCCCGCGCCGAGGGCCGGCCCGATAATGCGCTCGATGTGATCCCGTCGGGCGGCGTTCACCAGGAGCGCTTCGGTCAGAGGCGACCAACGATCTATGTCTCCCGCCACCAACAGGTTCCGGATGGCCTCCGCGCCCGGCGATCCGCCAGGCTCGCGCGTCACAATGACCTGCCGGCCGGCCCCGCGGAGCCTTGCCGCGAGGCGCGCGGCCTGAGTGGACTTTCCTGTCCCCTCCCCGCCCTCAAAGGTAATGAAAAGACCGCCTGGCATCACGCAGCAGGCTGGCCATAAGCCCCGCCAATGTCCAGGGCGCTTCTACTCGCGGCTCAGGATCTTGGCGCCGGAATAACCCGAGCTGGCCAAGGCCGCGGCCAGGGACCGGGCGTCCTCACCGGGCGGCCCCTGAACGATCACGCGCCAAAGCGTCGCGCCGCCACGTTCAAGAGGCTCGATCTGTACGACGCCGAGGGCCCCCAGAGCGGCGGCCGCCGCCTCCGCATGGGCTCGCTCGCCAAACGCGGCCGCCTGCACACGGGCTTGGCCCGTGGCCGGCGCCAATACAGGCGCAGGGGGCGGCTCGTATGCGGCGGGCGCCACGTAGGTTGGCGGGGGGGGCGTCGGCGGTTGGTAGGCGGCTATTTCGAGGGACCCACCGCCCAGCGCCGGCGCAGGACCGACATATCGCACCCGCACCCGCGCCGAGCCCTTCATATAAAAGCCGAGCTCCTTGGCGCCTTCGCGAGACAGATCAAGGATCCGTCCCCTGACAAAGGGGCCCCGATCGTTCACNNCGATTGTGGTACTGCGCCCCGTACCACGTGGCGATGCCAACCTCGTCATAATTGGGCTGGGCGCGCGGGCGATACACGACGCCATTCACCTCATATGGCTTCATGGTCCCATGGAGGCCGCCGGCCCCAAGGCTCTCTGGTCGCGGACCACTCGCGCAGGCGGCCAAGGCGGCCAGAAGGCCAAGACCGACCGCTCGGCCCATGACACTCAACGCGCGATCTGGCGAAGCGCCCATAGCCTTGCCCCTTTCGGCACAGAGCTATTGTCGGACAAACTCCTTGCGAGGGTGTTAAAGCTCACCCCTGGAAGCGGCCCCGCGTCGGCTGCTAGAAGCGACCCCAACGGACGGGTGGCCGAGTGGTTTAAGGCAGCGGTCTTGAAAACCGCCGTGGGTTTACGCCCACCGTGGGTTCGAATCCCACCCCGTCCGCCAGCTCGGAACAAAGCTGGGCACGCGGCGTCGTCAAGTTTACTTTTGGGTCCGTGGCGAGACGGCTAGCCCAAGGAACACGATAACGGCCTGGTTGGGCCGTAGAAATTGATTGAGTTGGCCTTTCTGGAAAAGCGGCGCCATCCCATTCCGGCGGCGCCGTTCTAACCCATTGACTGTCCTCAGCAAACCGACCCGAGGGCGGCGCCACTTTTATCTCGCCGTCCATAATTACTGTAAGAGTTGTCCGTTTCAGGCGGGGTAGCCTACTGACTTGTCGGAAGGCCAACACGAAGGAGCATGCGGCGGGTGGCTCGTTTCCTGATCCCAAAACCAATCGGGCAANNTACCGGCCGCCTATCGTCTGCCGTTCGGGAATCTTACGCCCCGCGAAATCTTCGGCGGCGGCGCTCGCGTATCCGTGGTCAACATGCCGACCAAAATGCGCCTGACGAGACGGGTTCGGAAGGTGCTCGACTTCGACAACGCTGGGCACATGTACATGGTCACTCGCCGTTTCATCGACATCGTGGAGCGCTTTCAGACAGACATTCAATATTTTCCCATTGAGTGTGTCTGGAGCGAGGGCGATCCTGCTGGGCAATTCTACTTGCTTTTCACTACCGTACTGCTCGACGCAGTGAACCGCGAGAAGACGACGGCAACATGGAAGCCGATACCGCCGGATAAAGGCGCGTGGTTTCCAAAATACGAAAACGATGAGACCTTCGTGTTCGACAAAGCGCAACTGGGTAGCGTCCACATGTGGGTCGACCCGAACATGGGAATTAAGAATGCGCTGATTACCGAGACACTGTATCGCGCGCTCTTAGATGCAAAGATTGAGTCTTTTGTGGATGGTGGACATTTCGAGGAAATATGAACTCTTCTCCGGGGGACGGAAATGGCACGCAGCCGTCTATCCCGCTCGCGGCGCCAGGAACGATAGACCACAGATGGTAGGGTGATAGCGTAGAGATAGTGC
>PLFA01000131.1 GCA_003136615.1 Caulobacteraceae bacterium | reverse complement strand
TGATCGCCGAGATCAAGAAGGCCAGCCCGTCCAAGGGCCTGATCCGCGCCGATTTCGATCCCCCGGCCCTCGCCCGCGCATATACCGCCGGCGGCGCGGCCTGCCTCTCCATTCTTACAGACGGCCCAAGCTTTCAGGGCGCCGAGGCCTATCTCACCGCGGCCCGGGACGCGGTCACCCTGCCCTGCTTGCGCAAGGACTTCCTCGTCGACCCCTGGCAGGTGGCGGAATCGCGGGCCATGGGCGCGGACGCCATTCTCGTCATTCTGGCCATGGTCGACGACGCCCTGGCCGCGGAGCTCTTGGCCGAAGCCGCGCGCCTAGGAATGGACGCCTTGGTGGAGACCCACGACGAAACAGAATTCGAACGCGCCCAGGCGCTGGGCGCGCGCCTGATCGGCGTCAATAACAGGAACCTGCGCACTTTTGTCACCGATCTCGCGGTCACAGAGCGCCTGATTCCCCGGGCCAGCGGCGAAGCTTTGATCGTCACCGAAAGTGGTATTTTCACGCCCGCCGACGTCGCGCGTCTATCCAAGGCCGGGGCTCAAGCCATGCTCGTGGGCGAATCGTTAATGCGCCAAGCAGATGTCGCCGCGGCCACACGGGAACTCCTGGGGAATTGACCCCAAAGGGAGCTTGACACCCGGAGAGAACAGCCAGAGAACACCCGCGTTCGTTTTTGATTTGTTCCGGCGCGCCGGGCGATGGAGACGCGGTGATGCTCACACGCAAACAACATGAACTTCTGATGTTTATTCATCAACGGATCCAGGAAACCGGCGTTTCCCCATCCTTCGATGAGATGAAGGAGGCGCTTGATCTGGCGTCCAAATCCGGAATTCACCGCCTGATCACGGCCCTCGAGGAACGCCAATTTGTCCGCCGCCTCGCCCACCGCGCGCGGGCCTTGGAAGTTATTAAGCTGCCCCAGACGACAACAGTGACCCCCTTCGCGCCTCGCCCCGCCGCCTCGCCAAGTCAGGGCGCCCAACATGGCGCTGACCTCGCCCCCATGGCGGCCAACGACACCCGTGAACTGCCCATCCTGGGCAAGATCGCCGCCGGCACGCCCATCGCCGCTATCCAGCTAGAGCGCGGCCGGATGCAGGTTCCTGAAGCGATTCTCGGCCGCGGCGAGCACTATGTGCTTGAGGTTGAAGGTAATTCCATGATCAACGCCGGCATATTCAACGGAGATTACGCCGTCATACGCAAGGTTGACGACGCCAACTCCGGAGACACGGTCGTTGCCTACGTGAAGGACGATGAGGAAGCGACCCTGAAGCGGCTGCGCAAGCGGGGCGGCTCCATCGCGCTGGAGGCCGCCAATCCCGCCTTTGAGACGCGGATCTTCGGGCCCGATCAGGTGAAGGTTCAGGGCAAGCTGGTCGCCCTTATTCGACGGTATCAGTAAGGGTCCAGGGGCGCCGCCCGCGGGAGGTCTGGGCCCAGACGAGGCGCCAGCCGCTTGGCGTCTGATATATTTCCGCCGCGCCTCCCGCTTCGAAATCGCCCCGGCGCAGGATAATCGCGCCATCACATTGCGGCGGCGGAGTCACCGCCGCGCGCAGGATCANNCGCGTCCACCACGCCGCGATCGCGGGCCGCGTGTCCGCCAGGGGCGCGCAAGCGGTGCGGTTGCAGTCGAACACAGCCTGCTGGGCGGCGACCGGATCCGCTGGCAGGCTCAAGGCGCGCCTCTGGGCCCAGGATTGCGTGGCATAGGCCCGCGCCTGGGGTTTGAGGGCCACCTCCGTGCCGTCGATGACGATTGCGGCGTCGTTTCCATCGGCGGCGATCCAGGCAACGGGCGCCGCGCCGCGCGGCCAAAGCGCCACGGAAAAGGATAGAGCGACCCCGAGCCATCTTAGACGCCCACGCCACAAACAGGCGAAGACAATGCCCAGATAGGAAAGCGCCAGGGCTATCTCCGGGGCGCTCGGATAGGTCATGGCCGCTCCCGGCGCCTGGCCGAAGACCTGGCCAAGTGAAATGACGGCGCGGGCCGCCCAGCCGGCGACCCAAAGGATAGGCCCCGCCACGTCGGCTCCGAGGCCCAGAGCCTGAGCCAGAAGGCTGAGCGCGAGGGCGGGCATCAAAAGAACGCTGGCGACAAAATCAGCCGTGAGATTGGCCGCCACGCCGTAATTAGCGACGCGGTTGAAGTACTGGATGGCGAAAGGCGCCGTGGCGGCGCCGGCCACGAAACTGACAGCCAGGCTCGCCACAAACCAATCGCGAGCGTTCTGCAGAAACCGAAGCGGCCAGGCGAGACCCGCTGCGCCAGCGGGGCGGCGCCAGACCTCCGCTAGGGCGATGAGAGACGCGGTCGCGCAGAAGGACATCTCAAATCCCGGCGCCACGACCACCTCGGGCTCCATCCAGAGAACCGCCAGGGCCGCGATGGCCAGGGAATGGAGGCTCACCGCGCGCCGATCAACCAATATGGCGAAGAAGGCCACGCTCGCGGTGACCGCGGCTCGCCTCGCGGGAGGATGGGCGCCGGACAGCAACAGATAGATACCCACAGCCGCCAGGGCCCCCAGCGCCGCCAACTTCTTGACCGGCAGCCGCAGGGAAAGCCAGGGAACCGCCGCAAAGAGAAGCCGTAGCGCAAAGAAAGCGAAACCGCTCACCGCCGCGGTATGAAGACCCGCAATCGCCAGCATATGGGCGAGCCCCGAGGCGCGCAGGTCATCGCGGTGCTCCGGTTCCAGCCAGTCCTGGTGGCTTGTCGTAACCGCGGCCGCGAGCCCGGCCGCGCCGCCATCGTCAGGGCCCATGACCTCACGGATGTCGTGGACGAGGGTGGAGGCCACGCGCCAACGCAAAGCGTTGACGCCCATCTCCCAGCGTAGGGCCAGGGGCGGCGGCGGAAGTTCCACGAATCTCGGTTGCTGAGTCGACAGCCCTACTCCGCCGATTCCCTCGAACCAGGCGTCCCGGGCGAAGTCATAGCCTCCCGGAACGGCGGGGCCCGGCGGCGGATCGACCATGGCGGTCAGGCTTATAGGAGTTCCAGGCGCCGGCGCGGCCTCAGGCCCCCCTCGCGCGCCGAGGACAATACGAACCCGGACCGGCGTTTCGGCCGGCGTCAGCCCCCGAATACGGACTGGGGCGATGAGCAGCCGCTCGCCGCGCGGGCTGGGCGTATCCACATCGACCACCCAGCCGTCTACACGCGTGAAGCCGGGTCGAACCGGCGCGATCGGCGCGGCCATGGTGTCGCTATGGAGCTTGGCGACGCAGAACCCCACGGCCGCGGTCGCGGCAAGGGCCAGGACGGCCGTGACCCAGAAGCGCCGTCCCCAAACCCAGGCCAGCCCCGCGGCGAGGCCCAGGACGGCCGCCAGGGCGAGGCCGGGCGCCAGCGGTGGCTCTTCCCTGAAGGCCAGATAGAGCGCCGCGCCGGCGCCAAAGGCGACAGGCGTCCAGAGCACGACGCGTTCGCGCTGCGCGGCGGCCTCGCGGGAAAGGGCCCGGGCGAGAAAGCCCGCTCTAGGAAGCCAGGGGCGGCCCGTGATAAGGCCCCCCACCCCGCCCAAAGGTGATGGCGCAGGCACGGCGCCGGGGCCAAACCCGCCAGATAGGCCAACCATGTCGTCTTCCGACCGCCCCGTCGTCACACGTATCGCCCCATCTCCGACCGGCTCCATGCACATTGGCACAGCTCGGACGGCTTTGTTCAATTGGCTCTATGCCCGCCACCATGGCGGAACTTTTCTTTTGCGCATTGAGGATACTGACCGCGAGCGCTCCACGGAGGCCGCCGTGCAGGTGATTCTCGACGGTCTAGCCTGGCTGGGCCTGGAACCGGACGCGCCGGCTGTATTCCAGTTCGCGCGGGCCGACCTGCACCGTCAGGTGGTCCACGACCTGCTCGCCAAGGGTCGCGCTTATCGATGCTATATGACCATCGAGGAGCTGGCCGCCGAACGGGAAAGGTCCCGCGCCGAGGGCCGCGCGATCCGCTCGCCGTGGCGCGATCAGGAGGCGCCGCCGGGCTCAAATCTTCCCTTCACCGTACGCTTCAAGGGCCCTCTCCAGGGCGAGACCGTCGTGAATGATCTGGTGAAAGGGCCGGTAACATTTCGCAACCGCGATCTGGACGATCTCGTTCTTCTCAGATCCGACGGCGCGCCCACCTATAATCTTGCGGTGGTCGCGGACGACCACGACATGGGGATTACACACATCATTCGCGGCGATGACCACCTGAACAACGCCGCGCGCCAGAGCCTGATTTACCGGGCCATGGATTGGCCCATCCCTGCCTTCGCCCACATGCCAATGATCCACGGACCGGACGGCGCCAAGCTCTCCAAGCGCCACGGCGCTCAGGCTGTCGGGGAATTCGCGGATATGGGGTATCTGCCCGAGGCCATGCGCAACTATCTGGCGCGCCTCGGTTGGGGGCACGGCGACGACGAGCTCTTTAGCGACGCCCAGGCCATCGCTTGGTTTGATGTGAAGGACGTGGTAAGCGCCCCGGCCCGCTTGGACTGGAACAAGCTTAATCACGTCAACAACCACTATCTGCGCCTGGCGGATGATCAGCGGCTGGCGGACCTCGTGGCCGAGGCCATGAATCGGCAGGGCCGCGCAACCGAACCTGATGACCTTCAGAAGCTGCTGAGTGTCATCCCGCTGGTGAAGGACGGCGCCAAAACCATCCTGGAACTCCGAGATCTTTGCGCGTTCGTCCTGGCCCACCGGCCCCTCACCCTGGACGCCAAGATCATCGCCATGTTGGACGCGGAGACACGCGAGCGCTTGGAGCGCCTCAGCCTCGCGCTTCGCGATGAGGCCGCCTGGACGCCCGAGACCCTCCTGGCGCGCTTGCGGGAATTCGTCACCGCCGAAGGCGTGGGGCTTGGAAAAATCGGCGCGCCCTTGCGCGGAGTCCTCTCCGGCGGCGCGCCGGCGCCTGATCTGGCCAGCGCGCTCACAGCGCTGGGCCGCGAAGAGAGTCTTGGCCGAATAGCGGACGCTCTTTCGCAGTTGCGATGAGCCGCTATAAGGCTCCCGGGAAGTGGCCGCCTGGGCCCTTCGGCGGACTTTAGGAGCTTTGTTCATGGCCGAACACGCGACCCTGACCGTGGGCAACCGGAGTTTTGACCTCGGCATGATCGACGGCACGACCGGCCCCGCGGTGGTCGATGTGCGCAAGCTCTACGCGGAAGCCGACATCTTCACCTTCGATCCCGGCTTCACGTCCACAGCGGCCTGCGAGAGCAAGATCACCTACATCGATGGCGACGCGGGGGTCCTGCTCCATCGCGGCTATCCGATAGCGCAACTCGCGGAACACTCTACCTTTCTTGAGGTGTGCTACCTCCTGCTGAACGGCGAGCTTCCCACGGCTGATGAGTTCGCCGACTTTGAGAAGACCATCACCTATCACACGATGATCCACGCCCAGTTCGACCGGTTCTTCGGCGGTTTCCGGTCAGACGCCCACCCCATGGCGATCATGACCGGCGCGGTGGGGGCTCTTTCGGCCTTCTATCATGACAGCATCAATGTCGATGATCCCGAGCAGCGGAAGATCTCGGCCCACCGGCTTATCGCCAAGATGCCCACCATTGCGGCGCGGGCGTTCAAGTATTCCGTCGGTCAGCCTTTCGTGACACCGCGCAATGACATGACCTATGCGGAAAACTTCCTGCGCATGTCGTTTTCCGTGCCGGCGGAGGACTGGAAGTCCAATCCTATCCTGACCCGGGCCATGGACCGGATCTTCATTCTGCATGCTGACCACGAGCAGAACGCCTCCACCTCCACGGTGCGTCTGGCGGGATCTTCGGGCGCGAATCCCTTCGCTTGCATCGCCGCGGGCATCGCCTGTCTCTGGGGTCCCAGCCACGGAGGGGCCAATGAAGAGGCCCTGATGATGCTCAACGAAATCGGCACGGTTGACCGAATTCCTGAATATATCCAGGGTGTTAAAGATCGCAAATACCGTCTGATGGGCTTCGGCCACCGGGTCTATAAGAACTACGATCCCCGCGCCACGGTGATGCAAAAAACCTGTCACGAGGTGCTGGCTGAGATCGGCAACGCGGACGATCCTCTGTTGAAGGTGGCCATGGAGCTTGAGAAGATCGCGCTGAACGATCCCTATTTCGTTGACCGCAAGCTGTTCCCGAACGTCGATTTCTATTCAGGGATCACGCTGAAGGCCATGGGCTTTCCAACCACGATGTTCACCGCCCTCTTCGCCCTGGCGCGGACCGTGGGCTGGATCAGCCAGTGGAAGGAAATGTTCGAGGATCCGCAGCGCAAGATCGGTCGCCCGCGGCAACTTTATACCGGCCCCCTGGCGCGGGATTATGTCCCTCTGGAAGCCCGCGGTTGAGCCTTTAGGACCTCGACGACGGCGTCGGCCGCCGCGCCGATGGGGTCAGTGATGCCGCCCCGCATGATTTCCAGAGCCGCGGATTGTTGCGAAATTTGGTTGTAATGCGCGGCAGGGGTGATGAGCACAGCTAATACATCACGGGCCAGGATGTCGCCGCGACACGCGCCCTGAATGCGTTCGGGCGCCACGAAATGGCCCGCGGCTACATTTAAGAGGGTGATGTAGCGAGTCCGCAAAAGCAGTCTCGCCGCCAGGTGGGTGAACGGGCCAAGCTTGTAGGCGACCACCATGGGGCATTTGGCCAGGGCCAGTTCGGTCGTGACCGTACCGCTGCAGGCCAGGGCGACGGTCGCCGCGCGCATGGCGGCCAGACGGTCCCGATCACCCTCGATAACGATCGGCGGACGCGCCCAGGCGCGTGCGAGAGCTTTGATGCGCGCCGCGACCGCCGGCGCGGCGGCGATGGCCACGGTCACGTCCGGTCGCGCCCGAACGACCGCGGCGGCGGCGTCGCCGAAGGGCCCCATGAGCCGGCGAACCTCACCCTCGCGGCTGCCTGGTAAGACGAGAAGAAGCGGCGAGTCAGGGGCGAGGCCCACGCGCTGGCGCAGGGCCGCGGGATCCGCGGACGAAAAGTCTCGTTGAAGGGCGGGATTGCCGACGAAGGTGGTGGGAAGGCCCTCGCGCTCGAAATAGGGGGCGTCGAAGCTGTGGATGGTGAGCAGGCGGTCGACGCGGCGCGCGAGGGTGCGCGCCCTGCCGGGGCGGGTGGCCCAGACCTGAGGCGCCACGTATTTGACCAGAGGTACAGTGGGGTCCACCTCCCGCAGCCGCGCCGCGACGCGGAGGTTGAAGCCCCAGGCGTCGATGAGGACCGCGACATCGGGATGCTCTCGCGCGGCCAGCGCGGCGGTCTGCCGGGCCCGGGCCCGAACTTCCGGCCAGGCGGCGATGGCGTTGAAGGCGCCGACCACCGCCATGCGGGAGGGATTGAAGGGGCTCTCGATTCCCTCGCGCGCCATGGCGGAGCCGCCGACACCGATAAACCGCGTCGTGGGGCCAAGCCGCTCACGCAGCGCGGCAGCGAGGGACGCCCCCAGGGCGTCGCCGGAGGGCTCGACGGCGACGAGCATGATACAGGGGCCGTTCACGGCGCGGGGGGCACGCCGAATAGAAACAGACCCAGCTCGTCGGCCAGACGGACCGTCTCTAGGCGCTCCAGAATGAGGAGCCGCCCCACCTCGCCGACGAGGCCGCAGAGGCCCGCGGCCGCGGCGAGATGCACGGTTCGGGGCCCGATGGTCGGGAGGTCCACCCGCAGTTCCTGCCCTGGTTTGCAGGCCTTGGCGAGAACGCCGCGGGGATCGCCCCGCGCGCCGCGAAGGGCGCGCGGGAGGCTCGCCACCCGCTCCAGCATCGCGTCCGTACCCTCCTGGGCTTCCAAGGCGAGGATCAGACCTTCGCAGGCCACGGCGGCCTGGCCCGCGTCGAGCCGTCCGATGGCCCGCGCGGCCTCCAGAGCGCGGAGGATGTCGCCCCCTTGGCGCTCCATGGGCGCATGGCGTCCCAGGGGGCCCGCGGGAATCGTCAGGGTCGCCATCACCTGGTGCGCGCCCTCGATCACGAAGCCCTCGGATTCGAATTCGCGCAGGAGGAAGCTCAGAAGCCCGTCATCGCCGCGCCGCGCCGCCGCGATGGCGCCCGGCAGGGCCTTGAGACCGCGCAGATCGGGCTTCAGCCGCCCAAGATCGGGACGGTCGACCTTGCCGGCGAAACACACGGCCGCGCAGCCAGCGCGGCGCAGGGCGTTGATACCCTTGCCCAGTTCGGCCAGACCCGCGCCAACGCCCTCAAAAGCGGCCAGTTCCGGCGCGGCGAAACCCGCCAGACGGATCACGAAGAGGGGGCGACCCACCTGGCGGCAATGGGTGGCCAGGGTGATGGGGAGATCTCCGCCCCCGGCGATGAGGCCGAGCTTGCGCACGGCCCCGGTCAGACCTCGCGCTGGGGCGTGGTCAGCGGGCGGCTGGCGTCGGCGCGGATGAAGTTCAGGATTTCCATGACCTCCTCGGAGTGAGCATAGGCGCAGGCCGTATCCTCGACGCGCTCCTGAAACGTGCCTTCCTCGGCGAATAGCATCCGATAGGCGGCGCGCAGAGTGTTGATCACGTCCCGGGAAAATCCCCGGCGTTTGAGGCCCACGAGATTGAGCCCCTCAAGATGAGCATGGTTACCCCAGACATTGCCAAAGGGGATCACGTCATGATTGACGCCCGCCATACCGCCAACAAAGGCGTGGCGGCCGATCCGCGTGTTCTGATGGGCGGCGGCGAGCCCCCCGATGATCACATGGTCCTCCACCTGAACATGGCCGCCCAGTGTCGCGGTATTGGCCATGGTCACGCGGTCGCCGACAATGCAGTCATGGCCGATATGGGCGCCGGCCATGAAGAAGCCGTCTGATCCGACCTTGGTAACGCCCCGGCCCATGGCCGTGCCGCAATGCATCGTGACCTGCTCGCGAATGATATTGCGATCACCGACCACCAGACGGGTGGGCTCGCCCTTGTGACCGGAATGCTGAGGCGCGGCGCCGAGGCAGGCGAAGGGGTGGATGACGCAGTCTTGGCCGATCTCGGTATGGCCCTCAAGGACGATATGTGACGCCAGCCGCGTGCGGTCTCCAAGGACTACCGCCTCCCCGACCACGCAATAGGGGCCGATCTCCACCTCGCTCCCCAGGCGCGCGCCACCATGAACGATGGCGGTGGGATGGATGCAGGTCATTTGGGCGCGTCGACGAGCATGGCGGCGAACTCCGCCTGAGCCGCGATCTTGTCCCCCACCATGCCCTTGCCGCTAAATTTCACCACGTCCGTGCGAGCGCGCATGACGTCCACTTCCAGGCGAAGAACATCGCCCGGCCGCACGGGCGTGCGAAACCGGCAATTGTCCACCGACATGAANNTCTGGGCCAGGGCCTCGACGATAAGAACCCCCGGCATCACCGGCGCGCCGGGAAAATGCCCGACAAAAAAGGGCTCGTTGATCGTCACGCACTTGATGCCGGTCAGGGATCTGTTTGGGACATAGTTCTCCGCCCGGTCCACGAGTAAGAACGGCGGGCGGTGCGGAATCCGCCGCATGATCTCGTTGACGTCGATAGCCGCGCTTATCGCGACATCGGACGGCGCTTCTGGTTCACTCATTCCCCGCCCCCTGAACGGCGGCGCGCCAAGCGGGCGATCAACGCCGACTCCCGCAGCCAA
>PLFA01000009.1 GCA_003136615.1 Caulobacteraceae bacterium | reverse complement strand
CTGAAGATCCAGGCGCAGATCGCGGCCTGGAAGGCCGGCGAGCCCTTCGATATCGACGCCTTCCTCGCCCAGACGCCGCTGCCGCGCGCGCTGTCCAGGTCTCGCCGCGACGCCAATGACGGCGACGACGAAGATTTGGAAGACTTCGAAGAGTGGGAGGACTTGGAAGAGTTCGAGAACCTGATGGAGCGCGAGGCTCCCGAGCGGTTCGATNNTGGAGCCTCTGGACCGCCAATGGCTTCCCGCCGCCGGCCGGCGGCGGGGTTGAAGACTGGGTCGCCTTCTTTGTCCCCGCGCCCGCCGTGGCGCCCGCGCCCCGTCCCCGCGAACGCCCCTATATGGGGCCGCCGCCACCCGACCCTGCGGATAAGGCCGCTTATGAAACCTGGCGACGAAAGTGGTGTCCGCCGGATCGCCGGGGCGCCTCGGCGCCGTCTTACCGAACCCCCATACGCCCGCCGGATCTGGGCGGCTCGCCCGGACAGCCTTTGGGCATAAGCACCACAAACGGACTTAGCCGCGCCGCCACGGCTCCTGACCGCTAGCCGGCCGGCGGCGCCGTAATGGCGCTCCCCACTGTTATCGCTATCCGCGTGGCCAGATGGTCGAGTGCTACCGTCATGGCCGCCGCCGCGGCCCCGTCGCTGCCAGAGGCCGCCATCTCGATAAAGGTGGCCTCCTCGCTGTCGGATAACACCTTGCCGGTGGCGTCGGTCAGGCGCCAGCGCGCGGAGAGGACGCACTGCCCGTCCGGCGAAATGTCAAACCGCGATATCGAGACCAGCAGGCGCCGGGACGGCTCATAGGCCCCCCGATTTTCAATGACCACCTGAGGCATCTGGGCGGAGAGCGTGGCGACAAGATCCTGCGTGATCCCGACAGAGAGGCGCTCGCCCCAGCGTCCCGTGGGGCTGCTAATGATCTGGTTTGCGCCTGCGAGGCGATCAATATCCGTGCTGTCGAGGCTATCCGGAACCTGCACGGTCTTCATCTCGATGACAGGCAGGCCATTCGTGGAGGCGGCGCCCGCGACCGGGGGGGCTCTGTCGCCCAGGAGGTAAACCTTTGGCAGAGGGTAGGATCCGCAGCCACAAAGCAGCAGCCCACCCGCCATCCAGGCCGCGTGGCGTCGGGTGGTGAAGGTCACTGAGGCTTGCCTCTCTTAAGAAGATCGCTGGGGTTTCTCTCGATCTCGTGGCTGAAGGCGCGCAAGGAACTGGCGCTCGCGGCCAGATCCCGGGTTGCCGCTTCAAGGTCATCGCGCATCCGCGAATTGGGCGCGGTGGCGTCATGCAGGGATGTCAAAAGGGTGTCGGCGTCCTTCACGGTCTTATCGGACGAGGCCAAGACCTTCTGAAGCTCGTCGCCATTGACCGTCACCTGATGCTTACCTTCCACTGCCAGGCCGCTCACGTGGTTCACCGCCGTCGTCGCGGCGGTCATGGTCTCGTGTGCCGCGTCGGAAGTTTTTTTGAAGCTGTCAGCCAGCGGACCGACGCGGGGACCAAGCTCATCGGCGACATGCTGGATGGCGTTCAAGGTGCGGTCCGCGTCATCGGCGATTTTCTTCAAGGGGAGCTCCGCGATCTCCGACTCAATCGTCTGAAGTTTCGACGGGCTAGAGGGAATCTCGTCCCCGTTCACGTTCCCACCAAGCATCGTGGCGGGCGTCTTGGGCAGGAAATCGAGATCGACCCGCAGTTCCCCCGTGACCAAGCTCTGCATCGCGAGTTGGGCCTCCAGACCCGCCTCCCGCAAGCGCCGAAAGACGGCGCTGTTATCGCTATTATCCTTCCCCACAAGTGTGACGAGAGACGGATCCATCTCAAGCTCCACCGGGATTTTGACCGACTGATCCTTCAGATCAATACGAATGCCAATCCGCGTCACCGTGCCGATCTTGGCGCCCCGAAGTGTCACCGGCGCGCCCACCTCCAGCCCGGCCACTGAGCCCGCGAAATAGGTCACCGCATGAACCTTGCGGGCGAAGATTTGCGCGCCGCCGATGAGCACGACGCCGATTATCGCGAGCCCGATGCCGCTGATAACAAATGCGCCGACAATCGCCGGCTTGGCGGGCTTCATTTGGATATCCCAGCTTCGGCGGTCGGTCCTGCGGCGTCGGCGGGCGCACGCTCTCTGTGCATGAAGGCGCGGACCGTCGGGTTTTGGCAGTCATCGCGCAGCGCCTTCGGCGCGCCATGGGCGATGGCGGTGTGGGTCTCACCGTCCAGGAAAACGCCGTCGTCGCAGACGCCAAAGAGGCTGGGCAGATCGTGGCTCACCAGCACAATGGTGACCTGGAAACCCTCGCGCAGATCAAGGATGAGGTCATCGAGGCGCCGGGCCGTCATCGGGTCGAGGCCGGAGGAGGGTTCATCCAGGAAGAGGATGGCCGGGTCCAAGGCGAGGGCCCGCGCCAGCCCCGCGCGCTTCGTCATGCCGCCGCTCAAGGCCGCCCAAAAGCCGTCGAGAAACTGTTCTGTGCTGTTCAGGAAGATGATCATCTTGNNGAAGGGGCAGGGCCACGTTCTCGGTGACCGTCATGGAGGTCCACATGGCCCCGCTCTGGAAGAGGACACCAAAGCCCCGGTCAATCTGCGCCCGCCGTTCCTCGGTGGCCGCCCAGTAGTCCTCCTCGCCGACGCGGATTGTCCCCGCGCTCGGCGTCAGGAGACCGATCATGGCCTGGAGGAGGGTGCTCTTTCCCGATCCGCTGCCGCCCATCACCGCGAAGATCGATCCGGCGGCGACCTTGAACGATACGTCCTGTTGAATGATCTTTTCGCCGAAGGCCACGGTGAGCTTGTCGACCGTCAGGGCGGGTTCGGGTGAAGGATCCATATCTTCAGATCCTCAAAATGTCGGCGCAAACATCGAAGAGCGCGTCCAGGGCGATGACCCCGACGATGGCGGCCACGACCGCCGAGGTGGCGGCCTTGCCCACATCAGCGGCGCCGCGCCCGGCGCGAAGGCCGAACTGGCAGCCGAAAATGGCGATTAGGGCCCCAAAGGCGAGGCTTTTGGAGAGTCCGAAGAACAACTGCGTATCCGAAAGGGCCCCCCGCGCCTGGATGAAGAAAGACAGGGGGGATATGCCCAGTGTCGCGGAGCCAACCACAAGGCCGCCGAGCATGCCGACCGCGCAGCCGTACAGATAAAGGACAGGCATCATGATCGTTAGGGCGAGGATCTTGGGCAGCACCAAATAGTCGAAGACGGGAATGCCAAAGACGCGCACGGCGTCGATCTCTTCCCCGCCCCGCATGGCGGCGATTGTCGCCGCATAGGCGCCGCCTGTGCGGCCCGCCATGATGATGGCGGTCATCAGCGCCGCCATCTCGCGCACCATGCCGATGGCGACCAGGTTGGCGACATAGATGCCGGCGCCCAGTGTGCGAAGTTCCGTGGCGCCGATAAAGGCGAGGATGCCGCCCACCAGCACATTGACCACGGTGACGATGGGCAGGGCGGCGGCGCCGGCGTCGAACATGGCCTCCACAAGATCGCCACTGCGCATGGCGGCCTTGCCGCGAAGGCTGAGGCCACCCCGCAAGACCAGACTGCCGATAAGGGCCGAACCCTGGCCTAGCTCGGCGCCGCGCTCCAGTGTCCATGTCCCGAGGCGGTCAAGAAGAGGCGCGGCGGGGACGGCCGCGGGCGGGGCGGAACCTGCCGCCGGCGCCGTGGCCATGAGCCCCAGAAGGTGCCGGGCGGGCGCCGGGAGCCCCGCCTCATCAAACCCGACGCCTTTGTTCTTCGCGGCGGCGCGCAGGTTGAACAGGAAGGCGATGAGAGCGCTGTCCCAATGACCGAGGCGCCCCGCGTCGAAGCTCAAGGCTCGCGCGCCAGTGGCGAGAATCTGTGTCGGCGATTTGGGATCCACGCCATCGGTACGGCCCACCCAGTCGCCCTTGAGGCTTATTAGGCAGGTCCCGCCGTCGAGGGAACAATCCCAGCCCCGCCCATTGGGGCTGGCGCTTACCGCTGTCGTCACGGGACCGGACGATCAAGGGTTCGGATGGCGGGTCTCCCGACAAGGCGGGGATGATCCTGCGCCTCTGTGGCCCTCGGCGGCGCCCTCGGAAACTACCTAGCTTGGAACCATCATCCACACCGCGGCCGCGCCCATGATCGCGGTGGCGATCCAGCCCAGGATGATCAGGCTCCGGCTGGCCGTGAAGGCGCCCATGACGGATTTCTTCGATGCGAGAAGGATGAGCACGACCATAAGAGGAACGGCGACAACACCGTTTATCACGGCGCTCCAGAACAGGGCCTTCATGGGGTTGATGGGCGAGTACTGGATAACCAGGGCGAGGAGCACGCTGACCGCGATGACGCCATAAAAGCCCCTGGCATCCTGTGGACGCTGCTCGAGACCCTGGGGCCAGCTCATCACCTCCGCCACGGCATAGGCGGCGGACCCGGAGAGGACGGGAACGCCGATCATCCCCACGCCAAGGATACCTAGGGCGAAGAGAAGAAAGGCGAAGCGTCCGGCGATAGGCTGAAGGGCCGAGGCCGCTTGGCCGGCGGTATTGATGTTGGTGACGCCCGCCACGTGGAGGGTCACCGCAGTGGCGAGAATAATGAAATAGGCGGCGATGTTCGAATAGAACATGCCCCCCCAGGTGTCCCATTTGATCCGGCGCAGCTCTGAAGCGGCGACTTTCCGACTGGACTTGGCGAGTGGGCGACCACCATCGGCTCGCATATCCTCCACCTCCTCCGAAGCCTGCCAGAAGAAGAGATAGGGACTAATGGTGGTGCCGAAGATCGCCACCACCATGGCCGAGCTGGTGGCGTCAAGTTTGAAGTGCGGCCAAACCGTGGTCAGGAGGACCGAGCCCCAGGGCACGTGAACGACGAAGAGGACCGCCGCATAGGTGAGCAGCGAAAGCGTTAGCCATTTCAGGAAGTTCACATAGCGATCATAGGGGACGAAGATCTGTAACCCCAGGGTGGCGACCACGAACACCAGGGTCATCAGCCGCTGGTTGATGCCGGTCACGAGTTTCGCCACCTCGCCCATGGCGGCCAGATCGGCGGCGATATTGAGCGTATTGGCGATGAGCAGAAGAACGACGACCGCCCGCACCACAGCGGGATGGAAGGCCGTCTTGATATTGTCCGCCAGGCCCTTGCCCGTCACCCGGCCGATCCGCCCGCACATGGACTGCACCGCGGACATCAACGGATAGCAGAGCGGCATGGTCCACAGCATATTCAGGCCAAACTGGGCGCCGGCCTGGGAATAGGTGGCGATGCCGCTGGGATCATCGTCGGCGACGCCGGTGATCAGGCCCGGGCCAACCCGCGCCAGAGGATGGTTCTTGATGCGCGACCAAAGGCTCGGCCGCTGCGCCTTTCCCGCCCTTCCGCCCCCCTGCCTATCCACGCTGGCCACCGGCGTCCGGCGCCCGGCGCTTATGCCGCATGGGCGAAGCGCCCAGGGCGAGACAAACGCAGGGTGCTGGGCGAGGGCTATTGATCATCCAATTCCTTGTAACCCAGAGCCTGTTCGTTCGTTCCGGCGCCATAGTAGCGGTAGGGGAGGAACTTGCCACTCATGGTGATCTTGACGCGGTCGCCCTTGGGATCGGGCAGGCGCTCAAGATTCATGTCGAAATCGATGGCCGACATGATGCCGTCGCCGAACTCTTCCTCGATCAGCGCCTTCCAGGCCGGCCCATTGACCATCACCAGCTCGTAGAAGCGGTAGATCAGCGGGTCGGTGGGCGGCATGGGAGTTCCCCGCGTCGGGACTTCATTGAGCAGCCGCTGCTCCTGCGCGGTGAGGTCAAAGAGTTTCGCGGCGCGCTCACATTGAGGTTTGGTGAGCTTCATCTGGCCGAGGAGCGCCCCGACCACGAGAACCTCGGACATGCCGCCGATCTCGCCGGCGATGTAACGCCAGGACCAGCCCTTCTCGCGTTTGATATCGGCGATTTTCTCGGTGAGATCGCTGCGTTTCATTGATCGCCCTCCCATGGCGCGGCCACGCGCCTGACCTCCCTGCCAAGGACCTAGGCGATGGGCAAGGCCCGTAGAGCCACATTGACTCCTTTCAGGAGGCTTGCCTTTCGGCGGCCATCAAGGCGCGTTTGCGATCAAGACGGTCACGGCCACGATCTGCTTTGAGCCCCGTTCCGAAGGCGGCTATGGGATCACCGCGGATCTTGCCGTCAGCCTGCCGGGCGTTGATCACGAGGCGGGCGAGCGCCTTGTGCAAGCGGCGCACCAGGTCTGCCCCTATTCCAACGCCACGCGCGGAAATGTGGATGTGGGCCTGAGTGTCACCTGATCAGGCGTCGGTCTTGCGCGCCTCCAGCCAGGCCGCGACCTCATCAAGGGCTTCACGTCGGCCGCGCAATTCCCAGGCGCTGCGCATGCGCCGAGAGGCCGATTTGTCCTGGATCTCCACGTCCAATTCCGCCGTGCGTTCGCTCAAATATAGCCCCAGTGCGCGCGTGAGAGGGTCAGTCTTGCCATCGGGGCCGTCGGCCAACGACCCCGCCACGCGGCCGGTCAATTCCGCCAGAAGCGTCCGGGCCACGTCGGCGGCTTGGATGCGAATATCCGGGACAGAGGTCATCTCATAGACCTGGCCGCGGGTGAGGGGACCCACCGCGTATAACCCCTCCACGGTCCCGTCGGCTCCGATGAGGCGAGAGGCTAGGTCTACATCCAGGCCGAGTCTGCAGGCGTCCGACCGCGCCAGCCCCGCGCGGATCAGACCCGCGATAAGCGGGTCTCGCGCGCGCTCCACATCGCTCAAGGGCCCCGCGCAGTTGATCGCCATGCCGACGCGCCGCCTTTGCAGGGCGGACCCACCCCGTGGTCTCCAAACAGCCTCCAGGCCTCCCGGCGCCAAGGTCAGGCTCACCAGCCGTCCCCCCGCCACCGCAAACAGCCCCGCCGCGGTCAGGCGATCCAGATCCGCGGCGACCTCGGGAGCGAGGCGATGCCGGCTGACTTCCCACCAGGGCCGGGCGTGACGCAGGAACCGCTGTCGCTCCGTGACGCTCCAGGAGCGCCAGAGCTCCTGGATATGCGGTCGCAGGGAATCGATGGCGGCGCGCCAATCCTCTCGCGCCTCGTTCCGAATCTGACGCAGAACCTTCCGCACTGAACCCGACGGGGGTTCGCGCCGCGCGGCGACGGCATGGATCGGCGCATGGGCGCGGGGCGCGAGGCCGTGACGCGAGAGGGCAAGGATTTGCGCGTTTGGCTCGCTCTCCCCGATCGATAGCGCCACATCCACGGCGGTGAGGCCCGACCCGATCAGGAGGACATCGCCCGTCGCGGCCGCCTTGGTCTCGATCCAGGCCCAGGGATCAGCCACCCACCGATCACTCTTCATAACGTCCTCCGACACGCCCTCGGGGGCGGGCGGGGCGAGATTTCCGATGGCGAGAACAACGGCGTCGACCTTCACGCGCCGACCCATGGCCAGTCCCACCGACCAGCCGCCGGAGGTCCGCGCCACGTCCACGGCATCATCATGCTCGAAGGCCAGACGCCCCGCGGCGGCGCCGGCCGCTTCGCGCAGCAGTGACTGCAGGTAGGCGCCGTACCGGTCGCGGGTGACAAAGACCCGCTCTCCCTCGGCCTGATTAACTCCCAGCCATTCCAGGAAGTGGCCCGGGGCGTCGGGCAGGGCGCTCATATTCGCGCCGCGCACATTCAAGAGGTGGCCGGCGTTGGCGCTGGAATAGGCCGCGCCACGTCCGAACCTGGGACCGCGTTCGATCAGCAGAACCCTGGGCCCATCGGGCGCACGGAGCAGATGAACGGCGGTCAGAACCCCGCTAAAGCCCGCGCCGATCACCGCCACGGTGGGGCGGGACGATCCGGCGGTGAGCGGGGAGGAGGCGGGCTTTGTCACGATCGCAAGGTGAGGGGTCACCCGGCGGGAGGCAAGCCCGCGAACCGCGTGGCGCGTGGCGATCACT
Organism: Caulobacteraceae bacterium; assembly: GCA_003136615.1. Classification (GTDB taxonomy): domain Bacteria; phylum Pseudomonadota; class Alphaproteobacteria; order Caulobacterales; family Caulobacteraceae; genus Acaudatibacter. Next base: position 5,291 of record PLFA01000009.1, on the reverse strand, counting down.
CAAACGGCCATGGTTATCTGGGCGACGGTCAGGGCGCGACCGGCGCCATCACCTCGTTTCGCCGCAGGAACCAGAGTGTCCAGGGCGGGTCGTATTGGGCGAGGGTCACCGGCCCGGCGATCTTCAAATGATGGGCGGCGGCTTTCGCCAGAAGCTCCGCGGTTCGCGCCTTGACCGCGCCCTCCAGCGCCCAGCCCGAGAACCTCAAGACCGCCTGACGGCTGGGCGGCAGCTCTCGAAGCTGGACTTGCGGGTCATTCGGCCGCGGCAGGCTTGCAAGCGCATAGGCGTGGGGCATGGTGAATCTTACGACCCAGGTCTGATTTGGACCCTCCCGCGTCTGGCTGACGGGCGCGGTCATGGGAATTGTCTCGCCGGCCGGCTTCAGCGCCACGGGGGCGGTCATGGCAATGCTCTCGCGGCGGTGATTTCCTCCGAAGATATAGGCGGCGAGAAGACGAAAGCCGCGGCTTGAGGCGGTATTCTGATCGCCCGCCACGGTGACTTCGGCGACCACGGCGGCGGCGTAGTCGCGAACCTCGAAGTCGCCGTCCGTCAGGACGGCATGGAAGGGAGGCTCTTCAACGGCCATGGCGGGCGCTCCTCCTATAAGGCAGGCGCCTAGCACGAGGGCCAGCGCCCATAACCTTGGGGTTTTTGAACTCATCAGCTAGGTCACCTTGGCGGCGCACTCATCCGAGATGGACAAGCGCGCGCCGAATTTCCAGTATCGCCGTTCACGGGCGGAGGGGACATGGCGATCGAGATGGAAACGGCGACGGCGGCCTCGCTTGGTGGCTTCTTTCGTCGGCGCGCGAAACACGCCCTGCCGATCGGCGCGCCCTGCGCCAATTGCGCGACACCCTTGGCGGGTCCCTGGTGCCATGCCTGCGGCCAATTGGGGGAAGATTTCCACCGCTCCACCTTCAAGCTCATCGCCGAGGCCTTCGAGGGGGTTCTGCACATTGACGGGCGCCTCTGGAAAACCTTGCCTGACCTCTTCCTGCGTCCCGCGCGCCTGACCCGCGCCTATCTCGACGGCCACCGCGCGCCGCAGATTCCGCCCTTGAGGCTCTTTCTGGTGGTGCTTCTCCTGGTCTTTCTCGCCAGTTCGCTCGGCGGGCGTGGAGTGGTCGTTCACACAACAACCACAGATGATCATGGACACGTGTTGGCTAACGAGACTCGAACCGTAGATGCCTTGAGCCCTGAAGATAGAGAGAAGGTGAAGGCCGCGCTGGATCAGGCAAAGGTCAAGATCAACAACCGGCCCAACCCTGGAGCCAAGGAGTGGTTCAAAACCCGGCTCCTCAAGGCCCTGGATGATCCCGAACGCTTCAAGCTGGTTCTGGAGAAGTGGTCCGAGCGGTTCGCCTTCCTGACCCTTCCCCTGGCCGCGGGCCTGCTCAGCATGGTGTTCGTGTTTCAGCGCCGTTTCTATGTCTTCGACCACACCATCTTCAGCCTGCACTCGCTCTCGGCGGTGGGCCTGATGTTCGCCCTGGGCGCCGTCTTCTCACACCTGACGGATGGCCGCTCCTATTGGATACTGCTGGCCGCGCCAGTCCACCTGTTCCTCCATATGCGCGGCGTCTACGGGACCTCGATCTTCGGGACCCTGCTGCGGATGTGGCTCATCTGGTTCGGTTCGGTGATCGGCGCCTGTTTCATTGTGGTTGGTTTGTTCTGGGTCGGCCTTAGCGGGATGGCCTGAAGGAGGGGCCGTGTTCCTGCTTTCTTAGGCCCTACTGGCCCACGGGCGTGATCGGTAGCCACACCTTACTGTCCGCGCCCGGTTTATGCAGGATAGTCACCGTCGCGGCTTTGTAGTCGGCGGGTTTCGCGTCGAAGATATTGGGCACGAAGGTCTGGGGATTTCGGTCATAGAGCGGGAACCAGCTTGACTGCACCTGCACCATGATCCGGTGCCCCGGCAGGAACACGTGATTTGTGGTGGGCAGGTCGAAGCGATAGCGCTGCACCTCGCCGGCGGGAATTGCGGAGGGATGTTCGAAGCTGTCGCGATAGCGGCCCCGAAAAATATCCATCGAGACGTTCAGCTCATAGCCGCCCATGGGCGGATCGCTCGCCACGGTGTCCGGATAGACGTCAATCACCTTGACGATAAAGTCGCCATCCGTGCCCGTCGTCGTGGCATAGAGATCGGCCATGGGCGCCCCAGAGATCTTCACAGCTTCTGTAAGGGGCGGCGTCTCATAGGTGAGGACGTCCGGGCGACCGTCGGCCGTGTTGCGCTGGTCATTGACCAGCCAGGTCCGCCACCGCGCGCCGTCTGAGAACGCTACTGGCCGCTGGATATAGGTTACCGGCTTGGCGGGATCTGAGATGTAGCTATCGCTGCCGCCACTGGGGGCCTGAAAGCCGAGGCTGAAGCCGGGCTCCAGATAGAGCGCGGTCATGGGCTGGGCGCAGCCCCTGTCGCAGGCGAGCGGCCAGGCGTCATAGCGGTCCCAATGGTTCTCGCCGGTGTCGTACATGAAGGCGCGGGGCGTCGCCGCCTTGGGCGCGCCGGGCTTCAGATATTGGTTGAAGAAGGGCAACAGGACGTCCCGCCGCCACTGCTCGCCGGTGTCGCCATTGAAGGCGAGGGGGCCGAGGGTTGAGCCATTATAGTTGGCCCCGCTGTGACGCCAGGGGCCCATGACGAGAAAGTTGGTGGCCGTCTCGCCAACCGCTTTCAGGGCCTCAAAAGCGTGGATGGCGCCCCACTCATCCTCCTGGTCCCAGAGACCCTGCTCCCACATTGTCGGAACGCCCGAGGGATGCGCTGCCAGAAGCTTATCCAGCGCCTGACCCTGCCAGAAGGCGTCATAGGCGGGGTGCTCGTCCAGCTTGCGCCAGAAGCCATACTGATCAAGGCCATGAGCCGTGGCATAGGCGCCGGTGGACCCGGCCCTGATGAAGTTCTCATAGTCGTCATAGCCGTCGCGCTGGACCTCTTCGCCTTCGCCACGGGCGCTGGTCTGGCCGGTGACATAGTCGAGATTGGGATTGCGGAAAGCGCCATAGTGGAACCAGTCATCGCCCATCCAGCCATCCACCATGGGACTCTCCGGCGCGGTGACTTTCAGCGCCGGGTGCGGACCGAGGAGCGCCATAACCACAGTCCAGCCCTCGTAGGATGAGCCGAGCATGCCCACGCGCCCGTTCGACTGGGGCACATTCTTCACCAGCCAGTCGATAGTGTCCCAGGCGTCGGTGGTGTCGTCCGTCTGGGTGTGGTTCAGCGGCCCGATAGGCGGGCGGGTCATGATGTAGTCGCCCTCGGAGCCGTATTTGCCCCGGATATCCTGGAAGACGCGGATATAGCCGTCCTTGACGAACACCTCATCTGCCTGGGGCAGGATGTCGATCATCCGGGTGCTGTCCATCCGCTGCGCCCGTTTCTTGGCGTTATAGGGCGTGCGGGTGAGCAGGATCGGCGCGTCGTGCGCGCCCTTGGGGATAACGATGACTGTATAGAGCTTCACCCCGTCGCGCATGGGGATCATCTCGACGCGCTTGATGTAGTCGTTAGAAGCGTCGGGTTTGACGACCTTGGTCGGTACATCGGCCGACTCGGGCGAGAGGGGCGCCGGCTGGGCGTGGGCCAGGCCCGCGGCGAAGGCGCAGATGAAGGCCAGAACGCCACGCCTCAATGCCGTCATGTCTTCGAGCCTCCCAGCTTCAAAATCGCATCCTCTGCTTATCCGCCGCCCTTGAGCTTTGCCAGAGCCTTGGGGAAGCGGCGTGAGACGGGAGCCTCGGCGCCGCCCTCCAGGGCCAGGCGGTAATCGCCCGAGCCGGAAGGCTTCAGGAGCCTCACCTGGGCGGGATTGACGACCCAGGATCGATGGGTGCGGAGGAAGCCGGACGGCCCCAGAGCCGTCTCGATCTCGCTTAGGGACGCGCGCATCAGGGGCCGGCGCTCATCCCGCAGCAGAAATTCCACATATAAGGACCTGGCCGGCGCCACGGCGGAAACCCTCGCCGCCTCCCGCGAGACCGCCATGAATCCGGAGGTGCTCGACGCCTTCGCCCTGGCGATCATCGGGGGCTTGGGGACACCTCATACGCCCCCTTTGCCGGGCCTGACCCCGCCGACGCCCGCGCCGCGACCGTGGGAACGGCTCACGCCGATGAGGCCCTGCGTCAGGTCGCGTCCGGCGCCGGGAGTTACCTTTCCGAATGCGACTATCATATGCCCGATTGGCAGACCCGCGCATGGGGGGACCACTATCCACGCCTGGCTCAAATTAAGCGGCGCTATGACCCGCGTGGTGTCTTCACCGTCTATCACGGCGTGGGTAGCGAGGCGTGGAGCGCGGACGGCTTTACCAGGGTGTGATGCTCCCCAGCGCCGGCGGCTTGCGGCGAGGCGGGGAGGGGGTATGGTCGCGGTGTTATGGCCGATGACACCCAGCCTAAGCCGAACCGTGGCGGCAAGGACGCCGGCGCTTATCACCATGGCGATCTGCGCCGGGCCTTGATGGCCGCCGCCCTGGCGGAGGTCGAGCGGGTTGGCCCGGAATTCGTCAATCTCAGCGGCCTCGCCAAATCCCTCGGCGTTTCCCAGCCGGCGCCTTATCGCCATTTCGCCGACCGCGAGGCCCTCCTGGCCGCGGTCGCCGCCCAGGGCTTCGAGGTCTATGACGCAAGGCTGGAGGAGGCCGTCGCGGCGGGCTCACGGTTCAGCGCCTCGACCCGCATCGCCCTGGCGCATGTCGCCTTTGGCCTCGCCCATCCCGGCCTCTACAGGTTGATGTTCGCCCCCTATGCGCCCGTCTCGAGCGAAGCCCGCGAAGCCGCCTTTGCGCGCCTTTTGGAGGCGGTGCGCGCCATCGGTTATGGTCAGGGCGCCCGCAAGCGAGCCTTGCGGATCTGGGCGGGGGCTCATGGACTGGTGATGCTTGCCGGTCAGCCGGGCTTTGCGCAGGATGTGGCTGGGGCGTCTCTTAACGCCCTTATCGACGACATCGTGGCGTGAATCCTGGGGGCTCTATGATCGATTCTGCGTCTGCTTGGCTTGATCGGCGGCGCCTGCTTCAGGGATCAGCCGGTTTCAGTCTCATGGGCCTGGGCGCCTGCGCCGGAATGCCGGCGCCCGCGGTCAGTACGCCCAGGTTGTCACCGTCCGCCCATCTGGCGCCCGTCCGCGCCGAAAGCGACCGCATCTTTGACATCACCGTCTGCCTGCGGCCCTTCCGCGCCGCGGGACCGCGTATCGAGGCCGAGCGGATCGGCGATACGCTGATCGTGCACAATTACGGCCATGGCGGCAGCGGCTGGTC
>PLFA01000055.1:23983-49361 GCA_003136615.1 Caulobacteraceae bacterium | reverse complement strand
GCCGTCAGGGTCAGCACATGCACCTCAGCCCGTAGCGCCTTCAGCGCTTCCTTGTGCTTGACGCCAAAATGCTGCTCCTCGTCGACGATTACGAGACCGAGATCCTTGAACTTGACCTGGCTTGATAGGACGGCGTGGGTTCCGATGACCACCTCGATCTCGCCCTTGGCGAGGCCCTCCCGGGTTTCGGAAGCCTCGGCGGCAGGCACAAGGCGCGAAAGGCGGCGAACGCGCACCGGCCATCCCTGAAACCGCGCGGAGAATGTGGTGAAGTGTTGGCGCGCCAGGAGCGTCGTGGGGCAAACGATCGCCACCTGCCGACCGCTCATGGCCATAACAAAGGCGGCCCGCAGGGCGACTTCCGTCTTGCCAAATCCCACATCGCCGCAGATGAGCCGGTCCATCGGCTTTCCAGAGGCGAGGTCCGTGAGCACATCGCTAATCGCGTTCAGCTGATCGTCCGTCTCGTCATAGGGGAAGCGGGCGCAGAACTCGTCGAAGAGACCTTGCGGCGGGTCGGTGACCTCAATTTCACGCGTGGCGCGTGCGGCGGCGATGGCGATCAGCCCCTCCGCCATATCCCGCAGCCGTTCCTTCGCCCGCGCGCGCCTGGCCTGCCACGCGGCGCCGCCCAGTCGGTCCAGGGAAACGCCCTCGCCGTCCGCGCCAAAGCGGGTGAGCAGGTCAATATTCTCCACGGGAAGATAGAGTTTCGACTCGGCGGCATAGTGAAGTTCGAGGCAGTCATGCGGCGCCTGCATGATCTCAAGCGTTTTCAGCCCCGCATACCGGCCGATGCCGTGGTCTATATGCACCACGACATCACCCGGACTAAGCGCCGAGGCTTCAGCCAGAAAATTGGCGGCGCGCCGACGCCGTTGCGGTCTGGCCAGGCGGTCGCCCAAAATGTCGGTTTCTGAAATGACCGCCAGGGACTCCGTCTCGAAACCGCGCTCAAGGGGCAGGACTGCCCGTTGCGGTCTCTTGGGGTCCGCCGCTCTCGCGGCTTGCCAATAGGGCGCCAGGGGCACACCCCTCAGGCCATGATCAGCAAGCATTGCGCCCAGACGATCGGCCGAGCCCGCCGACCAGGAGGCGAAGATCACCCGCCGGCCGCTCGCCGCCAGGTTACGCGCGTGATCCGCTGTCGCCTCGAAAAGATTGACGCTGTCCTGGGCTCGCTCGGCGGCGAAACTTCGGCCGAGCTTCGCGCCCATGTCCACCACATCATCGGCGATGTCGGTCTGGAAGGGACTGAACTGACGACTTGGGCGCGAAGCCATGGCTTCGTCCCAGTCATGGACGGTAAGGTAAAGCCGATCCGGCGGCAGGGCGCGGTAGTGATTTTTGCGTTCCGCCTCTTCCCGCGCGGCGAAGGCGTCGCCCACAAGGGTCAGCCGCTCATCGCGCGCCTCCAGAGCCAGGTGATCGAAACAGATCAGGCTTTCGGGCGGCAAGTAGTCGAACAGAGTTTCCAGGCGATCATAGAAGAGCGGGAGCCAATGCTCCATGCCAGCCCGTCGGCCCCCCTCGCTCACGGTGGCGTAGAGCGGATCATCTCCCGGCGCGCCAAAAGCGGCCAGATAGCCGGTTCGAAACCGCGCGACGGCCGCTGGGTCCAGCAAAGTTTCGCTGACCGGCGGCAGACTGACAGATTTCAATTGGCGGGTGGACCTTTGGGTTTCGGGATCAAAGCCTCGGATGGATTCAAGGGTGTCGCCGAAGAGGTCGAGCCGCACGGGCTCCGCGGTCCCTGGAGGATAGACGTCGATAACACCCCCTCTTATGGCGAACTCTCCATGCTCCGAGACCGTGGAGGCGCGCTGATAGCCATTTATGGCGAAGTAACGCGCGAGATCCGGCACGTCGACACGTGCGCCTATTCCGGTGGAATATCCCCCTGTCGCCACAAGCTCCCGCGCCGGGACGCGCTGGACAAGGGCCGTGGCCGTGGTGATAAGCAGCCGAGGCGCGGCTCCTTCCAGGCCTTGAGCTAACCGCGTCAAGGTGGCCATCCGGGCCGCGGATGTTCCGGCTGAGGGTCCCACGCGGTCGTAGGGCAGACAGTCCCATCCCGAGAAGGAGAGGATCTCGATCTCCGGCGCAAAGAACGCCATGGCCTCGGTAAAGGCTAAGGCGCGCGAGGCGTCACGCGCGACGAAAACGCTGAGACCGCCACGGGCGCGGGCGACGTCAGCAAGCACAAGGGCGTCGAATCCCTCGGGCGCGCCCGATAGTCTGAGGGCGCCTGGCGCATGGATCACACGCTTCATCTCGGCCGAAAGGCTCACCAGGCGTTACTCATTCTTGACCGGACGCCCCGCCTGGCATCGGCGGTGCAAAGGCCTTTAGCCGGATCATTAGATCGTCATCGAATGCCGCGGGCGTCGGCACTGCACCAAGGATCCACGCGTATATATCGTGGTCCGACTCCTCGAGAAGGCGCTCGAATTGCGTCAACTCAGCCTCGGTGAGGTTTTGGCCATGGATGTCCGCGAACGAACCCAAGATCAGGTCCGCTTCTCGAAATCCGCGACGCCAGGCGCGAAACCTGACCCTGTTCAGCCTGTGGGGATCCATGGGGCGTGCGGCATATAGCTTCCACCAGAGGGAGACGCCAGGGTCGCGCCTAACCGGCAGGCCAGAATTGGTCTTACCCGGGGTCCTTCAAGTAGGGTTCGACCGGACCGGTAAGCTTGATGGTCATCGGCTTGCCAGACCTTCCCACGGTCGATCCGACCGTCAGCCGCACCCAGCCCTCACTGACGCAGTATTCATCCACATTCGTCTTTTCGACCCCCTTGAATCGCACCCCGACGCCTCGCCCCAGGAGGTCGGCATCGTGGAAGGGACTATCAGGATCAACAGACAGGCGGTCAGGAAGGGGCTGGCTCATGGCGGCCCCGATACAGGCCTGATCGCCCAGGGTCCATTCCTTCCCGCAAATTCGGTTATGCTTAAAGCCACATGCGCCCAGAGAGTCTGTTCCCGCTGTTTGCGCCCATCGCCACGCTCAAGGGCGTCGGCGCGCGCGTGGGCCCCCTTCTGGAGCGCCTCGCCGGACCCAGGGTTCGCGATGTGCTGTTTCTCCTGCCCCAGGATCTCATCGTGCGGCGGGTGAGCAAGGTGGCGAGCCTTGTGGACGGCGGCGTGCAGACGCTGGGCGTGACCATCGATTTTCACCAACCTCCGGCGCGATCGGGCCTCCCCTGGCGAATTCGCGTCTTCGACGATACGGGATTCCTGGCGCTCACCTTCTTCAAGGGCTACGGCGCCCATCTGGCAGAGCGCCACCCACCCGGCGTGCGGCGCATCGTAAGCGGCAAGGCGGAATTGGACCGCCTCGGAAACGGCTTTCAGATCGTCCATCCAGACTACCTCGTGGCCGAGGCGCGCGCCGCTGACATCCCCGCTCTCGAGGCGGTCTATCCCGCCGTCGCGGGGCTCCCCTCGCGTATGATTCGTCGCTTCGCCGCCGAGGCGATGGGCCGTGCTCCGGAGCTCCCTGAATGGCAGGACGGCGCGTGGATCGCTAAGGCCGGCTGGCCCTCCTGGCGCGAGGCGATCAGCCGCGCCCACCGTCCCGCCGGGGTTCAAGATCTGGACCCGCAATCCCCGGCCCGCCGGCGACTCGCCTATGATGAACTTCTGGCTCACCAGCTCGCCCTGGGAGAACGCAAGCGGACGCAAAAACGCCTGGTAGCGCCCGTGATCTCGAAGTCGGTGCGGGTTCAGGACGCCAAGGCCGCCCTCCCCTTCCCCCTGACTGGAGCGCAGCAAAGGGCGCTCAGTGAAATTCTCAGCGATCTGGCGTCGGGAGAGCGGATGACGCGCCTCCTCCAGGGCGATGTGGGGGCCGGCAAGACGGTCGTCGCACTGTTGGCGATGCTCGCTGCGGCCGAGGCCGGCTGGCAATCCGCGCTCATGGCGCCCACCGAGATCCTGGCGCGCCAGCACTTTGACACGGTCGCGCCTGCCTTAGCGGCCCAGGGCGTCAGGGCGGTCCTGCTGACCGGGCGACACAAGGGCGCGGCGCGGGCGGAACGCCTAGCGGCCCTCGCTGACGGCGAAGCGCTTGTGGCCATCGGCACGCATGCCCTCTTTCAGGAGGGGGTGACCTTCAAGGGCCTCGCGCTGAGCGTGATTGATGAGCAGCACCGCTTCGGCGTCTCGGACCGCCTGAAGCTTCAGGCCAAGGGCGGCGCCGTGCATATGCTCGCCATGTCGGCGACACCGATCCCGCGGACCCTGGAATTGACGGTCTTCGGGGATTTGGATGTTTCACGCCTGGACGAAAAGCCGCCAGGCCGCCAGGCCGTAGCGACGCGGGCGGCGCCCATGGGCCGTCTGGATGAGGTGATCGCGCGTCTCGACTCCGCTTTGCGCGACGGCGCCCAGGCTTTCTGGATATGCCCACTCGTGGCGGAATCCGAGACGGCCGACCTCGCCGCCGCAGAGTCGCGCCACCGAGAGCTTGCCCTGCGATTCGGCGACCGCGTCGGGCTCGTGCACGGCCAACTTGGGCCTGCCGAGAAGGATTCGGTCATGGCCCGGTTTGTCGCCGGCGAGGTGGCGATCCTGGTTGCGACGACGGTTGTGGAGGTCGGGGTCGACGTCCCATCGGCTACCATCATGGTTATCGAACAGGCGGAGAGGTTCGGCCTCGCTCAATTGCATCAGCTTCGGGGGCGGGTCGGTCGCGGCGCCCGCGCCTCAAGCTGCGTTCTCCTTTATGACCCTCCCTTGTCCGAGGCGGCCTCGCGCCGCCTGGATGTCCTGCGTCGTACCGATGACGGGTTCGAGATTGCAGAACGCGACCTTGAACTGCGGGGCGGCGGGGATCCCCTCGGCCTCGCCCAGAGCGGTTTTCCGGCCTACCGTTTGGCCGACCCCCTGGCCCACCGCGACCTGATCAGCGTGGCCGCCGACGACGCCCGTCTCATTCTGGCCCGAGACCCTGAGTTTAGCTCTCCGCGCGGCCAGGCGTTGCTCATCCTGAGAGCGCTTTTTGATTGGCGCCCGGATGGCCCGATAGGGTGGTCGGGCTAGGGGGCTTCGTATGGGCCGTGAGCCAGACATGGGTTCGGGTTTTCGAGTCTGCCTCTAGATCTGCCCAGAAAAGATTATAGGGAGACGCTCTGAAACGACTGGCCCAGTCGCCCGAAGGACGGAGCGCGGCGGAGCGCGGCTGGCCGATCCTCAAGATCCCCGCCACACACCGAGCGCTAACCTGTCGGGCCATGAAGCCAGGCCGGGCTCCCCATTCAAGACCGCTGGCATTGGCGGCGCCAAGATTCAGGCGGGCGGCCGCATCCGCGTCGCTCGCCGCACCCAGGAGCGGATTGAAGCAAAGCGGTTCTCGACCCGCGAGCCCCACGAGCCGCCCATCACGGCTCCAGACGACGCTGCGGGACACGATCCGGGCGGCGCGTTCGAAATCCAGACGCTGGGCGGAAATCCATGCCGCCACGCACCCCGATTCCTCACGGACGAAACAGGCCGGAACCGGTGAACCGGCGGCATGATCCGCCGCCGGCGTCACGGTCTCGATGAGGTAGGCGGCTATCAGGCGGCGGCGAAGGAGCGCTTCGCCGGCAAGGCGATCCTGCAAGAGGCGCGCGGCCAGAAGTCCGCCCTGTTCAGCCCCGACAATGATGAACGGCCGGTCAGGCCCAACGCGGGCCAGAAAGGCGGAAAAGGCGCGGTCCACATCTCCATAGGCGAAGGCGCGCGCCTCAAGGGCGTCATCAAAAAGTGTAAGGGATGTGTACAGGCTAGCCTGTCGGTAGCGTGGTACGAAGACCCGCCCTGCGGCGGCGAACGGCGCGGCGTAGTTGGGCAGCATGGTCTGGGTCAGCCGGCGCTCCGCGGAAGAGTCTCGGATCGGGCCGTTCCAATCCCTGCCGCCGTCAAATGTGGTGGGATGAATGAAGAAGACATCGGCCGGGGGATCGCCTGGCTCCAGGGATCCCGGCAGTCGCGCCCAGGATCTCGCATCCGCGTAATCGGGAACGGGAGGCGGGCGGTAAACGGCAAAGGGTATCTTCGGATCGAGGAACGCCTGAAGGATGTCATCACGCCAGAGGATGAGACCCCCGGCGACGATCAGGACGATAACGCCCACCAAGAGCGCCACAACCAGACGATATCCGCGCAAGGCGATCATGACGGCCAGCGACGACGCTCCGGGAGGTTAATCCTAAGGCCCTAGCGGTAGGGATCAGCCGTGGCGAGGTAGCGCGCAACGTAGTCCTCCACACCATCCTCGAGGCTGGTGGCGGGCGCATTCCAGCCCGCGGCGCGCAGTCGGTCCATCTTGGCCTCGGTGAAATACTGATAGCGACCGCTCAGCGCCGCTGGCAGGTCAACATACTCGATTTGCGGCTCGCGCCCCGCCGCCTGGAAGGCTGCGCGCGCCAAGTCCGCGAACGACCGGGCCTGACCCGAGCCCAGGTTGAAAATCCCATTCACGCCGCCAGTGCGAGCCATCCACGCCAGACATTGTGCGACGTCCCGCACATAGACAAAGTCCCGCAGCTGACCGCCGTCGGGATAATCTGGATTCTCGGAGCGAAAGAGCTTCACGATCTCGCCGGCGGCGATTCTTGGCCAGATCTGGGACACCACCGAACTCATTGGCCCCTTGTGGGCCTCATTGGGTCCAAAAACGTTAAAGAACTTCAGGCCGGTCCACCCGGGTGGAGCTCGGCCCTTGGCCTCCTCGCGCACGCAAAAAATGTCGAACAGCGCTTTTGACCAACCATAGGCATTTAGCGGCCGCAGCGCCTTGAGGGTTTCAAGGTCGGACTTGTCGTCGAAACCCTGGCTTCCATCCCCATAAGTCGCTGCAGAGGAAGCATAAATAAAGCGTCGGCCATGTTCGGCGCACCAGCGGAAGAGGTCACGGGACAGCGCGAAATTCGCTGTCATAATGCGGTCGACATCGGTCTCCAGCGTGGAGGAGATGGCGCCCATGTGAATGATGAGGTCCACATCGCGCCCGCGATCACCGAGCCATGGCCACAGCATTTCGGGGGGGATCCAATCGGTGATGGCGTGCTTGGCCAAATTTCGCCATTTGCGGCTGTCAGCGGTTCTGAGCCTGTCGCAAACCACGACATTGGCGTTCGGAGTCTCGGCCAGCTCGGCGACGATGTTGGACCCGATAAAGCCGGCCCCACCGGTGACGAGGACCGTCCACTCCGACGTCATGTCTCCCCCCCAAGGCGCGCGATCGTGGAGGTCGTGGAGTGCCCTTCGAGGAACGTCGCTAGCCGCACCTCGCCGCCCCATCCCTGCACAAGATCCCGTCCGACAACCCCATCCAGGCTGTAGTCTCCGCCTTTGATCAGGACATCCGGACGCGCCGCGGCGATCAACGCGATCGGCGTGGCGTCCGCGAAGGGCGTGATCAAATCGACGGCCGCCAGGCCCGCCAGAACCTGGGCGCGGGCGGCGAGCCTGTTCACTGGGCGGCCGGGCCCCTTGGCCGCGCGAACGGACTCGTCGGTATTGAGGCCAACAATCAGCTTGTCGCACCAGGCCCGCGCCTCGGTGAGATAGGCGATGTGACCGGGATGGAGGATGTCGAAACACCCGTTGGTGAAACCCACCTTCATGCCCCGCGATCGCCAGAGCGCCGCCTCCGCCGTCATTCGTTCGAGGGTGGCGATCTTGGCCTCGAGCGGCGAGCGCGCGGTGGCCATTTCAGCCTCGATGAGCTCCTCGGGGGACACCGTGGCGACGCCGGCCTTTTGCACCACGAGGCTGGACGCCAGGAGCGCCATATCGGCGCTCACCGACAAAGGCGCGCCACTCGCCAAGGCGAGGCCCAGGGCGGCCAGAACCGTGTCACCCGCGCCGGCTGTATCGAAGACCTCCGGCGGCGAGCGCGAAACGTGACGGACGGGCTCGCCGCGAACCGCCAATGACAGCCCGCGCGCCGCGCGAGTGACGAGGATCGCTTTGGCGTCGCAGTCCGCGAGGGCCTTGGCGAGGGCGAGCTCAATCTGCTGATCGGTCTCGGTGGGCAGGTCCGTGGCCCGGGCCAATTCGGAGGCGTTGGGTTTCACCAAATCCACCGGGCCGTAGTGCCCAAAACCCCGGGCTTTAGAATCCACGATGATCCGGGCTCCATGGGCCCGGGCGGCCGCCAGGCATGCGGCGATGATGGCCGGAGTCACCACACCCTTGCCGTAATCCGATAACAAGATAGCTCGCGATTCTATTGCATTGTCTCCAATCGCCTTGACCAGACTCTCCTCGACCCCGGCGGCGGCGGGGCACACGACTTCCGTATCGACGCGCAGAAGCTGCTGTCCGGCGGCCGAAAATCGCATCTTCACCGTGGTCGCGCGAGAAGGATCGCTAATCAGGGCGCCCCGCAGAAGGGGTTCGCCGGCCACGAGCCGCCCCAGCTCCTGAGCCGGGAGGTCCTCGCCCACGAGGCCAATGAGCGTGGCGCTTCCGCCGAGCGCGGCGATGTTGCGCGCCACATTTCCCGCACCCCCAAGCATGATGCTTTCACGGCTATGGGCAAGCACGGGAATGGGCGCTTCCGCCGAGACCCGGCTCACCTCACCCTGAACGAACCGGTCCAGCATCACGTCGCCCACCACCAGCACCCGCGCGCCTTGGATCTCGTCCAGAAGTAACCGGAGGCGCTCCAGGTCCATGGTCACGCTGCCCCCGCTCCCTTCGGGAGAATGAGCCCCTTCGCCAGGGCGTCAAAGGCCAGGAGTTCGCTGAGCAGGGCCTCCAGGCTGGAGAGCGGAACCATGTTGGGGCCATCCGATGGCGCCCTGTCGGGATCCGGATGGGTTTCCAGGAACACAGCGGCCACACCCACGGCCACCGCGGCGCGGGCCAGCACCGGCACGAACCGGCGTTCGCCCCCCGAGCTATCCCCCTGGCCGCCGGGCTGTTGAACCGAATGCGTCGCATCAAACACCACCGGGCACCCGATCTCGGCCAGGATCGGCAAGGCGCGCATGTCTGAGATAAGGGTGTTGTAGCCGAAGGAGACGCCCCGCTCGCAGGCGAGGACATTGGGGTTTCCGGCCTCCACGGCCTTGGCCACAACGTGCTTCATATCCCAGGGCGCGAGGAACTGGCCCTTCTTGATATTCAGCACCGCCCCCGTGCGCGCCGCCGCGACAATCAGGTCCGTCTGGCGGCTGAGAAAGGCGGGAATCTGCAACACGTCGACCACCTCGGCCACCCTGGCGCATTGGTCAGCCTCGTGAACGTCCGTCAGAACGGGAAGGCCTGTGGCCTCGCGAATTTCGGCGAAGATCGGCAGGGCTTGGCTCAGGCCAAGCCCCCGAGCCCTCGCGCCCGAGGACCGGTTCGCTTTGTCAAAGGAGGTCTTGTAGATCAGCCCGATCCCCAGTCGCCGGGAAATCTCCGCCAGCGCGGTTGCGGTTTCCAGCGCGTGGTCGCGGCTCTCCATCTGGCAGGGTCCGGCGATAACGCACAGGCGTTCGGCATTGCCGATACGAATCGGCTGTCCGCCCAGCGCCTTGATCTCGACAACGGCGTTAGGTCCCACCAAATCCTAAGCTCCTTGATCCAGGGCTTTTCCCTCAGCGTAGACATGAAGGAGAACCCGGGCCTGATGCAACCATAGCCCCTTCGAGGAGATCGCCCCTCTTGTCGAGCCCGCCGCCGGTCATCGTGTGGTTCCGCGCGGACTTGCGGCTGGCGGATAACCCCGCACTCCTGGCCGCGGGCGAGACAGGGGCGCCGGTGCTGCCCGTCTTCATCCTGGACGAGTCCGCCCCAATGCGGCCCCTCGGCGGCGCGGCGCGTTGGTGGCTCGATAAGTCCCTCCGCAGCCTTGCAACGGACCTGGAGTCCCTCGGTCTGCGCCTTATCTTAAGGCAGGGCCCCGCTGGAGAGGCGCTCGAACGTCTTCTCGCCGAGACCGGCGCGACACGAGTCTTCTGGAACAGGCTCTATGATCCGGGCTCCGTCGCCCGGGACCGGCCTATCAAGGCTGGCCTTAGAGCGTCGGGAATTGTTTGCCAGTCCTTCAACGCCAGTTTGCTGACCGAGCCTTGGGACGTGAAGACTGGCGCCGGCGGACCGTTCCGGGTTTTCTCGGCCTTCTGGCGTGTCGCCGGTCCGCGGTCCGGCCGGCAGCCGCCACACCCGGCGCCGGTCCAGGTTGCTGGCTATGACGGCGACTTCGCCAGCGACAGCCTTGAAGACTGGGCCCTCCATCCCGGCGCGCCGGATTGGTCGAAGGGATTTACGGACTGGCGTCCGGGTGAGCGGGGCGCGAAGGCCCGACTCCATGCATTTATCTCTACGGCCATCAGCGGATATGCCGATGGACGAAATCGCCCTGACCGGGAGTCGACATCGCGGCTGTCCCCGCACTTGAGATTTGGCGAGATCGGACCGCGTCAGGTCTGGGCGGCGGCCGAAGCATGCGAATCGCGGGGCGCGGCCGGCCGGGCGGTGGAGACTTTCGAGAAAGAGCTTGGCTGGCGGGAGTTCAACGCCCACCTGATGTTCAACTTCCCCGATACGTTGAACGCCAATCTCAATCCCCGCTTCGACGCCTTTCCATGGCGCAACGCCTCGGAAGACCTGACTGCTTGGCGCAACGGACTGACAGGTTATCCCATTGTAGATGCGGGCATGCGTCAATTATGGCGAACCGGCTGGATGCATAATCGTGTGCGGATGATCGTCGCTTCGTTTCTTATCAAGGATTTGCTGATCGATTGGCGCCTGGGCGAGGATTGGTTCTGGGACACCCTGGTGGACGCCGATATCGCCAGCAATGTCGGCGGGTGGCAGTGGGTGGCGGGGTCGGGAGCCGACGCGGCGCCCTATTTCCGCGTCTTCAATCCCGTTCTCCAGGGCGAAAGGTTCGATCCTGATGGCGACTATGTGCGGCGCTGGGCTCCGGAGTTGGCAAGGCTCTCGAACGCCCATATTCACGCGCCCTGGAAGGCGGATGACGAGACATTGCGGACTGCGGGCGTGCGGCTGGGTGAGACCTACCCCACGCCGATCGTCGATCATTCCTGGGCGCGGGACCGCGCTCTCGAACTCTTTGAGGGTCTACCATGAGCACTGATATCCTTCGGCCCAATCCACTCTTTCCCCGGTCCGACTCGCCAAACCGTGAAACGGCCGCCCTCAAGACCGCGCCGGCGGCGTTCCGTACGGCCGTGAATATCGCCCGGCGCACCTGGCAGGCCGGTTCTCTGACATTCGTGACGCCGTCCGGAGTGGAACTGTTGGTCCAGGGTCGCGAACCCGGGCCGCACGGGCGGCTTGTCATTCACGACTTCAAGTTCGTCGGACGCGTCCTCGCCGCGGCGGATATCGGCTTTGGCGAAGGCTATATGGCTGGCGAGTGGGACACCCCCGATCTGTCGGCTCTGCTGGAGGTGTTCACCCTCAATTTTGACCACCTGGAAAAGCTCGTGACAGGCACCCCCTGGGCCCGGACTCTGAATTTTCTTGGCCATTTGCTCAACCGCAACTCGAAACGTGGCTCGCGCCGAAATATCCACGCCCATTACGACCTCGGCAACGCCTTCTATTCGCGGTGGCTGGACCCGGGCATGACCTATTCCTCGGCCCGCTTCGAGACACCCAATGACACTCTGAGCCAGGGCCAGACGAACAAATACGCCGCCCTCGCCCGTCAGATTGATCTGCGCCCGAGTCATCATGTGCTGGAGATCGGCTGCGGTTGGGGCGCTTTCGCGGAGTTCGCCGCCAAGGACGTCGGCGCCAAAGTCACGGCTTTGACGATATCCCCGTCCCAATACGAATTTGCCAAGAAGCGGCTTTTCGAGAAAGGGCTGGCCGAACGGGCGGAGGTGCGCCTGCTTGATTACCGCGATGTGGAGGGCCGCTTTGACCGGGTCGCCTCCATCGAAATGTTCGAGGCCGTGGGGGAAGCCTATTGGCCGCGTTATTTTGACAAGGTGCGTGAGGTTCTGAGCCCAGGCGGGCAAGCGGGCATCCAGGTCATCACCATCCGTGACGAGCTCTTCGATGTCTATCGGAGCCGCTCCGATTTCATGCGGAAGTACATATTCCCGGGCGGCATGCTGCCTTGCGAATCACGACTGAAGGAAGAGACGCACCGCGCGGGCCTGGAATGGCGAGGCGTGAGCCGGTTTGGTGAAAACTATGCCCGGACCCTTTCCGAATGGGGCGTCAGATTCGAGGCGGCTTGGGAAGACATTAAGAGCCAGGGCTTCGATGAACGGTTCCGCCGTCTATGGCGCTTCTATCTCAGCTATTGCGAGGCGGCGTTCCGCACCGGGCGTACGGATGTGGTGCAGGTGAGCCTGGCGCGGGCCTGACCGTACTCAATTTTGCGGGGTGTTCGGCCCGCACGCTAGACAATTCCGCCCTCGCGCCCAGCTTCGTAAAGCCCTTGCATCGGGCCGGGTTGATGGCGATGGAAGGCCATCATGTCTCCTCCTCCCATTTGCACCAGCGTGCTGGACGCCATCGGCGGCACGCCCCTCATCCGCCTTAATCGGGCGAGCGAGATCACGGGCTGCGAGATCCTGGGAAAGGCGGAGTTCCTGAACCCCGGCCAGTCCGTGAAGGATCGAGCGGCTCTTTCTATCGTTCGCGACGCGGAGCGACGGGGTGAGTTACGGCCCGGCGGGCGCATCGTTGAGGGGACAGCTGGAAATACCGGTATCGGTCTGGCGTTGGTGGCGTCGGCCCTGGGATATAAGACCACCATCGTCATCCCCCGGACCCAGAGCCAGGAAAAGAAAGACGCCCTGCGCTTGGCCGGCGCCGAGCTAGTCGAGGTGGACGCTGTCCCCTATGCCAATCCCGAAAACTACGTCCGCTATTCCGGCCGCCTGGCCAATGAGCTGGCGAAGACTGAGCCGAACGGGGCGATCTGGGCTAATCAGTTCGACAACATCGCCAATCGTCAGGCCCATGTCGAAACCACCGGCCCGGAAATCTGGGAACAGACGGACGGCCGTGTCGATGGTTTTATTTGCTCCGTGGGCACCGGAGGTACCTTGGCCGGCATCGCCTTGGCGCTTCGTGAGCGCGATCCCAACATCAAGATTGGCCTGGCCGATCCAGAGGGCGCCTCGCTCTATTCGTGGTTTACATCCGGAGAACTCAAGGCTGAGGGGTCCTCGATCTCAGAGGGCATAGGCCAAAGCCGGATCACAGCCAATCTGGAGGGGCTGGACGTCGACTTCGCCTGCCGGGTTCCCGATGACGAAATGATGGAGGTTATCTTTGGCCTCGCCCAGGATGAGGGGATGGTCATGGGCGGCTCGACCGGCATCAACGTCGCGGGCGCCATACGTTTGGCCAAGGAGCTGGGCCCCGGGCGTCGGATCGTGACGATATTGTGTGACTATGGGTCGCGTTATCAGAGCAAACTCTTCAATCCGGCGTTCCTAGAATCCAAGAACCTGCCGATTCCCCCATGGTTGGTATGAGTGGGATGACATGATGCGCGATCCCTTAGTCTCCACGACCTGGCTGGCTGAGCGCCTGCAAGACCCGGATATCGCCATATTGGACTCCACCTGGTTCATGCCGGGAACGCCCCGGGACGCCAGGGCTGAGTTCCTGGCCCGCCACATTCCAGGCGCGGGGTTCTTCGCCATCGATGAGGTTTGTGATCTGACCTCGGACCTTCCCCACATGCTCGCCTCGGCGGAGCGGTTCACCCAGGCCATGCGCTCGCTTGGGGTGCGTTCCGCCTCCACGGTGGTCATCTATGACGCCCAGGGTCTCTTCTCAGCGCCCCGACTGTGGTGGAACCTTCGCGCCATGGGTCACGAGGCCAGCTTCGTTCTGGATGGCGGCTTGCCAGCGTGGGTCGTGGAGGGCCGCCCGCTTGCGAGCGGCGAGCCTGATACAGCGCCAGGCGACTTCACGGCCAACCCCGTCCCCAGCCTCGTTCGCGACCGCGCCCAGGTGAACGCCGCGCTGGAGACCCGTGTCGCCCAGGTGGTTGATGCGCGTCCCGCCCCGCGCTTCGCGGGGCATGCTCCGGAACCGCGCGCGGGGGTGCGATCAGGGCATATGCCCGGCGCGCTGAACATTCCCTTCGCGCTGGCGGTCGAGGACGGCCGCCTGGCTCCCGCTGAACGCCTTGAGACTCTCTTCACAACCGCCGGCGTTGATCTCGCCGCCCCTATCATCACCACCTGCGGATCAGGCATCAGCGCCTCGCTCCTGGCCCTCGCTCTCGCTCGCCTCGGCCGATGGGACGCGGCGGTCTATGATGGCTCTTGGACGGAATGGGGCGGCGCTTCTGAGACCCCCGTCGTTCAAGACCCCTTCCCCGCCTGATGACGCGCGACCTCGACCCGGCCACAAGGCTGATTCATGCCAAGCCGCCCGGCGCGCGTGTGGTGAGAACCGTCGGGCCGCCGATCCTGCGCGGTTCAACCGTTCTGCTGGATACCGCCGCCGAGTTCTATGACGACAGCATCCTGACCTACGGCCGTAGCGGCCTCACAACGCACGACGCCTTGACCTCGGCCCTCGCCGAACTGGAGGGCGCCTCATCGGTGAGTCTTTTCCCATCCGGCTTGGCGGCCGTGACAGCGGCCATGACGGCGGTGCTGAAGGCCGGCGACGAGATTCTCGTCATGGACGCCATCTACAAGCCCACGCGCCGGTTCTGCGACAACGTGCTGACCCGATTTGGCGTCGGGGTTCGATATCATCCCGCCAATCTCACGGCGCCGGAGATCCTGGCGAGAGCGGGCACCAACACGCGTCTCATTGTCATGGAATCTCCTGGTTCGCTGACCATGGAGATGCAGGACGTCCCGGGCGTCGCGAATCTGGCGCGCGAAAAAGGAATACTGACCCTCGCGGATAACACCTGGGCTGCGGGGAGCCTGTTCAAACCCCTGGCGCACGGCGTCGACATCTCCGTCCAGTCCCTCACCAAATATGTCTGCGGTCACTCCGATGTGTTTATGGGCAGCGCGGCGACCCGCGATCCTGCCATCGGCAAAGCCCTGCAAGACGCCGTCAGAGACTTCGGCTGGTCAGTAAGCCCCGACGACGCCTATCAGATGCTGCGGGGCCTGCGCACCCTCTCAGCGCGCCTGGATCGGCACGGCGCCAGCAGCCTGGAAGTCGCGACATGGCTGGCGGGGCATTCCGCCGTCGCCGAGGTGCTACATCCCGCCCTGCCCGGCGCGCCGGGTCATGAGATCTGGGCCCGTGACTATGACGGCGCCGCGGGCCTCTTTGCCATCGTCCTGCGCCCGGCGTCGCCCAAGGCTGTGGCGGCGTTTCTCGACGCCCTGCAACTCTTCGGCCTGGGCTTTTCATGGGGCGGTTTCGAGAGCCTGGCCTTGAACGGCGATCCGCAACTCGGGTCTCGTGACCATGATACGCCCCGGGCGGGACCGATCATCAGGCTGAATATTGGCCTGGAGGCGCCAAAAGACCTGATCGCCGATCTGGACCAGGCCTTGGCGGTCTTCTCCTAGACGGGCCGTCTTTATTCCCGGGCTCAGATCCGCTCGATGATCATGGCCGGGGCCATGCCCCCGGCGGCGCAGAGGGTGACGAGGCCGGTGGCGAGGTCGCGGCGCTCAAGTTCGTCCAGCAGCGTTCCCAGGATGATCGCTCCCGTGGCGCCGATGGGGTGGCCGAGGGCGATGGCGCCGCCGTTCACATTGACGATGGCCGGGTCGATATCGAGATCGCGCATGAACTTCAGGGGCACAACGGCGAAGGCCTCGTTGATCTCAAACAGGTCGATGTCGCTCAGCGACATGCCGGCCTTGGCCAGGGCCTTCCGGGCCGCCGGGACCGGCGCATTGAGCATCAGTTCGGGTGAATCGCCGGCCGTCGCGACGGCCCGAACGCGCGCGCGGGGCTTTAGGCCATGCGCCATGGCATATTGCGGCGAGGCCATGACGACGGCGCCGGCGCCATCCACGACGCCAGATGAGTTACCGGCGTGGTGCACATGGTCGATCTTCACGTCCGGATAGGCCTGCTCCACAAGTTTGCGAAAACTCAGGCCCTCCTCGTCCAGTGGGACTTCATATATCGCCGCGAACGCGGGTTTAAGCGCCGCGAGGCCCTCGAGCGTGGTGCCTGCGCGCGGGTATTCCTCACGGTCGAGGGCGGGACTGCCGTCATCATGAAACACGGGGACAAGGCTTTTATCGAAATGACCGTTCGTGATGGCGTGGGCGGCTCTTTGCTGGCTCTCGAACGCCAGGGCGTCCACGTCTTCCCGGTTGAAGCCCTCCAGGGTGGCGATGAGATCGCCACAAATGCCCTGATGAGGTTGAGGGTGGATGGCGCGCAGATGGGTGTTACCCGAATCCAGGGTGGCGCCGGCGGCCCGGGGCAAGGTTGAGCCATAGGACATGGACTCCACGCCACCAGCCACCACGAGGTCCTGGGCGCCCGACATGATCCCCATGGCGGCGAAATTGGCCGCGGTCAGGCCCGAACCGCAGAACCGGTCAAGACTGACGCCCGAGGCGCGCACGTCATAGCCAGCGTCCAGCGCCGCCATGCGCGCAATACAGGCCCCCTGCTTGCCGAATTGCGTGCCGCAGCCGGCGATGACGTCATCGATGTCAGCGGTGGCGAGGTGATTGCGCGCCGCCAGGGCCTTCAGGACCGTGGAGAGTATCCGCTGAGGGTGAACGGCTGAAAGGCCGCCCTTCCCCACCTTGCCCACGCCGCGCGGCGTGCGCGCCACATCGATGATCCATGCCTCGGTCATGCTATCCCTGACGTCCCTTATATCTACCGTTCGTTTGTCGGGTTTCTAGCAGGCTGCCGCCACGGCGCCCTAAGGCGTTTTTGATGCAGCCGGCGCCATTAGGGCTGCCAGAGCTCGATCTTCGTCCCGTCGGGATCGAGAATGCAGGCGAACTTACCGTGGGCGTCCGTATCGTCGCCCCCCAAGGGCCTCACGCCTTTGGCCGCCAAGTGGGCGAGGATGGCGTCAAGATCGTCCACCGCGAAATTGAGCATAAACTCACGCTTTGACGGCGCCATGTGATCGGTTGAAGCGGGAAAAGGGGACCAGACGAGAACGTGAGGATGACCCGGCGCGTCATAAGCCAGCATCGCTCCGCCCCAGGATTCGATCTTTGGCGCCCTCCAAATATGATCATCGCGCCCGCCGCGCGGCCCAGAGCAGTACTCACGTTAACATCACTGACCCTACGCTCAATCACCTGACTTCAGGCTTGGCGACCCCGGCAGGACTCGAACCTGCAACCGTCCGCTTAGAAGGCGGATGCTCTATCCGGTTGAGCTACGGGGTCTTAAAGTTCCGGGCCGAAGAGCGGCTTGCTTCAATGGGTCCAGGGCTGTTTGCGATTGAAGGCGAAATTGTCGGCATAGGCCTTAATGATTGGCTTATGTGTGGGATCGGGCTGAATTTCGAAGGCCAGCCCGCGTTTCTGGGCGTAGGCCACGGCCAATTCCCGCGTCTCGAAACTCAGGCGAATCTGTCCGTCTGTGTCGGTCGTCTGGGTCCAACCCATCAGGGGATCAGGCAGACGCGCGGCGGCAGGCGCGAACTCGAGAACCCAGTGGAGGGTTTTCGCGCGCCCCGACTGCATCGCGGATTTCGCGGGCCGGAAGATTCGCGCCAGCATGTAGACTCCTTAGGCTCTTACCCTTCCCATGGTCGGGGCGGCAGGATTTGAACCTGCGACCCTCTGCTCCCAAAGCAGATGCGCTACCAGGCTGCGCTACGCCCCGATATCCATGCGAGGGGGCCCTCATGCCACGCAATGGCGGGGCGCCGCAACGCGGAGCGGGTCAGGCTTCGCGCCGGCGCATCAGTTTGAAGACGCCGCTGGCCCGCGCGAGGGTCCGTTCCTGCATATGGGCGCGACCCTCGACGAAGGCGAGATCGCGTGTGAGGCGCGTGGTCCGCGCCTCTCCCAGAACCCAATCCCCCGCCCGGCCCATGTCGAGAAAGTCGAGGGAGAGATGGATCGTCACGGGAACCGCCTGGGCGGCGCGCGCCGCCGCCGAGGCCAGGAGGCTATCAAGAAAGGCCGAGAGCATTCCCCCGTGAATAATTCCGAGCCCATTGCAGTGACGCGGCAGGACGAAGAAGGCCTGCTCGGCCCCCTCTGATACCAGCCGATCAAAATAGGGGCCGTTGTGCTTTGCGAATGCCCCCCGGCTCTCATGCGGAACAAAACCTTGTGGCGGCTCAGGGATGTCCCCGTCAGGGCTCAAGAAAGAAACTCCTAGCAGGACTGCAGGCCCCATGTCCGCAGCGGCGTAGCGCAAGATCGGCCCTAGATGTGGGTCAATTCGATTTCCGCGACAACCAGTCCCTTGGGGCCCTTTGCAAACCGCACCCTGACCTCTTCGCCAGGCTGCAAGTCCTCACGGCCGTTTCGGCGCAGCACCTCGATATGGACAAAGATATCGCCGGCCTCGCCCTCGCGCACGACGAAGCCGTATCCCTTGGTGCGGTTAAACCACTTGACCTTGGCGGGCTGAAAGGGGCCAGAGGCCTCCGGCGCGATGCGAAACGGTCGATCCGGGCCGCCCGCATGATCCGAATGGCCATGAGCGTCAGGCTTGGTCCGCCGGGTCTCGGGACGATCAATGGCGCCCGTCTCATCAAGATCGACAATTTCCGCCACCTGCCAGCCTTTGGGCCGTCGGACAACGTCGCAGACGATCACCGAGCCTTCCAGGGCGCATTGCCGTCCGACATTGCGAAGACAAGACATGTGCAAGAGGACGTCGCCTTTGCCGGTATGCGCTGTGTCATCGGGAACGACGAAGCCGTAACCCTTACCGGCGTCGAACCACTTCACGCGCCCGCTTATGCGCACCGCCTCGCTGAACGCGTCGTGCGCCCCGACATCGAAATCCGACATCTAACTCTGCCCCAACCCGCGCACATCCGTTCGGATATGCCCGGCCCGAGGCTATTCGCTCGCAGGCTGTGGAAAAGGTCAACAAGCTAAGCTTAAAAAATGCGGATTTACGGCCTGATTCTTTCAGAATCGAAGGTATTCAGCCGTGAAGAGCGAGCTTTCGCCGCGAGCTCAGCCCTGTTTGGCGTTTTCATGGGCCTCGCGCGGATCGAATACCGCACCGTAAATTGAATATGACAGCGCGAAGAAACTGGTAGGCCCTACGGGAGTCGAACCCGTCTTCCCAGATTGAAAATCTGATGTCCTAACCGATAGACGAAGGGCCCGCACCCTCGCGGGAGGGCGGGATATATCCTGGCCGTGACGCACGGCGCAAGCGGCTCAGTCTCTAAAGACGTTCGTGTGGGCTTCCGCCTCCATCAACCGCTTGGCTGGGCCGTTTAATCGGAAGACCTCGGCGCTTCGGCGACATCGTCGATTTCGAACTGCAGGCCGTCGCGCCCTTGCCAGTCATCGCGGCGAAGACGGCCCGCTACGTGAAATGATCCGCCCCCCGCGAGCAGGCGGCGCCCCATCGGCGTATCCCCGCTGCGCCAGGCGATGGCCTTGAGGCGGTTGCCAGCGCCGTCAGCCAGAAAGCACCGGACGTGCCCTCCCCTCACCGGCTGCGCCCGCTCGGCGCGCACATCTGCGAGAGCGTAGACGGGCTCGGGCGCGCCGGGGCCAAAGGGCTCAAGAACGCTGAAGAGGTCGAGTATGGCCCGCGCCGCCGCGCCCGGTGAAACAAGAACATCGATATCCAGGGCATCCTCCTCAGCGGCGCGCCCCATTTCAGCGGCCAGACGGTCGCAAAGGAAGTCCCGGAACTCCGGCGTCAAGCCGGCGCGAAGCGTGCAGCCGGCGGCCATGGGGTGGCCGCCCCCCGCCAGGAGCAGGCCAGCCACCTGCGCCTCCTGCACCGCGCGGCCCAAATTAACGCCCGGCTGGGACCGTCCCGAGCCTTTGGCGATGTCCGCCTCCGGGTCCACTCCGAGAACGAACACCGGCCTTCGGTATCGCTCCCGAAGGCGGCTCGCGACGATGCCGACCACGCCGGGGTGCCAGCCCTCCTTGGCCACGACGATGGCGGGGGCCTCGGCGTCAAAATTGCTGGCGTGCTCGATAAGCTCCACCGCCTCCTCGAAGATCCGGGTTTCCACGGACCGTCGTTCAGAATTGAGGCGATCAAGCTCAATCGCCAATTCCATGGCTTCAGCGGGGTCCTCGGTGGACAAGAGGCGCGCGCCAAGGTCCGAGCGTCCGATCCGGCCGCCGGCGTTTATCCGCGGCCCCAGCACGAAGCCGGCCTCGAAGATCCCGGCATTCTCCATCTTGGCGCCGGCCACCTCCATCAGGGCGGCCAGCCCGAGATTGCGCCAGGAGGACAGGACTTTGAGTCCCTGGGCGGCGATAGCCCGGTTGAAGCCCGTCAGCCGCGTGACATCACAGATCGCCCCCATGGCCGCGAGGTCGAGCCAGGACTTGATATCGGGCTCGGGCCGCCCGGCGAAGAGGCCCCGGCGACGCGCTTCGCGATTGAGCGCCGCCAAGAGGACCAGGGTAACGCCGGCCGCGGCCAGTACACCCTGGCTAGAGCCGCAGTCCGGACGGTTGGGATTGACCAAGGCCGCAACACCCGTGGGAATGTCGCGCATGAGATGATGGTCGATGACGACCACCTCCAGTCCGATCTCCCCGGCCGCGGCGAGAGCGCCATGGGCGGCGGCCCCACAGTCCACGGTGATAACCAAACGCGCGCCCTGATTGTAGAGGTGGCGAAAGGCGGCGGGGCTCGGTCCAAAGCCTTCGATGAGGCGATCGGGGACATAGATCGGCAGGTCCAAGCCCATGGCTCGAAACCATCTGACCAGAAGCGCCGCGCTGGAGGCGCCATCGACGTCATAATCGGCGAACACCACCATGGGGGTCGCGTGTTCCAGGGCGTCGAGCAGGACCTGGGCGGCGGTGTCCATGTCCGCAAAGGTTGAGGGATCAGGAAAAAGGGCTTTGAGCGTCGGCTCCAGAAAGGAGGCCCCCTCCTCCGCCCCTATGCCCCGGGAGGCCAGGGCCCGGGCGAGAGGTTCACTAAGACCCAGCCGCGCCTGGTGTTCCCGTACGAGCGCCGCCTCCGCGGGCCGGGAGCGCCATCGGCGGCCGCTTAAGGAACGCTCGACCCCCAGAAATCCCGCGACTGAACTGCCGTCCGCCGCCATGGCCCTATCCCCAATGAAGCCGCTCAAATGTTGGCGATTCGCAGCATCCTGGGCGGGGTGATCATGGTGGGCAAGGCGCCAATGCGCGCGATGGCGTCGAAGATCACCGGTTCGGCGGCTGGATGAGTCGTCAGGACGATGGGCACGCCGATAGAGTCTTCCATATGCTTCTGCAAAAAGCTGTCGATGGAGAGGCCGCACTCGGCGAGGGTTTCAGAGACCGAGGCGATAACACCCGGCTCATCGCGCACGATCAGCCGGATATAGGCCTTGGTGGCCAGGGCCTTGGGAGCAGCCGCGCGGACCTGTGAGAGCTTCACCGCGGGTTGTTGAAAGACCGGGCGCTGAGCGCCCGCCAGGACGTCAGCGATATCGGCCGCCACGGCCGCCGCGGTGGGACCGGGGCCGGCGCCTGGACCCTGGATGAACATCCGCCCGGTACTCTCCCCCTGGATAAAGAGGGCGTTCAAGGCGCCGTCGGCGCGCGCGAGGGGATGATCTAGCGGCAGAAGCGTGGGATGGACGCGCACTGCGACGCCTCCCGCCGACCTTGCCGCCGCGGCGACCAGCTTGATCCGGTAGCCCAGGTCTTTGGCGAGGCGGATATCCAGCAGATCGACACCCTGCAGGCCCTCGACCTGTGCGGCGCCCCAGTCCGGCGCCCCCCCGAAGGCGAGGGCGGCGAGGATGACGATCTTGTGGGCGGCGTCGAAGCCGCCGATGTCGGTGGTGGGGTCAGCCTCTGCGTAGCCCAGGGCCTGGGCCTGCTTCAGCACTTGGCTGAAACTGGACCCGCTCTGCTCCATTTCGCTGAGAATATAGTTGCAGGTGCCGTTCAGAATGCCCGCGATGGAGTGAATCTGATCCGCAACCAGGGCTTCACGAACCAGTTTGACCGCCGGCGTGCCGCCCATGACCGCCGCCTCAAAGAGAAGCGGAACGCCCCTGGCTTCAGCCAGAGCCGCCAGGGCTGCGCCGTGATGAGCGATTAGAGCCTTATTGGCGGTGACCACGGGCTTGCCGGCCTCCAGCGCCGCCGCCACCGCTGCGCGCGCCACCCCTTCCGAACCCCCAATAAGCTCAACAAAGATGTCGATCTCTGGCGACCGCGCCAGAGCGACGGGATCGTCGAACCAGACATAGGGCGAGATGTCCGCCCCGCGCGACGCGGCGCGGGACCGCGCGCAGACGCCCGAGATAACGACCCGCTCACCGGACGGGGCAAAATCGCCCCGCGCCGCAAGAAGTTTGACCAGGGCGGCCCCGACTGTCCCCAAGCCAGCAACACCCAGCCGCCGGATTGGCGGATTCCCTAAGGTCATATCAGCCCGCGACCACGGGGTCGGCCGCGTTCACGGCGCCGATTTCCTTGTCGAGAAGGCGCTTTACGTTGCGCGCGGCCTGCCGGATGCGGTGCTCGTTTTCCACAAGGCCGATCCGCACGAAGCCCTCGCCATACTCTCCGAAGGCGACGCCCGGCGACACCGCGACGCCCGCTTCTTCAATGAGCCGTTTGGCGAACACCATGGAACCCTGGGCCTTGAAGGGCTCCGGGAGCGGCGCCCACGCGAACATGGAGGCCGGAGGGCTTGGGATCTGCCAGCCCGCCCGGGCCATGGAGGAGACCAGAACGTCGCGGCGGCTCTTATAAATTCCGCGAATCTCATCGACGCAGTCCTGTGGGCCATTGAGGGCGGCCGTGGCGGCCACCTGGATGGGCGTATAGGCGCCATAGTCCAGATAGGATTTGATCCTGGCGAGCGCGGCGCAGAGGCGCGCGTTTCCCACCACCATGCCGACACGCCAGCCAGCCATGGCATAGGTCTTGGAGAGAGAATTGACCTCCACCGCGAGGTCCCGCGCGCCCTCCACCTGGAGCACCGAGGGCGGTGGATTGTTTTCGAAATAGATCTCGGAATATGCGATGTCGGAAAGGACGAGCAATTCGTGCTTACGGGCCAAGGCGACCGCGTCCTTATAGAAATCCAGATCCACCCACTGGGCAGTCGGATTGGAGGGATAGCTCAGGATTAAAACCGTCGGGCGGGCAGATGAGCTGGCGATGGCCCTGCTGGCGCCGGAAAGATAAGCCTCGGGACTGAGGGCGGGAATATGGCGGATAACGCCGCCGGCCATGATGAAACCGTAGGCATGGATCGGGTAGGCGGGATTGGGGCAGATGATCTCATCGCCCGGCGCGGTCAGGGCCTGGGCCAGGTTCGCGAAGCCTTCCTTGGACCCGAGGGTCGCAACGACCTCGGTCTCGGGATCGAGGGTGACGTCGAAGCGCCGCTGATAGTAGCCGGCCATGGCGCGGCGCAAGCCCAATATCCCCTTCGAGGCGGAGTAGCGCCCAGCCTTGGGATCCCGCGCGGTTTCCAGCAGCTTATCAATGATGTGGCTGGGCGTTGGCATATCGGGATTGCCCATGCCGAAGTCGATGATATCGACGCCCTCCCGGCGCAGGCGAGCTTTGAGCTTATTGACCTCCTCGAAGACATACGGGGGGAGGAGATTTATGCGGTGAAAGTCGGGGATCATGGTCTTTGAGGATCGAGATTTCTGGGGGCGCTAACGGGTCAAGACTCTTACTTGGGGTCAGTGGGGCCGCTGGGGCGGCGTGGCCTTGGCGCGGGCGTCTCGGGCGAAAGCCGCGGCGTCGGCCACATTCTGGGGGTTCATTGGCGGGGGCGGCGCGGCTTCGGCTCGAGCCTCGCTGGCGAAGCCGCCGCCGCCGGAGGCTGCGAGTCCAAATGTTTCGGGACGGGTCGCCCGCACAAGCGCGACGCCCGACCTACGCGTGTCGAGGACGGCGGCCTTGAAGGCCGCCGGCGTGCGTATGTCAGTCGGTCTTTTCGGGATTGAGCAAAAGGTGGGATAGGCCATCGCGGCTGCTTGGTTCGCCGCCTCCGCCACGGGCCTCGCCCCGCAGGAGTTTGTCTCCGCGCGCGCGAACGTCGCCGTCGCCAGAATGGGCAGGGCGAAGATGAGCGTTGAAAATTGCGGTCCGAACGCCTTCATAAGAGCCAAGGTCATAGGCTAGGACGCCCTCCGGCGGAAGGGTGGCGCTTGACGTTGAGAGGAAACAACCATGCCTGAGCGGTCAGACTCCGCCAAGGAAGGCGTCGCGGCCGTCCCCAGTGGCGGCAAAACCGAAACGGCCCTGGAGTTTCTCTCGAAGGAGCAGTGCGCCGCGGTCGAGGCCCTGTCCTTCAATCTGGCCAAGGCCGCCATGACCGCGCAGAGCGCCATCGCAGAGGCGACGCTACGTCAGGCCGAACGCCACGCCCCCTTGAGCGTTGATCCCCTGCATGTGAGCGGGGCCTGGGGCGAGGTCATGACTCGCCTTGCCGCGCAGCCCGAGAAGCTTATGCGGGCTCAGGCGGACCTTTACGGCCGTTATCTGGACCTATGGCGCGCCGCGGCCCTCAACGCCACGGGAGACGCCCAGCCCCCCGTCGCGTCCCCCGCGCGCGGCGACAAGCGCTTCACTGATCCTGACTGGTCCAACCCCGTCTTCGACATAGTCAAGCAGTCCTACCTGATCACGTCCAGCTGGCTGAATGATCTCGTGAGCGGGGTGGAAGGGGTCGAGCCCATGACGCTGAGGCGCGTGGAGTTCGTGACCCGCATGCTCACCGACGCTTTTTCCCCGTCGAATTTTGTGCTGTCGAACCCCACGGCGCTGCGCGCGATCATGGAGACGCGGGGAGAGAGCCTTCTCAAGGGCATGGAGAATTTCGCCGCGGACCTTGAACGTGGCGGTGGTCAATTGGCGATTAGCCAGACCGACTTCGATCAATTCAAGGTGGGCGAAAATGTCGCGACGGCGCCTGGCAAGGTCATTTTCCAGAATGACATCATCCAACTTCTGCAATTTGAGCCGACGACCGAGAAGGTCTGCGAAATCCCGCTGCTGATTTTCCCGCCCTGGATCAACAAGTTCTACATTCTGGATCTTCGGCCCGAAAACTCGATGATTCGCTGGCTGACGGCCCAGGGATTCACGGTTTTCGTGACGTCATGGGTGAACCCGGACGTGACCTTGGCCGCCAAGACCTTCGAGGATTACCTCCATGAGGGCGTCTATGCCGCCGTGGATGCGGTTCTGCGCCAGACGGGCGCGCGCAAGGTCAATACGGTGGGCTATTGCATCGGGGGCACCCTGCTCTCCTGCGCTCTGGCCCACATGGCCGCGCGCAAGGACAAGCGAGTCGCGTCGGCCACCTTTTTCGCCGCCCAGCAGGA
>PLFA01000055.1:912-23967 GCA_003136615.1 Caulobacteraceae bacterium | reverse complement strand
GCCCTTCGATCTGCTGTTCTGGAACGCCGACCAGACGCGAATGCCCAAGGCGCTGCACCTCTTCTACCTCCGCCGTTTCTACGTTGAGAACGCGCTTGCCAAAGGTGAGCTTGACCTGGGTGGCGAGCGGCTCGACCTCTCGCGAGTGAAGACGCCCGTCTATGTCCAGTCCTCTCGAGAGGACCATATTGCCCCGGCCAAGTCGGTCTATAAGGGCGCGAGGCTGTTTGGCGGGCCGACGCGATTCACCGTGGCTGGCTCCGGCCACATTGCCGGCGTCATCAACGCGCCAGCCGCGAATAAGTATCAACACTGGACACGGGATGACCTCCCAGAGACGCTAGAGGCGTGGATGGCGGGGGCGGTGGAACATGCGGGGTCGTGGTGGCCTGATTGGTCAGCATGGCTAAAGGCGCGTTCAGGCAAGCAAGTCCCGGCTCGCGATCCAAGCGGGGGGCCCTTCGCCGTTATCGAAGATGCCCCGGGAGCGTTTGTGAAGGTGCGGTCCTAAGCCGCGACGAACCTTAGCGCCACGCCGTTGTTGCAGTAGCGCAGGCCCGTGGGGCGGGGGCCATCGGGGAAGACGTGGCCTTGGTGGCCGAGACACTGGGCGCAATGATACTCCGTGCGCTCCACGCCGATGGCAAAATCCGCCTTCTTGGCCAACGCTCCGGGAATGGTCGTCCAGAAGCTCGGCCATCCGGTGCCGGAATTATATTTCCACTCGGACTTAAAGAGCGGCAGGCCGCAGCCCAGGCAGACAAATTGCCCTTTGTGGTGCTCGTTGAGGAGCGGGCTGGTGAACGGCGCCTCGGTGCCCTCCTGGCGCAGAACATTGAACGAAGGCCCCGGGAGTTTCGCGCGCCATTCCGCGGGCGTCAGATGGCGGTAGGGCGAACTGGCATAGGGGTCAGCCGCCCAGGCCAAACTGGGTGGAACAAGGCTCACCAGAAGTACACCGGAGAGAAACGCCCGTCGCGGGGTGGTCGTCTTATGCATGGTCATGTCCCTAGATACGCACTGTGTGGCGTTCTGGTTACCGCCCGACACTCACGAACCCGTGATCAGAGCCCTTCGCATTCCTCAAAACCCAGCATCAGATTGAGATTTTGTACCGCCGCTCCGCCGGCCCCCTTGCCGAGGTTATCCAGGAGCGCCACCAGGCGCGCCTGACCAAGACCATCGTCGCCAAAAACTAACAATCTCATGTCGTTCCGCCCGGCCAAACTCTCCGCCTCTAGGCCTGTGATGCTCGCCGCCTCGCCCAGGGTGGCGACGTCGACAAAGCGTGCGTCCATATAGGCCGCGCTCAAGATGGCGTGGATATCGGCGAGCTTTGGCCAGCCGGGTAGCACCGCGAGTGGCAGCGGAACCTCAACGATCATGCCGCAGCGAAAGCGCGCCACGGCGGGCGTGAAGAGGGGTGCGCGCGTCAGTCCCGCATGAACTTGCATCTCGGGAACATGCTTGTGGCGCAGATTGGCCGCATAGATCTTGCACGCCGTATCGGTGTGATTGGGCGCCTGGGGATCCTCGAACTGTGCGATCATAGCCCGGCCCCCGCCCGTATAGCCCGATACACCGTGAACGCTCAGCGGCCAGTCGACAGGGATCACACCCGCGGCGATGAGCGGTCTTATCAAGGCTAAAAAGCCCGTCGGCCAACAGCCCGGATTAGCCACCCGCGTCGCGGCGGCGATCTTAGCCCTCTGGCCCGGCGCGAGCTCCGGAAGTCCATAGGTCCAACCCTCGGCGATCCGGTGGGCCGTGGAGGCGTCGATGACCCGCGTGCGCGGGTTATTTATGAGGCTGACAGA
Source organism: Caulobacteraceae bacterium (assembly GCA_003136615.1). GTDB lineage: Bacteria > Pseudomonadota > Alphaproteobacteria > Caulobacterales > Caulobacteraceae > Acaudatibacter. The sequence goes on along the minus strand of PLFA01000055.1, from coordinate 22,150 downwards.
CTCCCGGGCCGCCTCATCAGGCAGACAGAGAACCACCAGATCCGCCGCATTGAGAGCCTCGGCCCGGGCCGATGTGTCCTTGCGATCTTCAGGGGCTATCGCCAGCAGCTCTAGATCGCGGCGCCCAGACAGCCGGTCTCGAATCTGCAGACCTGTCGTGCCGGCCTCGCCATCGATAAAAACCTTGGCGACCATGGGAAGGCCCGCCGGGGGCGATGAATGCGCGCGATCAGCGCTTGGAGAACTGGAAGCTGCGGCGGGCCTTGGCCCGGCCGTACTTCTTCCGCTCGACAACCCGGCTATCGCGCGTGAGGAAACCGTGGGGCTTGAGCACGGCCCGAAGGCCGGGTTCGTAATAGGTGAGCGCCTTGGAGATGCCGTGACGAATGGCGCCGGCTTGGCCCGAGAGACCAGAGCCCTCCACGGTCGCCACCACATCGAACTGGCCCAGACGATCCACCACCTGTAGCGGCTGGGCGATCATCATCCGCAGCACCGGGCGGGCAAAATAGACCTCCTGGTCACGATCGTTGATGGTGATGCGGCCGCGGCCGGGCTTGATCCAGACGCGCGCCACGGCATTCTTGCGCTTGCCGGTGGCATAGGCGCGGCCGTCTTTATCGATCTTCGGTTCAACCGGCGCGGCGACAGTCTCAGGATTGAGGCGCTGAAGCGATTCGAGGCCGTGGGTGTCGGACATAGGTCTAGCTCCGCGCGTTCTTGGCGTTGAGGCCGGCAAAATCCACCGGTTCAGGTGCTTGGGCCTCATGAGGGTGCTCGGCGCCTGAATAGAGGCGCAGATGGGTCATTTGGGCGCGCGCCAACGGGCTCTCCTTAGGCAGCATGCGCTCCACGGCTTTCTCCAGAACCCGCTCGGGGAACTTGCCGTCCAGGATTTTTCCGGCCGTGCGCGACTTGATGCCGCCCGCATAGCCTGTGTGCCAATAGTAGGTCTTCTGCTCCAGCTTGCGGCCGGTGAACTTCACCTTGTCGGCATTGATGACCACCACATGGTCGCCGCAGTCGACATTAGGCGTGTAGTCAGGCCGATGCTTGCCACGCAGGCGCATGGCGATGAAGGACGCCAGGCGGCCCACAACGGCGCCTTCGGCATCAACGACAATCCAACGCTTCTCGACCGAGGCGGCCTTGAGATAGCTCGTGGTCCTGGTGGTCATAACGGCCTTCCAATTATCTGTTCGCGCCCATCAAACCGTCGAAGGGCGATGAGACGAGAGGCGCGGGGAGCTATAGCGGTGTTGGGCGCCTGTCAAGCGATGGCTCGCGTGATTCATGCCAACGTCACTGTTTATACAATAAAAACAATCGCCTAATAATTAGGGTAATATGATACCGTCATGCACGCCGTGCGCGCCAGGCAAGCGTCGTGGAAAGAGCGAGAAGAATGGCGGCGTCGGCTTGGTGCATGAGGGCTAGGGGCAGCGCCACCTGCGACAGCAATGTCGCCACCCCGAGCCCCGCCTGTGCGAACACCGCCAGGCAGACCAGAGTGATGACGATCCGAAGCCCGCGTGGGGCCGCACCCGATCTGATGAGGAGCGTCACGGCGAAGGCCAGAAGCCCATAGGCAATGATTCGGTGATTGAATTGAACGGCGGCCAGACTGTGGGCGAAGGTCGCCCAAAAGCCGCCCTGCCAGTAGCCCTCGGGAAACACTCGTCCCGCCATCAGAGGCCAATCGCCATCCATGAGTCCGGCGTGGTTACCGGCCACCAAGGCGCCCATGAGGCATTGAAGGAAAACGAACGTGGCGAAGATCGCGCCCGCCACGGTCCAGCCGTCGCGCCGGGGCGCCTTTGTCGGCCCCGACCAGGCCTCCAGACCGGTCCAAATCAGGGCGGCGAAGAGGAAGAGCGCCAAGCCCAGATGGGTGGCCAGGCGCTCAGGGGCGACAGACGCCCTGCCCTCAAGGCCACTCTTGACCATCCACCACCCAACAAACCCCTGGAGCGCCCCCAGCGCGAGCAAGGCCAAACACCGACTCACGAGCCAGCGCGGCAGCCGCCGCGTGGCGAGAAAGCCAATGAACGGCGCGGCGAAGACCAGCCCCACGAGCCGCCCTAGCAGGCGATGGCTCCACTCCCACCAGAACAGGACCTTGAAGTCGCGAAGAGAGATTCCCTGGTTGATGAGATAATATTGCGAACTGGCCCGATATTTGGAGAAGGCCTCCGCCCAGGCCCGGGGCGTGAGAGGCGGCACGGCGCCCAAGATAGGCTTCCACTCCGTGATGGAAAGGCCGGAGCCCGTCAGGCGCGTGGCGCCCCCGACGATAACCATCGCGAAAACCAGCAGCGCCACGGCGAATAGCCAGACGGCGATAACCCTGGCGCGCGTCGCCTCGGCGACGCCATCCCGCGCCGCTAATCCCAGAGCCTGAGTCAAGCCAACCATCAGCCCGCGACCCTAGTTCCTTATCTCGCTTGACCGCCGGACATCGGACGGTCTGGTCGGAGCGACAGGATTTGAACCTGCGACCCCTTGACCCCCAGTCAAGTGCGCTACCAGGCTGCGCCACGCTCCGCCGCGAGAAGGAGCGCCCTTATAGTGAGGGCGCCTGGACGGGGCAATCGCAAACACCCGGGCGTTATGGCCGGACCACACGGCGCTTTGTGACCTGAATCTGGTTCCCGAGGCTGTCCCGGTTATAGCCAATAGATTCTAGTGCTTTTGCAATATCCGGGTAACAGGTCGGGAAGCGGTATGGCCCTGAACCCAGTCTCCAATTCTAAAGTGTGGTCAACCCACAGGCTTTTCGGGCACATATCTTGATGTATTAGCAGGCTGTGATCGTTGCTGCGCTTAGCCTTTATGTACGTTTCCATGTCGCGGACAGCAATATACTCTAACCACGCAAAAGCATATACGCATCCGGACGGATCAACCAAACGTACGAGGTCATTGCTATCTCCATCAGAGTTCAAGGCCTCGACCGCATCCGATACCGTCGCCCAAAGCGCGATCCCGGCCACCGCGTCGTCGCCGGCCGAGCCGTCCGGCGCCGCCTTTCGCGCGATAGTCACGCGGTCGCGCATCAGCGGCGCAACGAACAGTGCGCAAGTGTATGAAGTTGGAATCGGGCTCCCCGTAAAAAATCGAGCTGGCGGAGACTAAGAATTTCGAGACCTATGAGCCCGGCCCTTGGCCACGCGATTGTGGCGCTGCGCGCGGGACGCGCAGCCGAGGCGGAGCGCCTTGCAGGCGATGTTCTGGCGCGAGGCGAGGACCCTAGCCTCGCGGCGAAGATCCTCGGTCAGGCGCTGCTTATCCAGGGTCGCGCCGATGCGGCGATCAATCCCCTGCGGCAGGCTGCGGGGGGCGATGACGACCCTGAACTGCGAATCCTTCTGGGTCGCGCCCTGGGCGACGCCGGTCGAGAGGCGGAGGCGCTTGAGGTTCTCAATGGGGTCGTCACGCATCGGCCTCCGATACCGCAGGCCTTTCTGAGCCTGGCGGATTATCTCTGGAAATTGCGACGTTTGGAGGAGGCGGTGGCGCTCCTGGAAGAGGGTCTGAAAGCGGCGCCCGATGAGGTCCTGCTCAAGATCGGGCTCGGCTATTTCCACCTGAAGCGTCAAGACCATATCAAAGCGCGCGCCCTGTTTTCCGAGGCCTATTCAGAGGCCCCGACGCAACATGACGCCTTGGTGGGACTTGCTACGGCAAGCGCATTGGGCGGTGACTTCACCCTCGCCGCCGAGCTTTACCTTCGCGCTCTAGGGTCGCGCCCGAATGACGCGACAACACAAATGAATCTGGGAAAATGCCTGCTGGAGTTGGGACAGCGGGAGGCTGGAGAGGCCGCGATACGCCGCGCGGCGCGGGGCGCGCGGCAGCTCACGCCCTTTGTCAACGCCCTGGCCGACACGGCGCGCGGGCGTCTGCTTGTAAGGCCAAGCGCGGCGCGGCAATTCTTGCGCGCTGAGACACCTTGACGACCGATCAGACCCGAAAACGGCGGCGGTAGACCCCCTTTTCCCGGCCGATCTCAGCGGTAAGGTCACGCAAGCGCGCCGCGCCATCATCGCTGAAGCTCTCCGTACGTGCGATCCACGTTTCGCGCTTGACGGGAAAGCATTGCGCGATGGGTGTTCCCTTCGCGAGCACCCCCTGGAAGTCCATGTCATGCCAGTAGGCCGGGAAATGGATCCAGGAGTCGTGATAGCGGTCGCAATCCACCATGCCCGTAAATGTGGTGAACGGCAGGTCCAGGCGGTTCACAGGATGGGTGAAGAGGAGCGCATAGCCCTCAGGCGCCTCGATCGTCCAAAGGTTGTGAAACTTGATCAGAAATCGGTCCGGATCCGTCATCGGAACCCCGGTCATCTGACTAGGGTCATGAAACCCGATGGGCGCGCGCGGAAAGCTGACATCTCGCCCGGTGGGCAAACTATGGTCCCAGGTCAGCTCGCCCCGGTCCACGATCACGTCACACCAGAGGGGGATCAAAAAACCCTGCGACATGGCGTCGATGAAGGGCGGACACCGCTTCACCGTCTCAGTCTCGCCAGACATGAGCTCGCTGAAAGCCAGGGGCGCCATAGTCTTGAACCATTCGGGCAGACCGCGGGACCCGGCAATGGGCGGCGGCAGGAGGCCTTCCAGCTCCGCCGGGCAGCGGAACGTTACCGTTAAGTGACTCTCAAGGCGGCTTTCGGGCGGGGACATGGGTCGTTTTAGACGCCCATCGCAATAATTAGTCGGCGCCAGCCTGCTCGATGCGGGCCTTGAGAACCTGAGAAGCCCTAAATCCAATCACCCGCCGAGGCGCGATCGCCGCGGGCGTACCGGTTTTGGGGTTACGGCCCATCCGCTCTCGCTTGGCGCGCACCTGAAAAACCCCAAACCCAGAGAGTTTGACGGACTGGCCCTTCTCCATGGCCTCCGCGATCAAGTCGAGCGTGCGTTCCACCAGATGAGCGCAGTCCTGACGGGTCAGGCCGACGTTCAAGTGGAGCGCATCGGTCAAGTCCGCGCGTGTAACTGTCTTCGCTTTCATCACAACCCCCACGGCCGATGACGTCGCATGGACGTTCAAATGGCCTCAAGTCAAGGATTAGCCGCATCCCTCAGAGACGAAGGACCACAGCGCCCCAGGTTAGACCACCCCCCATGGCTTCCAGAAGCAACAAATGGCCCGGTTTTATCCGGCCATCGGAGACGCCCTGGGACAAGGCGAGCGGTATGGAGGCGGCGGAGGTATTGGCGTGATCCGCAACGGTGGAGATCACCCTGGATTCCGCGATGCCGAGTTTTCGCGCCACGCCATCGAGAATTCGCTGATTGGCCTGATGAGGAATAAACCAGTCGATCGACGGAAGATCCACCCGCGCGGCCGCCGCCGCGGCTACCACGGCTTCGCTGATATTGGTCACGGCGTGACGGAAGACTTCCTTGCCCTGCATTCGCAGTTTACCCACCGTGCCCGTGGTGGTGGGCCCGCCATCGACATAGAGCAGATCCTGTTTGCCCCCCTCGCATCGGAGAGAAAACCCCAGAATGCCGCGGTCATCGGTGGTGCCCGCGCCCGCAAGCGGCTCCAAGACCACCGCGCCAGCGCCGTCCCCGAAAAGCACGCAGGTGCCGCGGTCAGACCAGTCCATGAGCCGGGTCATGATCTCCGCCCCAATGACCAGGGCGCAGCGCGCCATACCCCGGGCGACAAACCCGTCAGCGACGCTGAGGGCATAGACAAAGCCCGAGCAGACCGCCTGAACATCAAACGCCGCGCAGATCGGCGCCCCGAGCTTTCGCTGCACGATGGCGGCGGTGGCGGGGAAGGTCAGATCACTGGTGGTGGTGGCCACGATGATGAGATCAACGTCGCTCGCCGAACGTCCGGCGGCGGCTAGGGCGCGGCGCGCGGCCTCCGTCGCCAGGTCGGATGTGGCCTGATCCGGCGCGGCCTTGTGACGGGAGCGAATACCGGTGCGTTCGAAGATCCAGGCGTCGCTCGTATCGATCACCCGGGCGAGCTGGTCATTGGTGACGATGTCTGGCGGTAGATATCCGCCCACCCCGGTCACCACACTTCTCAGGTCAGTCGTTCTTGAGGCCCCAGTTTTCAACTCCCCCGTTCTCGAGTCCCCCGTCACGCGATCGTTCTCTCTTTCAGCGGGGCCACGCTGGGCGGAGTCCGCCTCGCCAGAGTGCGGGTGACTTCCGCGATGATGTCGCTTCCTCCCAGATTGGCCGCCAGACGGATCGCATTGGCGACACCGCGGGCGTCGGCGCCGCCGTGGCTTTTCACGACCACGCCATTGAGCCCCAAGAACGGTCCACCATTGATTGTGCTGGGGTTTAGCCGTTCACTCATTTGCCTCAGGGCGCCGCTGGCCACAAACGCGCCGAGTTTCGCCACGAGGTTCGCGGTCAGGGTCGCGCGAAGTTCAGCCCGAAAGAAGCGCGCCAGGCCCTCCGCGGTCTTGAGAGCCACATTGCCTGTGAAGCCGTCGGTGATGACGACATCGACCGCGCCCTTGGCAATATCGTCGCCTTCGACAAAGCCATGATAATTGATGTCACCCATCAGGCGGCGAAGTAGCCTATCCGCCTCTCGGACCTCTTCGTGGCCCTTTTCGTGCTCGGTTCCGACATTGAGCAGGCCGACCGTGGGCTGCGCCACTTTGTGCGCCGCGCGATGGTAGGCCGTTCCCATTATCGCGAACTCCACCAGACGCTGCGCATCGCATACGATGTTGGCGCCCACATCCAAGACTGAGGTGACGCCGGCGAGGGTTGGCCAATTTGCCACAAGCGCCGGGCGATCAAGATCGTCGATCATGCGCAAAGCGAGACGCGAGATCGCCATCAGCGCGCCTGTATTGCCCGCGGAGACCGCCGCCCCCGCCTCCCCCGCCTTGACGCTTTCCACGGCGTTCCACATGGACGTGCCCTTGCCGCGGCGCATGGCGTGGGCCGGTTTCGCGTCCATGGGAATGACGCCAAGTGAGGGGCGGATTTCAGATATCGACAAGAGCCCTGGGGTCTGTCGGATGGCCGCCGCAAGCTGTTCCGCGTCCCCGTGCAGGAGGAAACGCACGTTCGCCCCCAGCATCGCGGAAGCCTGCGCGACACCTGGAAGAATGACTGAGGGCCCATGGTCGCCGCCCATGGCGTCGACGGAGATCACCAGAGGGTCGGACACAACAACGTTTCCAGTTCCCTCGGACCCCCCGCAAGGCAGGGTGAGACGATACAGGCGCGGGCGCGGGATGCAACCCGCCTTGGCGGGGGCGTGGGGCGAGGGGCCACCGCTATTCCTTGGGGTCCGTCATACGCGCCAGGATGCCGAAGGGTGAGTCCTCCAGCTGAGCTTGCGGCGGTTCAAACACGGCTCCAGGCTTGCGTGGAAAAGGATCTAGGGCCAGAGCCAGTGTCTGGACGACAAGATCACACAGATCGACGCCTTCCGGGCCAAAAACTTCGGGAGGGTCTTCATCCTCAAGCTGCAGGTCGACCTCACCCGATGGCGGCGCCGGCGCATGCGCACTGCCAGCGGGAAGAGCGCGCAGAAAAATGGGTTCGTCCAACAACACCTCAAAGGGCTCCAACGTCAAACCGCATAGTCGCGTGAATCGCGCTTCCATCTCACCGGCGATTTCCGCGCCATCAAGCCAGGCCTGAAGCGTCAGGCGCGCTGACAATAGTGTGACATCTTCGAGACCCAGAAACCGCGCGACGGCCTTGCGGGCGGGTTCATCCGCCACGAGATCCTGTTGAACGGGGCCCTCCTGCTCGCGGGGCCAGGGCGTAAGGCAGGTCCAGGGGCTGGCCGGCGTCACGGCGCCGCCCAGGCCGGTTCCCCGGCCAACAAACGCTCAGACGGGCCCGCTGCAAGGGCGGCGTGCGTCCTCGCCACATAGCCGGCCAGTGGAGAGGCGTCGACGCCCAAGCCTTCCAGCACGGTCCGCGACACGATGGACTTCATCTCGGTGAGATCTGGCAGCAAGTGGAAGGCCGCCGCATAGGCCGCCGCACGCCCGTAAAAGGCTTCTCCAAGCTTCCGCATTCTCTTGCCCATGGCGAGGTCGCCAACGCCCATTTCGCGCATGGCGCCGTCCAGGTGACTCACATAGGTGTCGAACAAAGCCTGACGCAGGCCATCCCCTGCCCTTCCCTCTGCTTTCAGACGCTCCACCAATAAAATCACATGCAATGTCAGCATCTCAAATCGGCCTTCGACGCTGTCGGGCGCGCCCATCACGGCATAGAGATTGCCTGTGCGGGCCGCGGCGACGGCGGAGGCGTGCAACCGCTCGGCGGGCCCCAGAGCCACGCGCCGGCTCTTGCCTGAAAGTGTCCAAACGCTCATTGGCCTCATTTCCGCCCAGGAAGCAGGGCGCGATGAATCAGATTGAATTAGTCACCCCCTGGCCCTAGGTCAAAGCCTGCTCGCCGCCCGGCCCTTCGTGGACGAAACCAAAATGTTCTCCAAGCCGATCGCCCTCATGTCGACCGTGGGACTCCTGATTGTCGGAGCCTGCACGCCGCTCAACAGCTATCAAGGGTTCCAGGTCGTTGATCAGTCGCCCACGGACGTGAAGCCTGGGCAGGACACCCGCGCCACGGTCCAGGCGAAGTTGGGCTCACCCACCGAGGTCGCGACCTTCGACAAAAATGAGTGGTTCTACATCTCACAGGTCTCAAGCCGGACCGGCTTCTATCCCTCGAAGGTCGATAAGCGCAACGTAACGGCGATCAGTTTCACCAAGGAGGGTGATAAGGTCGCCTCGGTCCGGAACTATACCCTGAAGAACGGTCGGGTGATCGCCTATAACGACCACGAGACGCCGACGCGCGGCCGGGAAATGTCAGCCATCGAGCAGATCCTCGGCAGTATCAGCGCGGCTGGCGCCCTGCCGCCCAATCAGGTCAACCCCAACAGCCGGGGTCCGGGCAGCCCGTAAGGTCTGAAATCGTCTCCATAGGGATCATGACGCGCGGTGGGAAAGCACCGCCAATAGCAACAGAGCCACGATGTTGGTGATCTTGATCATCGGGTTCACGGCAGGTCCGGCTGTGTCCTTGTAGGGATCTCCGACGGTGTCGCCGGTGACAGCGGCTTTATGGGCTTCGGAGCCCTTCCCGCCATAATGGCCCTCTTCGATGAGCTTCTTGGCGTTATCCCAGGCGCCGCCGCCGGAGGTCATGGAAATGGCCACGAAGAGACCCGTGACAATGACGCCCATGAGCATCGCGCCCAGCGCCGAAAAAGCGTCCGACTTTCCCGCCATCGCCCAGATCACCAGGAATAGGAGAATGGGCGAGACCACCGGTAGAAGAGAGGGCACGATCATCTCGCGAATGGCCGCGCGGGTCAGGATGTCCACGGCTCGGCCGTATTCGGGCTTCACCTCATAAGTCATGATCCCCGGATTTTCGCGAAACTGGCGGCGCACCTCCGCCACAACCGCTTCGGCGGCGCGCCCCACCGCCGTCATGGACATACCGCCGAACAAAAACGGCAGCAAACCACCCATCAGCAAACCGACGACGACGTAGGGATTGGAGAGATCGAAGGCGACGTTGCCCATCCCTGAAAAGAAGGGCGACGCATCGGCGTGGGCCGCGAAGAACTTCAAGTCCTGCGTATAGGCGGCGAAGAGCACCAGGGCGCCAAGGCCGGCGGAGCCGATGGCGTAACCCTTTGTCACCGCCTTGGTGGTGTTGCCCACCGCGTCCAGCGCATCGGTGGAGAGGCGAACCTCAGGAGGCAGGCCGGCCATCTCCGCAATGCCCCCCGCATTATCGGTGACGGGCCCGAAGGCGTCCAGGGCCACCACGAAACCCGCGAGCGAGAGCATGGTCGTTGTCGCGATGGCGATGCCAAACAACCCGGCGAATTGGTAGGTGATGATGATGCCGGCGACGATGACGATGGCTGGCGCGGCGGTGGATTCCAGGGACATGGCGAGGCCCTGGATCACATTGGTGCCATGGCCAGAGACCGACGCCTTGGCGATGGACTTCACGGGCCTGAAATTCGTCCCCGTATAATATTCCGTGATCACGACGATCAGGGCGGTCACGCCAAGACCCACGAGGCCGCAGACAAACATGGCGAAAGGCGTGATAAGTTTTTCGCCCACGAATACGCCCGCCGCCGGCACCAGTGACTGGATGACGAACCAGACCGCACCCACCGACAGGACCCCGGTGACGATCAGGCCCTGATAGAGCGCGCCCATGATGTTGCCGGACCGGCCCAGACGCACGGCGAAGGCGCCGATGATCGAGGTGACGATACAGACCGCGCAGATTGCCAAGGGCAGAAGCATCATGTCGCCGACGGCCGCGGAGCCCCGAAAAAAGATCGCGGCCAGAACCATGGTCGCCACCGTGGTGACGGCGTAGGTTTCAAAAAGGTCCGCGGCCATGCCGGCGCAGTCGCCGACATTGTCGCCTACATTATCCGCGATCGTCGCGGCGTTTCGAGGATCATCCTCCGGAATCCCGGCTTCGACCTTGCCCACCATGTCGCCACCCACATCGGCGCCCTTGGTGAAGATACCGCCGCCAAGCCGCGCGAAGATTGAGATCAGCGACGCCCCAAAGCCCAGGGACACCAGCGAATCGATCACATCCCGGCTGGTCAGGGAAAGACCCATGGGGCCGGTCAGGATCGTGAAATAGCCGGCCACACCGATCAGGGCGAACCCCGCCACGAGCATGCCGGTGACAGCGCCTGATCGGAACGCCAGAGAGAGGCCCGCCGCCAGGCTCTCCGAGGCTGCCTGAGCCGTCCTGACATTGGCGCGCACGGAAATCAGCATTCCGGCGAAGCCCGCCGCGCCGGATAGCAAAGCGCCGATCAGGAACCCCAGGGCTTCTCGCCAACCAATGAGGACCAATAGGATGGCCAAGATCACCACGCCAACAAGGGCGATGGTCAGGTACTGTCGACGCAGATAGGCCTCCGCGCCCTCCCGAATGGCAGCCGCGATCTCCTGCATCTTGGCGTTGCCGGGGCTGGCGCGGAGCAAAAAAAGGGTCTGAACAACCCCATAAATGACGGCCAGAAAACCGGCGGCGATCACGAGGGTCAGAATCTGACTGGCGCCGTGGTCCATGGGTGTTTCCTCATCTGTCCGTTTTCGGACTTATGAAGCTCGTAACATGCCTCACGCGGGGAAAATACGTCCCACCGTGTGGCATGCGCTTAGTGGCGCCAGCCCAGATCCTCCGTGCGGAGCGGGCCGCCGCGAAGGGTCAGCCTTAGCCCTGGCGCCGCCTCGAAGCGTCCCACTGCGGCGGCAGGCGTTCCCAGAGCCGCCACGTCTCGGCGAAAGGCGTCCTCGGAACCCGACGGGACTGCGCAGATTAGGGCGTAATCATCGCCCCCCCGGGCCAAGTCGAGGCGCGCGCGGACCTCGCTGCCCTGATTCGCACACCAGTCCGCGGCGCCCAAAGACAAGGGCAGCGCCTCAAGACAAAGAGCCACGCCCAGACCGCTGGCTTTGGCGACATGAAGCGCATCGGCGAGCAATCCGTCGGACACATCGGCCGCCGCGCGGACATGCGCCATCAAAGCCTCGCGCAGATGAAGCAACGGCTTGGGCGCGCGATAATGCGCCGCCAGACGCCCGCCGGGATCCGGAATTTCCCCGCGCGCGGCCTGAAGACCCAACCAACCGTCGCCGACCACGCCGCAGACGACAGCGATGTCGCCATCTCGCGCGCCTGACCTCAGGAGTGTTTGTCCCGACGGCGCCCATCCCAGGACCGTGGCGCTGACCGTGAGGGGGCCTTCCGTCGAGACCGTGTCCCCGCCCAAGAGTGATACGCCAAACTCGTCCCCATCCTCCTCCAGGCCGCGCGTAAAGGCCTGCCGATAGCGCCAATTTCGGGACGAGGGCCACGCGGTGGTTAGGAAATAGCCGAACGGTCGCGCCGCCTTGGCCGCGAGATCCGAGAGGCTGGTGCGTAAAAGGCGCTTTGCGATCAGGGTCGGGTTTTCATCGACGAGAAAATGCACGCCCTCGACCATGGCGTCGGTGGAAATGACCATATCGTGGCCCGGGCGGCCCGGCAGCACCGCCGCGTCGTCGACAAGGTTCAGGGCGCGAGGATCCCCCCGGGTCAGCCCCCTTAGGGACGCGATCCAGTCGAATTCGTCAGGCGGCCCTGTCATCGCGCGCGATCCCATCCAGGACCCCGTTTACGAAGCTCGTCTCCGCGCCCTCGCCAAAGAACGACTTTGCGACCTCGACATATTCATCAATCGCGATCTCGGCGGGGGTATGCGGCGTTCCCGTCATTTCATAGACAGCGCATCTGATGATGGCGCGGGCGGTGGCGTCGATGCGGTCCAGGCGCCAGCCCGCGGCAAGACGACGAGAAATCGCCGCATCCACGGCGGGACGGTCAGTGACCACGCCCCGAAGGATCTCGGCGAAAAAGGCCTCGTCCGCCTCGGCGAGGCGCTCGCCTTCCAGGTCGCGATCAAAGCGATGTTGCGAGAATTCGCGGACGATCGCGTCCACTCCGGCTCCGGATATTTCCATCTGGTACAGAGCCTGGACGGCGGCCAGCCGAGCGACCGAACGGGCCTGACGCGGGGAGCGGCTCATGTCGCACGGCCGCTGGGGGCCACAGGCGCGTCCAGATCATCGTCTCCCGGCTCGTCCGAAAGGCCCTCCTCGCTGAGAAAACGCGCGAAGTCCTCGGTCTGGCGAAAGTCGCGATAGACGGAGGCATACCGGACATAAGCGACTTCATCGAGGGCCTTGATCGCTTTCATGACCATCTCACCCACCACGTGAGACGCAAGTTCGGTCTCGCCCAGGCTCTCCAGGCGACGCACGATGCCACTGACCATGCGCTCGATTCGCTCTGGGTCCACCGGGCGTTTGCGCGTGGCGACGGTAATGGAGCGGACCAGCTTCTCGCGATCAAATGGCGCACGACGCCCGGACCTTTTGAGAATCGTCAACTCGCGAAGCTGCACGCGCTCGAAGGTGGTAAACCGCCCGCCACACTGGGGACAGGAACGCCGACGGCGAATGGCGGCCCCATCCTCGGTGGGACGGCTGTCCTTTACCTGACTCTCGGCATCGCCACAGAAGGGACAGCGCAAGGTTAGCTCCGGCCCGAACCGTTCGCGCCCAAACCGCTCGCTTCAGGGCCGCGCGCGTCGGCGATCATGAGGCGTAGATGGGGAAACGGCCGGTAAGATCCTCGACCTTCGCCTTGACCTGGGCCTCGATGCGCGGATCGCCCTCCTCGCCGCTCGCCGCGAGGCTATCGACGACATCAGCGATAAGCTGGCCAACACGCCGGAATTCCGCCTCGCCGAAGCCCCGGGTGGTGCCGGCGGGCGTTCCAAGGCGAAGGCCGGATGTAATGGCGGGGGGCGCCGGATCAAACGGGATGCCGTTCTTGTTGCAGGTGATTCCGGCGCGCTCAAGGCTGGCTTCCGCCGCCTTGCCCGTGACGCCTTTGGGCCGCAGGTCCACGAGCATGAGGTGGCTGTCCGTTCCCCCCGAAACGATCGCCAGACCCCGCGCGGCGAGGCTGTCGGCCAGCGCGCGGGCATTGTCGATGACCTGGCGGCCATAGAGCCGAAACTCGGGCGTCAGCGCCTCGCCAAAGGCGACCGCCTTGGCCGCGATGACATGCATGAGCGGGCCGCCCTGAAGACCTGGAAAAACAGCCTGATCGATCTTCTTGCCCAGTTTCAGATCATTGGAGAGAACCATGCCGCCGCGCGGGCCGCGCAGGGTCTTGTGGGTGGTGGTCGTCACCACGTGAGCGTGGGGCATTGGGCTTGGAAACACGCCGGCGGCCACGAGACCCGCGAAGTGGGCCATATCCACCATCAGGATCGCCCCGACCTTGTCCGCCACCTCCCGGAAGCGGGCGAAGTCGATGGTGCGGCTATAGGCGGACCCGCCGGCGATAATGACCTTGGGGCGATGCTCCTCCGCCACCTCAGCCATGGCGTCGTAATCGATCAGACCATCTTGGGCTCTGACGCCATAGGCGACCGGGTTGAACCACTTGCCGGACTGATTGACGGACTTGCCGTGCGTAAGGTGCCCGCCCGCGGCCAGATCCATCCCCATGAAGGTGTCGCCCGGCTTCATCAGGGCCATGAACACCGCCTGATTGGCCTGGGATCCGGAGTGGGGTTGCACATTGGCCCATGCCGCGCCGAAGAGGGCCTTGGCGCGGGTGATGGCTATCGTCTCGACCTCGTCGACAAACTCGCACCCGCCGTAATAGCGCTTACCCGGATACCCCTCGGCATATTTGTTGGTCAGGACAGAGCCCTGAGCCTCAAGCACGGCGCGCGAGACGATGTTCTCCGAGGCGATCAGCTCGATCTGATTCTGCTGACGCGTCATCTCCTTGCCCAGCCACGCTGCAACATCATGGTCTGAGGCGCGAAGATCGGCGGTGAAGAAGCCATCCGCGGGCGGGGCGATTTCGGCGAGGCTCACGGCTCAAGGCTCCTTCGTTTGCGACATCAGGCGTTCGGCCATCCGTAGGCGGACGCGATTCGCGGGCGCGACCGTTCAGCTAAGGTCCATCAGGCGGCGCGACCGCCCAGACGCTGAATATTACACCGCGCCCACAGAGCTTCCAAAGCGACGACGAGATCATCCATCATCGCATCGGTATGATAGGGGGTCGGCGTGAAGCGCAGTCGCTCGGTTCCCCGCGGCACGGTGGGGTAATTGATCGGCTGAACATAGATTCCGTGATCCTGGAGCAGGACATCGGAGATCAGCTTGCAATGGACGGGATCACCCACATGAACCGGAACGATGTGGCTGTTCGAGGGCATGACGGGTAGGCCCGCGGCCCGGAGGCGTCGCTTCAGAGTCGCCGCGCGTTCCTGATGTGAAACTCTCACCTCGTCGTGAGCCTTGAGCCACCGCAGACTGGCCAGCGCGCCGGCGGTGAGCACGGGCGGAAGCGAGGTCGTGAAAATGAACCCGTTGGCGTGGGAGCGAATAGCGTCGACCAGCATCGAACTGGCGGCAATATAACCGCCCATGACGCCATAGGCCTTGCCCAGCGTTCCTTCGATGATGTCGATCTGACCGGCGACGCCATCGCGCTCTGAAACCCCGCCGCCGCTTTGGCCATAGAGCCCCACGGCATGGACTTCATCGAGATAGGTCAGCGCCCCATAACGCTTGGCGAGCGCGGCCGTGGCGCCCACGTCGGCGATATCGCCGTCCATGGAGTAGACACTTTCGAAGGCCACGAGCTTGGGCGCTTCTCGGGGCGCGGCCGCGAGGAGGCTCTCCAGATGCTCCAGATCATTATGCCGGAAGATCTTACGCGGCCCGCCGCCCTGGCGAATACCGGCGATCATCGAGGCGTGGTTCAACTCATCGGAAAAGATGATGAGCCCGGGAAGTATCTTCTGCAGCGTGGCGAGGGTCGCTTCGTTGGAGACATAGCCAGACGTGAACAGCAGCGCCGCCGGCTTGCCGTGCAGGTTCGCCAATTCCTGTTCGAGCGCCACATGATAGGAGGTCGTGCCCGAGATATTGCGCGTGCCGCCCGATCCAGCGCCAGCCTCATCCAGGGCTTGATGCATCGCCTCTATCACGACGGCGTTCTGACCCTGACCTAGATAGTCATTCGAGCACCAGACAATGACCTCGCGCGTATGTCCCGCCGGGGTTGTCCACGCCGCCCGCGGGAATCGACCCCGTTGTCGCTTGAGGTCGGCGAAGACACGATAGCGACCTTCGTCACGCACCTGCCGCACGGCGGCGCTAAAAGCGGCTTCGTAGTCCATGACCTGCAAATAATACCCGTTTGCGTTGTCGCCAGAGGCGGCGTGGACTGAACCCGTCCACGCGGCACTGCCATAGGACCGAAACCGCCCTCTGACCATAGTCCACCCGATCAAACAGCGCCGCGCGGGCTTTCCCTCACGCCCGCGACGCACGATATTGGCCCTGGCGGAGGCGCACCGGGGGGCCTTGTCACGAGGAGAGATCGCCATGGCAGAGACCGCGCCTGGGTCGCCCCCTATACGGGCCTTGGTGGTTCCGGTGACACCCCTGCAGCAGAACTGCACGATCGTCTGGTGTGAGAAAACACGTCGCGCGGCGGTCATCGATCCCGGCGGCGAAGTTCCTCGGCTTCTGTCAGTTCTTAAGGATCAGCAACTGACGCTGGAGAAAATCTGGATCACCCACGGCCATCTCGACCATGCCGGCGGCGCGGCCGCGCTCAAGGAGGCCACGGGCGCGCCCATCGAAGGACCGCATCCCGATGATTCGTTCTGGATAGACGGCATCGACGCGGCGGGCGTGCAGTGGGGCATGCCCGAGGCGCGAAGTTTCCTTCCCGACCGATGGCTGGCGAATGGTGATCGGGTTAGCCTTGGGGAAAGCCAGTTCGAGGTTTTCCATTGCCCCGGCCACACACCAGGTCACGTGGTGTTTTTCCACCGTCAGGCGCGCTTTGCTCAGGTCGGGGATGTGCTCTTTGCCGGGTCAATCGGTCGCACCGATTTCCCGCGAGGCAGCTTCCCAGATCTCGTGGCGTCGATCACGGAAAAACTCTGGCCCTTGGGCGACGATGTGACCTTCGTGCCTGGCCATAATCAGATTTCCACCTTCGGGGCGGAGCGCCGCACCAATCCCTTCGTCTCCGACGCCGCGCTTTCTAGAGCCCTGGCGCCTTAAGCGAGGTGGAACTTGCCTGATTCTGTTCGCAATGTTGCGCTCTGATTTCGAGGTCGACACGCGCCCGTCAGGGATTTAACTCAGACGGTTGTTCATGAGCGAAGCAAGTTTGACCCTCAGCCCTGACGAGCCTGACGCGGAGCACATCCTGGTGGTCGATGACGACCCCGGCATTCGCGATGTCGTGTCGGAATTTCTGTCGCGCCACGGCTATGTCGTGGACACGGCCGCTGACAGTCGGGAAATGGAGCGCGCCATGACCCGGCGAACCCCGGATCTCGTGGTTCTGGATCTCATGCTTCCGGGTGAGGACGGACTGTCGATCTGCCGCCGCATATCCCGTCCCGAGGGGCCAGCCGTGATCATGCTGAGCGCCATGGGGGAAGAGACTGATCGGATCATCGGGCTTGAACTTGGCGCTGATGATTATCTCTCCAAGCCCTGCAATCCCCGCGAACTTCTGGCGCGGGTCAGGGCCGTCCTGCGGCGTCGGCGCGATCCGGCGCCTTCGGAAGAAGCCTTGGGCGCGGCCTGCGAATTCGCGGGTTGGCGCCTTGATCTGGTGCGCCATGAGCTTCGCTCGCCCAGCGCGGTGGTCGTGAACCTCTCCAGCGGGGAATTTTCGCTGCTTCGCGCCTTCGTGGAACACCCCCAGAGGGTTCTCACTCGCGACCAACTTCTGGAATATGCCCGCGGGCCCCAGTCCGACGCCTTTGATCGCGCCATCGACGTCCAGATCAGCCGCCTTCGCCGCAAACTCGAAGATGGCGGCGGGGCGGTCGAACTCATCCGCACCGTCCGCAGCGAGGGCTATATCTTCACACCCAAGGTTTCGCGGACGGCCTGATGCGCCTGCCGCGCCTGCCGCTCTTCGTTCAGACGCTCGGACTGATCATCATCAGCCTGGTCGTGGCGCAGACGCTTTCGGTGGTGGTGATCCTCAGCCTCCCTCCGCCGCCGCCCCTTATCTATACCGTCGCCGAGGTGGTGAGCGCCTTGCGGCCGGGCAATGACGCGATGGCGGACCCGCGCCATCTGCTAATGACCAAGGTTGCCCCACGTGCGCCCGTGGGCCTGACGACGGGCTCCCGACGCGCCCACTTCCGAGAGGCCTTGAGCCACGCCCTCGGCGTCCCGCCCTCCTCCGTCGTGGTCGCCCAACTGGGCACGAAATTTGTCGTCTTCGGTGTTCGCAAACCTCAGATTCTGCAGCGTGAGGTCCAGCGCGAGTTGCTGTTGGATGCGCCGGAACCGCTGCTGATGGGAAGCTTCGAGATCGGTGTCCGCCGCGCGGATGGAAAATGGCTCGTGGTCGCGCCGCGCTCCACCTTCGGTATCGATGTCTGGCAGATGCGGCTCTTCATCGTCCTGGCCCTGTCATGCTTGGCGGTGGCGCCGCTCTCATGGTTGTTTTCCCGTCGCATCGCCGCGCCAATCGCCGCCCTGGCCGCGGGCGCGGAACGCCTTGGCCGCGATCCGGGGGCGCCGCCCTTGCCGATAAGGGGATCAGCGGAGGTGTCATCAGCCGCCGCGGCGTTCAACGAGATGCAGGCGCGTTTGCGCAAATATATCGACGAGCGCACCGGGATGCTGGGCGCCATCGCCCACGACCTGCGCACACCCCTGACACGGGTTCGGTTCAGAGTTGAAGGGATCCCTGAACCCCTGCGGACCAAGCTGATCAATGACATCGATCAGATGGAGGCCATGGTCGCCTCGACCTTGAGTTTTATCCATGACACCTCCCAGCCCCACGACCGGCGAAAGCTTGAGGTGTCCTCCCTCGTTGAGACGGTGATGGACGAGGCCTCGCTCACCGGCGCCAATGCCGCGGTGGAGAGCGCCGAGCGTGTGGTCATCGATGGCGATCCCCTCGCGCTGAAGCGTCTGTTCGTCAATCTCGTGGATAACGCCCTGAAATTTGGGTCCAGCGCCCGCGCGAGGGTCACCACGGAAGGCGACCTGGCCGTGATCGAGGTCGAAGATGATGGCCCCGGCGTGCCAGAAAGCGAAATCGAACGGATCTTCGAGCCCTTCCACCGGGTCGAGGTGTCGCGCAGCCGGGCGACGGGCGGGATTGGCCTCGGCCTCTCCGTCGTGCGCGCGGTGGCCCGGGGCCATGGCGGAGATGTGGTGCTCAGCAACCGTCCGGCGGGGGGCCTGAGCGCCCGCGTAACCCTACCCCTGGCGGCGGCCAAGGCCTGAACGCGGGCTCAATGCCCGATGAGGCCTGAGAGAATATTGATCCCGAGCGCCAGAACCGCGGTGTTGTAGAAGAAAGACGTCACCGCATGGGCCGTGACGAGGTTGCGCAAGGGGCGGCTCTGGACTCCGGGATCGGAGACCTGCGCGGTGGCGCCCACACAGATCGCCAGATAGGCAAAGTCCAGATAGCCGCGCGGCGGATCTCCGGGGAACAGGAAACCCGCGGCGGGCCCCCGCGCCGCCAAGGCCTGAAAATGCCGATGGGCATAATGGGCCACGAAAAGCGACTGCACGACAAACCATGTGCTGATCAGGGTCAGCCCGGCCAGGGGCGTCGTCAGCGATCGCACGGCGAGGCTCTGAGCGTGCGATGAGGCCAGGGCCGCATAAACACCCGCCAGAGAGGCGATGATCGCCACCCCCGTCAGACTGGCGATCACGACGGGAGACTCGTCATAGCCTTCGGCGAAGCTCTGCACATCGGTCTCACTGGCGGTGAGAAATAGCCGCCACATTGCCGCGAGATAGATCAGTGCGCCCACATTCCAGCCCACAAGGATCCCGCCTATTCCGGTGACCCCAAGTCGCGCCGCGATTGCCCATGCGGCGAAGCCCAAAGCGACGCCGATCCAAAGCCTTGGGTGAAATTTCGGGTGCAAAGACAACATTTTTCTCAGGCAATCTCCTTCGCCGTCACCTCATGTGACCTTTTGCATCGCCGAACAGGGAAACTCTGCGGCGTCTCGGCGGTTATCAGACCGGTGGCCAATTTGCGCCCAGTAACCGAGGAGTATCCCATGCCGTCGCTCAACGAACCCCCAAAGCCGAGCCGGCGCGGATTTGCGGCCATGGATCCCGAACGTCGGCGTGAAATCGCCAGACGCGGCGGCGCCAGTGTCCCCAGCGAAAAGCGCAGCTTTGCCCTCAACCGAGACCTCGCCGCGGACGCGGGACGCAAGGGCGGCGCCGCCTCGCGCGGTGGCGGCAGAAAACCTTCAGCCCGCTAAACGACGGGTAGGGCGGGGGCGCGCATCAGCCCGCGGGATCGGCGGCAAGGAGAAAGGTCGAGAATGCAGGTGCGCAGCTTGTCCAATCCTCGATCAGCCGCCATCCCCCGCGCCGCGCCAGGGCGATAAACCCGGCGCGCGTGAACTTGTAGGAGTTTTCCGTGTGGATCGTTTCGCCGCTGACAAATTCGAAAGTGCGCCCAGCCGCTGTGACGGTCTGATCTTCCCGTGATTGAAGATGCATCTCCATGCGACTTTCCAGGGCGTTCCAAACCGCGCGATGGGAGAATTTCGAAAGGTCGAAACCGCCTTCCGCTTCGCGGTTGATCCGCGCCAGGAGGTTGAGGTTAAAGGCGGCGGTGACGCCCTCCCGATCATTATAGGCGGCTTCCAGGGTTTCGACGTCCTTGGCGAGGTCGACGCCAATGATGAACAGGCCTTGCGAGCCCAGAAGCCGTCTATAGTCGCTGAGGAAAGCCACCATGGCGTCGGGACTGAAATTGCCGATCGTCGAGCCCGGGAAGAAGACAACCTTCGCCCCGCCCCCCCTAAGGTCTCTGCCAAGGTCTTTAAGAGTCCTTGGCTGGGTGAAGTCCCCGATGATCGGCGTCACCTCAAGATGGGGGTAATCCCGCGCGATCTCCCGCGCGCCGACCTCGAGGGCGGACCTGCTGATATCGACGGGCGCATAGCCGGTGATTTTTGATGTGACATCGAGCAGGCGGCGAGTCTTGAGGCTGGCGCCGCTCCCGAGCTCCACGAGCGTCGAATCCAGTGGGATGTGGGTCGCGATAAGCGGTGCGATGGTCCGCAGAAGCGCCATCTCCTGGCGTGTGGGATAATATTCCGGCTGGTCGCAGATGGATTCGAAAAGCGCCGAGCCCTCGCGATCATAAAACCATTTCGCCGAAAGGCGTTTGCGCGGCGCGCCAAGGCCCGCGATTACATCGGCGCGAAACTCGTCCTCCTGTATATGTGATAGGTCGGCGTCCTCGGCGAGGCGCAGCCCGGAGAACATCCAGCGCTGATGGGGGTAAAAGAAGTTCCGGTAAGAGGGGCGGGAATGTCCCGTGGGCGTGATCGCCGCGCCACCTTTCAGCACCATCTGTCCGATCATGAACTTGGCGTTGTACTCACCCACCGCCCCGGCGGCGGGCGCGAAACCTGGGTGAGGCGCATAGGCGCTCGAGGTCCATTGCCAGAGGCTGTCATCCACCTGCTCGAAGGAGTCCGGCGTGTGCGAGATCGCATGTTCCCACTCCGCTTCGGTGGGTAGACGCTTGCCGGCCCAGGCCGCATAGGCCGCGGCCTCGAAGAAGCTCAGATGTTCCACGGGCGCCCCCGGAT
>PLFA01000055.1:0-868 GCA_003136615.1 Caulobacteraceae bacterium | reverse complement strand
GTCTCTCCCCGCGCCCCGATCTCGACCAATCCCCCGGCGAGAAATACGGAGGCGCCAGGCGTCCTCGCCACCGCGGCGCGCGGCGGGTTTTGCGAATAGGCGGGGCTGAGCGGCGAGGCGGCGAACAGACTTAAGATATCCATCAGGATCAGCTCCTGATGCTGCTCCTCGTGCGCCAAGCCCAGCGTGATCAGATCGACGACATCCTGCGCCAGTTCATCATCCAGCAGCCGCGCCATGGCGTCGTCCACATGCGCGCGATAGGCGAGGATGCTGGAGAGCGGCGGGCGGGTCAGCAGTCCCCGGGCGGACCTGGGGTGACGGGCGCCCAGGGCCTCGTAATAGGAGTTGAAAAGATAGCTGAATGAGGGGTCAAACACCCCATAACCGGGCGCGTGCTGGGCGAGGATGAACGTCTCAAAGAACCAGCTGGTATGGGCGAGGTGCCATTTGACGGGGCTCGCATCGGGCATGGATTGAACAACCTGGTCCTCCGCGGTGAGCGGCTCCGCAAGGCTGAGCGTGCGTCGGCGCACGCGGCTATAGCGTCGGGACACATCCTCGATCGGGTCTGTGGGAAGTTCAAAGGTCTGGGCTGCGTCCAGCGGCATATCTTGGCGATCTCCCGCTTGCGGTCGAGGATTGAATCAGTCAACCGCCGCGCGCGCGAGGAGCCCCGTGGCCCCCGGCCTTAGCGAATCGCGGCGGAGGCGTTTGGGTTCCGCCGCCAGGGCCAACCTGGCTTGGTTGTGTCGGTTCTACCCTTGGGCTATTCACCCCGCTCTCCCATGCAGCGCATCTGATCAAGTCGCTTCCTGGGCCAGACGTGGGTGACGTGGCCGAGTGGCTGAAGGCGACGGTTTGCTAA
>PLFA01000140.1 GCA_003136615.1 Caulobacteraceae bacterium | reverse complement strand
ACTGCGTCGCCTTCACCGGCTCGGTGGCCACAGGGCGCAAGGTGGGCGTTCGCGCGGCGGAGCGTCTGATCCCCGCCTTTCTGGAACTCGGCGGCAAGGACCCCCTGGTGGTGCTGGATGGCGCCGATATGGATGCAGCGGTGGACGCGGCCCTCCGCGGGTCGGTCGTCTCCACGGGCCAGGCCTGCCAGTCGATCGAACGCATTTATGTGGCGCGGCCGATGTTCGGCGCCTTCGTGGCGCGCCTCACGGCGGCGGCCCAGGCGGCGCGGCTGACCTGGCCTGATATCGCGGTCGGAGAGATCGGCCCGATCATCTTTGACAAGCAGGCGGAGATCCTGGGGCGCCACATCGCCGATGCGGTGGCCAAGGGCGCTACGGTGCATTGCGGCGGCGTAATCGAGAGCCACGGCGGCGGCCTCTGGATGCGCCCCACGGTCCTGACCGAGGTCAGCCCCGACATGCTCGTCATGGCCGAGGAGACGTTTGGCCCGATCATGCCGGTGACGCCCTTCGACACTGAAGATGAGGCGATCGCGCTCGCCAACGCCACAGAGTTCGGGCTTTCCGCCGCCGTGTTCGGCCCCACCCTGGAGGCCGCGGAGGCAGTCGGTCGGCGGATCGACGCCGGCGCCATAAGCCTGAATGACGCCGCCTTGACCGCGCTCTTCTATGAGGCCCCGCACCAGAGCTTCAAGGCGTCAGGCCTTGGCCCCTCCCGCATGGGCCCGGACGGCTTGGCCCGCTATTTTCGCCGCAAGGCCCTGATCGCCAATACCGGCCGGCCCGCGCCGCTCTCGGCGTTCCGGGAAGACGCCTGATCGCCGCGCCCCTATCCGGCACGGCCGCTTCACAAAACCTTAGCTTAACTGTCATCAGGGTTTAGCAAAGCCGCGCTTTAGACGCCGAACGGGGCCGCGTGCGGGTTGGGGCGAAAGTTTGCCCTGATGACGCCGCCTCGCCTTTGGGGGCGGCGCATGAGTGCAAGTTATTTGGCGAGGCTTTTCGTGGGCGCCAGCGCCCTGGCCATGGCGGGGGCCGCCACGGCGCAGGATCAGTCCACTTCCAGCGCCAACGCGCCGCAGAAAGCTCCCACGCCGCTTTCGGCGGTGATCGTCACGGCGGCGCCGCGCACCGAAGTCGTTGCGCGCCAGAGGCAGTTCCTGGCGCCCAATCTGGTGTCGATCCAGTCGGCGGACGTCATGCAGCAATATCCCGACTTCAATGCCGCCGAGGCGCTGGGGCGCATGCCGGGCGTCTCGATCTCCACCGACACCGGCGAAGGGCGTTTCGTGAACATCAGGGGCATCGACGGCAATCTGGCCGGATCGACCTTCGGCGGCGTGCCGCTGCTGAACACCTATCCGGGCGGCACCTATTTTGGCGGGGGCGGCCGGGCGGTGGAATTTGACACCATACCGATTGGCTCGGTGGACGGGCTGGTGGTCACCTACACGCCCCTGCCCGACCACGAAGCGGAGAGCCTGGGCGGCACGGTGGAGCTGACGCCCCGCAGCGCGGCCAANNATTCGTTGGGGTTTCAACAATGGCCATCTCGTGGTTCAGGGCGATGGTCAGGCCCAGGCGACGCCCGGCGATTTCATCAGCAACGTGACGCCCTTCTCGCTGGTTCTCACCGCCTCGCGGCGCGACGACCGGCGGGGCTTTGATGATATCGAAGAAGACTACGACAACGCCGGCACAGATCGTCAGTATGATGACATTCAACTGCGGCGGTACAATTACCACCGTCGTCGGTTCGGATATGGCGGCGAGCTTGAGTTCATGCCCAATGATGATCACCAATATTACTTCCGGGCCAATGTGGCCGGCTATACCGAATCGGTCGCCAAGAACCGTCTGACCTATACATTCGATGTCCCAGACGCCGTGGAGACGACCAACGGCGGCTATATAACTTCCGCCACGGCCGGCATCGCCAGCACGGAGGAGCAGGAAACTCACCGCAATCAGGTCTATGTCCTGGGAGGCCGCGACCAGTGGGGCGACATCATCCTGGATTATCGGGCATCTTATAGTCGCGCCACGTACCAGCAGGACTATAATTATGGGGCCAAATACAAAGGCCCGACGATCGCGGATTTTTACTACAATAACACGGCCAATGACGGGAATTATCCGGTCCTGAATGGCAATGACGCCCTGGTCAACAACCCCGCGAATTACAAACCCCTGACCAGCGTCAGCAACTCGACCGAATCGGACGTGGACCAGGAATGGGCCTATGCGGTCAATCTCAGCGTGCCGGCGCGGCTGTTCAGCCAGGATGACCGGATCAAGATCGGGGCCGAAGTTCGCCTCCGGACCAAGACCTCCACGCCCTATGCGTTCGATTCGGCCATCACATCGCTTCCCTTCGCCAATGCGTCGACGGCGGCCATCACCAACTTCTATGGCCAATATACCAATGGTCCCGAGGTGTGCCTGGCCTGCGTTCACAACGCCTATGCGGCCGGCGTCATTACCAGCAACGGCACCCTGCCCGACGGCGAGGATCAGAGCGGCGCATTTTCCGACAAGGAAAACATCTATGCCGGCTATGCGGAATATATCGGCGAGATCGGCAAACTGACCTATGTGGCCGGGGTTCGCGTCGAGGCCACGGACGCCCATTACGGCGCCTATAGCAACGACAATCCGACCACGAACTATGAGTTCGTCGATCACCCGGAAAGCTACACCAACGTCTTTCCCTCGGTGCAGCTGCGCTATCAGCTACGGCCCGACATGCTGGTGCGGGCGGTCTATTCCACGGGGATTGGCCGGCCGGGCTTCCTGCAGAACACCGCGAGCACGAGCTCCAATTTCGACCCCACCCAGCCGGCGATCACCACGGGCAACCCCAACCTGAAGCCGACCACGGGGGAGGATTTCGACCTCTCCTATGAGTGGTACCTGCCCAAAGGCGGCATTGTGCAGGTGGCGCTCTTCGACAAGGAGTTCAGCAACTATATCGTCACCCAGAACCAGTACCTGCCCTATTCCGGCTCCTATCAGCCTTTCGAGGGCGAGACGGTGCTTTATACGACCTTCGCCAACCGCTCAGACGCCTATGCCCGGGGCGTGCAACTCGCCTTCCACGACCAGTTCACCTTCCTTCCCGGCGCCTGGAATGGTTTCGGCCTGGAGGCCAACGCCACCTTCGTCGACTCCCATATCAAGGAATATGACGCGCTGACCTCTAGCACCGGCCAGGCCGAATATGGCCTGCTGCCCGGCACGTCGCACACGACCTGGAATCTGTCGGGCTTCTACGAGAAATATGGGTTGCAGCTGCGCATCGCGGCGGAGTTTGTGAGCAAGGAGCTGTTCTCACTGGGCGGCTCCAAGGCCACCGACACCATCCAGGACGATCGCCTGACGCTCGATTGGACGTCGAGCTATCACGTGACACGCAATATCGCGCTCTACTTCAACGTGAAGAACATCACCAACACGCCTCTGCGCTTCTATGTTTATGACCCGTCCTATCCCATTCAGCGCGAATATTACGAGCAGACCTATGAGGGTGGCGTCCGCGTGAAGTTCTAAATCACTGCGCGACGCGGCCGCGGCCGCCCGCGACGCCTTGCCCTCTCGACATCCGGCGCGGCGTAGGCCAATGGGGCGCGTGAGCGGGGTGGTTTTGGCGGATTCGGCCAAGATGGGGACCCGGCTCCTAACTTCAGTCCAGAGCGTGGATCCGGCGCGTCCTGCGCCCGCCGTCACGCCCTGGGCCGCCGCCGCGCCTTGGGGGACACTTGATTAGTCTGACATCACGGACCTGGCGCCTCGCGGCGGCCCCGCCCAGCGATCCTGGCCGGATGGCGGGTTTCTCCCTGCCGATCCTGGCGACGGGCGCCTTCCTGATCGTTGTCATCAAACTCACCAGCCAGCCGCTATTCATCGATTTCTTCACCATGTGGACCGGCGGGCGCATGTCGTGGACCGACATCCATCACATCTATGACATGGCCAGGGTGGACCACGCCCAGGCATGGTTGCTCGGCGCCGGCGCCCATGACCGGCCCTTTCCCTATCCGCCTACAACGCTCCTGGTCTTCGCGCCCCTGGGCCTTCTGCCGTTCTGGTTGGCCAGCGCGATCTGGATGATCGCCATATTCGCCGCCTTTAGCTGGGCGGCCATGAGCATCCCCTCAGAGCACCGGACCCTGTCGGCGGCCTTGATCCTTCTGGCCCCCGGGACGGTCTGGGCGGCGATTTCAGGCCAGTGCGTGTTTCTGACCGGCGCCCTGGCGATCACCGGCGTGCGGCTCCTGGGCCGACGCCCGATCCTGGCCGGCGTGTTGTTGGGCCTGGCGGCGGCGTTCAAACCCACGGTGCTATTGATGGCGCCCGTGGCCCTGATGGCCGGCGGCCATTGGCGCTCGCTCCTCGCCGCGGGGCTTGCGGGGTTAGCCATGATGGCGCTGTCGGCCATGATCTGGGGCGTGGGGCCTTGGCGTGACTGGTTCGCCTATGCGCCCGGCTATCTGGCCACCATCACCGCCAATCCAGCCTATGTGCAGGGGATCGTCGCCCCGGCGGGGCTGGCGGCCCGGCTGGGCCTCGCGGGGGCGCCCCTTCTGCTGTGGCGCCTTGTTTTCACACTGGGCGGGGCCGCCGCGGCGATCATCGTCTTCCGGCGGACAACCGCTCTGTGGCCCAGGCTGACAGCCCTCTTCGCCGCCAGCGTTCTGGCGACGCCCTATGCCATGAACTATGAGATGACGCTGTTGCTGCCTGGCGCCGTGGCGGCCCTGGTCATGGCCCGCACCGCCCGCACACAGCTCTTGGCCCTGGCCGCCTATTGGGGCCTGGCCTTCGCCGGGCTGCCTTTGGTGGGCGCCTACGCCATTTTCATCTTCCTGATCTTCGCCGGCGCCTGCGCCCTGAGTGAAGGGGGCATTGATGTCGCCCCCCTGGCCGCCGAACCTGATCGGGCGCCGGCGACGGCCTAAGCCCTGGGATGTGGTCCGCGGGGCGTTGGACACCATAGAGAAGACCCGCCCAATCTGTAAATTGAGACAAGGAATGTAGGCCGAGACGAACTCGATCAATATTTTAGCAATTTAGGTTGTAGGGGTTATTATATTGGGAACAACACGTTGTACATGCACTCAGCAGAGGAAATGAACTGATTTATATTGGAAGACAACTTGAGTGCGCATGTCATTCCGTGAATGGAGGGGAAGTGGCGTCACACACCACATTCGGGATGACTGCCCGCTTCCAGAC
>PLFA01000144.1 GCA_003136615.1 Caulobacteraceae bacterium | reverse complement strand
ATCATCGCCATTCTGGGCATGGACGAGCTTTCGGAAGAGGATAAGCTGACCGTGGCGCGCGCCCGAAAGATCAGCCAGTTCCTCTCCCAGCCCCTTCACGTGGCGGAGGCCTTCACCAATCAGCCTGGCGTGTTTGTATCCCTCGAAGACACGATCAAGTCCTTCAAGGCGGTCTGCGACGGCGAATATGACCATCTGCCAGAGACCGCCTTCCGGATGGTGGGCGGGATCGACGAGGCGGCGGCCAAGGCCGAGCGCCTGGCGGCGGAGGGCTAGGCCTCGTGGCGCTCAAGCTGCATTTCTCGCTAGTATCCCCTGAGCGCGAGCTGTTTTCAGGCGAGGTTGATCAGGTTGATGCGCCCGGCGTCGAAGGCGATTTCGGCGTCCTGGCGGGTCACGCGCCATTCATGACCACCCTCAAGGAGGGCTGGGTGAAGGTGCATGTGGACGGGGGTTTGCGAACCTTCGACATCCATGGCGGGTTTGCCGATGTTACGCCCGGTGGCCTCACGATTCTCGCTGAAAAAGCGGACGAAGTGGTCTGATTGGCCCCTCGAAACACCTGGGTGGATTGACTAAATGGCCCCGGGCGGGACTGCCAGGAGCGGGTTTTCGCCACACACCAATCTGAGAGGGGATCTCGTCATGCGCCTTGCCACCATCGTCTTGCTGGGCGTTGCCGGCCTGGCCTCCCTGGCCATGGCCCAGACGCCACTCCAGCCCGCACCGTCGGCCACAGCCGCGCCCCCCGCTGCCCCTGAGGCGCCTCCCGGGCCGCCGACCGATCCGGCCGCGATTGAACTTCTGGATACGTTGCAGAGCATCTGCATGCCCGCGGTAAACCATGGGGATCTCGCCAAGCTCGCCAAGGCGGCGGGTTTCCGTAAGAGCGGGGACAATTTTGTCCTTAAGCGCCCAGGCTACCAATTCACGGTCCTGGCTCCTGGCTCCAATCCCACGACGTGCCAGGTCGAACTCCTGCACGCCGTGGACCAGGCTGAGCCGGCCAAGCCCCTTGTGGTCGCGCTGCACAATTGGGCTGCGCTAGGCCATGGCTTCGCCTTGGACCGGAACGACAAGCACACCGAAGATGGCCAGGAATTCATCACCAGGTCGTGGGTGCTCAATGCCGATGGTCTGCATCAGGCGCTCGTCCTGACCACGATCCGCAAGGCCAATGACACCCCTTCTGATCACAACGGCGACACCTCTGAGATGTTCTATACCGCCGTGAAGTACGCCTCTTAAGGCCCCGGTGGTCGGCGAATGGGGCCTTTTGACGCCATCGGGTTAGCTGGTGTTTTATGTATCCTGATCGCCTATGCCGCAGCGCAACTGCGCCGACTGGACCCGACCGGGGTGACATCGCTCCTGATGAATTTCGGGGGCGCCTGTCTTATCATGGTCTCGCTCAGCCGGGCCTTCAACCTCTCGGCGTTCCTCATGGAGGCGAGCTGGGCCGCCGTGGCGATCTTCGGACTTGCCCGTCGCTTTTGGGAAAGGGCGAGAGCACGATCAGAGGGGAAGCCAAGGGCGCCATGATCCGCGGTCTTGATCACATCAATATCGGCACAGACCGCCTGGCCGCCACGACCGCGTTCTTTCGGGATGTGCTCGGACTCACTGAAGGCTGGCGACCCAACTTTCCCTTTGGCGGGGTCTGGCTCTATGCCGGTGAGACGGCGGTGGTGCATCTGGTGGAACTGGAGGCGCCCAGAGGTCCGTCGCGCGCGGCGTCCATGGATCACGCCGCATTTCGGATTGATGACTATGACGCCTGTCTCGCGCGACTGGACGCGGCCGGGATCGCCTATCGCACGATTGATGTTCCCGGCACGCAGGTCCGTCAGATTTTCATCACCGACCTGAACGGCGTGAGTATCGAACTGAACGCCCGCCCCGGCCCCTGATCTTGCACTTTTGATCCTCAGGCGGCCGCTTCCAGGGCCATTCCCTTGATCCAATCGAGACACAGCTGGGCCGTCGCCTCCCAGCCGGGTTCGGCCGGGAGCCAGTGGCTCGCGCCTGGGGCGACCACAACCTGTCCGCCCAAACGCTCCGTGGTCGCCCGCACGGTGGCCGGCGGATGGATGACATCGCTCTCACCGGCGACGCCCAGAACCGGCGCGCGGACTCTGGCGGCTGACACCAGCGTGGTGGCGAAGGGGTCGAACCACCAGTTCAACGTCTCGAACAGAGCCCGCCCGCTTTCCGGAACAAGGCGCGCATAGGTCTCGCGAAGCGCCTGTTGGGGCAGGCGATTGAGCAGATAGAGCCTCGCCGCGGCCCTGTCGGGGTCCACCGCCAGGGACCAGAATGGCCCTAAGGCGTACAGACTGAAGGCGGAGAGGGCTTCCTCGGGGCTGGAAAGCGCGACCCCCCAGGGCGCGGAAGGGGCGAGAAGGATCAACCCGGTGATCGGCGCCCGGGCGGCGGCCATTTGCGCCACGAGCCCGCCTAATGAGTGTCCGATGAGGATTGGCGGCTGCTTCTGTTCCTGGATCAGGGCGACGATCGGCCGGACGTAGTCCGTCATCGAGAGCCCCGCGACGCCCCGGCCCTTCTCATGGGCCGCGTGCCCAGGCAAGTCGGGGGCGATCACCCGATGTCCCGCGGCCTCGAATGGCGCGCGGAATTGGTCAAATGCCCAGCCGCCGCAGAACGCGCCATGCACCATGATGACGGGCGCCTTCAATGCGGCCACCCGGCGTTCCTGACGCCGCCCCAAAGACCCCCCATAGTCGGCCCCCCCCTCAAGACGCGGTTGTCGCGCCAAACCCCCTGATTAATGGGCCCAGGGTCTCAAGCACCGCGCGGTAGGTGCTGTGCTTGAACGCCACGATGTTTCTCAGCGCCTCTTCAGGCGAGGCCCATCTCCACTGATCGAACTCCTGGGGCTTGTGCAAGGCGAGATCGAACTCGTCATCGCGCCCATCGAAGCGAAAGAGAAACCAGATCTGCTTTTGGCCGATCCAGCCTTGTGAATATTTCGCGCGCCGAAACCCCTCCGGAAAGGCATAGGCGATCCAATCCTCCGTGCGTCCAAGGAGCGTGACAGACGTGGCGCCTGTCTCCTCGTGAAGTTCACGCCGCGCGGCCTCAAAGAGGCTCTCGCCCTCATCGACGCCGCCTTGCGGAAACTGCCAGTTGAGCGGTCCAGGGGCCCCTGCGCGCCGACCGAGCCACACCTGGCCATCGGGCCTGGCGAGGATGATGCCCACGTTCGGCCTGTAGAGGTCTAAAGATGGCCCCGGTGAAAGCGTCATCGCGCCGGCCGTGTCAAAAACGCCAAGCCGCCGTCAGTTTGGCTTCACCGGCGGCGTGGGCGCCGACGCGCCAGGTTTGATTTCCGCGCCGTGGGTGGCCCGAAGGATCGCCGCCTGAGCCAGGGTTGCACTCGGCTTGGTCATCTTTGGCGTCGCCTGCACCGAACCATATTTCAACACATCCAAGGCCCGCGTGAGCTGGAAGTCGCCCTTCTTGGCGTCAAAGCCGGTCGGCGGCTCCTCCGCAGGTTCATGTGGCGCGATGCGCGACTTTCCTTCATCGGCGCTAAGGGCGTTGTTGAAGCTGGCCTCGCTGAACTGGAAAGCTTCATCCGCCACTTCCTGAGCCTGTTCCCGGGTCTCCGCCACTTCGAGGTCAGGCACGATGCCGGTCCGTTGGATCGACCGTCCCGAAGGGGTGTAATACCGGGCCGTCGTCAGCTTGACCGCGCCATCAAGGCCGCCACGAAGTGGGATGACGGTCTGAACCGATCCCTTGCCGAAGCTGGTGAGGCCAACCAGTTGCGCCCGATGGCGATCCTGTAGGGCGCCCGCCACGATCTCCGCTGCCGAGGCTGTGCCACCGTTTATCAAGATCACCACAGGGAGACCGCCCAGCTTCTCTCCAGGCTTGGCGTTATAGCGCTCGATATCCTTGGAATCCCGACCGCGTTGAGAGACGACCTCGCCGCCATTGAGAAAGATGTCCGATACGCCCACAGCCTGGTCGAGCAGGCCGCCGGGATTATTGCGCAAGTCGAAGACCAGGCCTTTAAGGTGAGGATCCTTGGCCTTGAGGGCGTCGATCGCCGCCTTGGTCTCCTCGGTCGCCTTTTCATTGAAGCTTGAGAGACGCACATAGCCATAGTCGCCCTCCAAATGAGAGGTGACGGACTTGGGTGTAATCTCCTCACGCACCAATTTTATATCGAAGGGGTCGCCCTTTTCGCGCGCGATGGTCAGGGTCACGGCCTCGCCAACCTTGCCGCGCATTTGCTTGACGGCGTCATTGACGCTGAGGCCCAGAATGGTCTTGCCGTTCACTGCGGTGATGTAGTCGCCAGGCTTGATCCCCGCCCGCGCCGCTGGGGTGCCGTCGATGGGTGAGATCACCTTCACCACGCCGTCTTCGCTAGTGATTTCGATGCCGAGACCGCCGTATTCCCCACGTGTCTGATCCTGCATCTCCTGATAGTCGTCAGGCGCCAGATAATCGGAATGGGGGTCGAGGGAGGTTAGCATCCCCTTGAGGGAGGCCTGGATGAGTTTCTTATTGTCGACCGGCGTGACGTATTGGTGATCCACCTCGTCGAGCACGTTCCCGAACAGCTCGAGCATATGATATGTCTGGGCGTGGGGCTCGGGAGTCGCCACCGCTCTCTGGCTGAAATAGGCCATGGACCCTGCGCCAAGCACGAACGCGGCGCCGGCGATCAGCAGATATTTTCTCATAATCAACGCCATGTCCGATAGCCGCGCCGAAATTGAGGCGGCGGGTCCCCTTTTCTTCAGACATTCCTACAGAACGGCTCGCTTGAACAGGGGCCTTCAATCCCGGTGATAGGGCGTGCCGGCCATGAGGGTGGCGGCGCGATAGACCTGTTCGGCCAACATGGCGCGGACAAGGGCATGGGGCCAGGTCTGAGGGCCGAAGGCAATCTTCCGGTCCGCCCGGGACAGAACCGCCGCATCCAGGCCATCGGCGCCTCCCACCACGAAGACGAGACGCGCGATTCCACCGTCTTTCAGCCGCGTCAAAAGGTCGGCGAGGCCGCGCGAGGAGAGGGCGGCCGCGTGTTCGTCGCACGCGATGATAAAGCTATCCTCAAGCCGAGCGCTCAGGGCCTCGGCCTCGGACGCCTTGCCCGTCTTTCGGCCCTCAACCTCGATGATCTCCACGGGCCCCAGGCCATGGACGCGCCCGGTGCTCGTCGCCCGGGCGGCCCAATCCGCGGCCAGGCGGGATTCTGGGCAATCCCCCAGCCGCCCAACGCAGAGAAGCGAGATCTTCAGGCTCAGTGGGCGCTGACGCCGCGATGGCCGGAGTCCACCGACCAGATCTTCTCGATATTGTAGAACCCGCGCACTTCCGGGCGGAAGAGATGAACGATCACATCGCCCACATCGATTAACACCCAGTCGCACCCGGGCAAACCTTCGACTCGGGCCCGACCGTAGCCTTGGTCTTTCAAGGTCCGCAAAAGATGATCGGCCATGGCGCCGACATGCCGTTGAGAGCGACCGGAGGCGATGATCAGCCCATCTGCCACCGAGCTTTGACCGGCCAGATCAATGAACACGATGTCCTGGGCTTTTTCGTCATCGAGACGATCCAGGAGAAGCGTTTCGAGGGGCGTGCGCGGCGCCATGTCGGCGCCACTCGTTATGGTGGGACCCAGGTTGGTGGGACCCATGCCCCTGTGAATGGCGGGGGCTGGCGAAGGGGCCTTAGCCCGAGTGGGTTTGGCCAAAGAGCCTCTCTCCGGAGTTCGATCAGGGGTCAGGGGGCGCCTCAATAGAAAAATCTGTTCCCTTTATAGCACGAGCGCCGAGGCTTTTCAGGTCTGAATCGCGAAGCGCCGTCGAGGACACATAACGGAATGGCGCAGGAATATAGATCCAGGCGGGCGCCGGCGACGTGGCAAGGGACGCTGCGCGCGCCACCGGCAGTCGCGCGCCGGCAAATCGCCGGGCCATGGGTGAAAAACGGCTTCGCAGCGCCACATGGGGCCGAGAGATCACGGCGATGGGAACCTCGGCGGCCAGATCCGCCCAGCCCTTCCAAAGGTGAAAGCTGGCCAAGCTGTCCGCTCCCATGATCCAGACGAATCGCACGGCGGGATAACGGGCCCTGAGCCAGCGCACCGTATCGACGGTGTAGCGGGAACCGATGCGCGTTTCGATGTCCGATACGCTCCAGGTCGGTCCCCTGACCCCGCGTCGGGCCAGGGCGATGCGCTCGGCAAGTCGGCTCGTTGGTCGCAAAGTCTTGAGGGGATTGCCAGGCGTCACCAGCCAGATGACCCGATCAAGACCCAGACGCCGGCGCGCCTCCTCGGCGACATGACGATGACCCTCATGGGGCGGATCGAAGGTGCCCCCATAGAGACCCACCTTGAGGCCGCCCGCCAAGCGCAGCCCCGCGCGAAGGGCGGCGGGACGCCCCGCGCTAGGCGCTCGCCGGGCGTGCGGCGTACGACCGATCATGTTCCGGGCGGCCGCGCCAGCTGAGAGAGGGCCAGATCATCAGCGTGGATCAAAGGACCGGCGGCGTAACCCAAGACCTCCGGAATCGCCTCTGAGCGCAAGCCGAGGATCTTGGCGGCTTCGGCCGCATCATACCGCGCCAGCCCTCGGGCGACTTCCCGACCGTCGCTGTCACGCACCACCACGGCGTCGCCCTTGCCGAAGCGGCCTTCCACAGCGGTCACCCCCGCGGCCAGGAGACTCTTGCCGGCGTGCAACGCGCGAAGCGCGCCGGCGTCCACACTCAAGGCGCCCAGCGGCGTCAGGGAGCCCGCGATCCAGGCCTTATAGGCGGCTGCGGGCGTGGCCTGAGCGTCAAACAAGGTATGGCGGGCGCCTTGTTCCAGATCGCCGAGGGGATTGTCGCGACGGCCCAGCGTAATGACAGTGCGGCAGCCCGCGGCGGCGGCGATCCGCGCCGCGGCGAGCTTGGTGGACATGCCACCGGTCCCCAGGCCC
The DNA here is from genome assembly GCA_003136615.1 of Caulobacteraceae bacterium. Taxonomy (GTDB): domain Bacteria; phylum Pseudomonadota; class Alphaproteobacteria; order Caulobacterales; family Caulobacteraceae; genus Acaudatibacter. Next base: position 9,527 of record PLFA01000144.1, on the reverse strand, counting down.
GCTCCAGCATTGGCGCCCCCCGCCATGGCCTCGATATGTGCGTCCACCGCGCTTACCCGCGGAATGTGTAGGGCCGTCGGATCAGCCCTGGGGTCGGCTGAATAGAGCCCATCAACGTCCGAGAGCAGGACCAGAAGATCAGCGCCGACCATTTGCGCCACCCGGGCGGCGAGACGGTCATTATCGCCATAACGCAGCTCTTCGGTGGCCACGGTGTCGTTCTCGTTGACGATGGCCGTGGCGCCGCGGTCGATGAGGGTCTTCAAGGTGGCCCGGGCATTCAGAAACCGCCGCCGGTTTTCCGTATCGTCCGGGGTCAGCAGAACCTGGGCCACCCGCAGGCCGCGCTTTTCCAGCGCCGCCTCCCAGGCCCGCATGAGGAGGGATTGGCCGGCGGCGGCGGCGGCTTGTTTCTCCGGCAGGGTGAGGGCGCGGCGACCAAAGCCCAGCCGCTGACGCCCAAGAGCCACGGCGCCCGAAGACACCACCACCAGGGCCTGACCCGCCGCATGCAGCCGCGCCGCGTCGCCCGCGAAAGCCTCAAGCCAAGCCCTATCAGCCAGCCCCGTGGACGCGTCGACCACCAAGGCCGAGCCAACCTTGGCGACAATCAGGCGGGCGCTGGTCAAGGGCGTCATTGGCGCCGTCACGGGCGCCAGATCTCAGCAGCCTCGGGCCGCGCGGCCGCCTCCGCCCGCGCCTTGACCTCAGCGAAGGCGGCCCGCAGGAGGGGCCGCACCCCCTCGCCAGAGACGCCTGACACAAGATGGACGATGGCGCCGCAGGCGCTCTCGAGCTCCGCCTTGACCGCCTCCCGGGCGCCCGGTTCCAGCGCATCGATTTTGTTGAGCGCGACAAGGGTCGGCTTCTCATCCAGCCCCTCGCCATAGGCGGCCAGTTCGCCCCGGATAGCGCGCCAGGCCTCCGCCGGATCTTCCCCCGCGGCGTCGATCAAATGGATAAGCACAGCCGTGCGTTCCAGATGACCCAGAAAGCGGACCCCCAGTCCGGCGCCCTCGGAGGCCCCTTCGATCAAGCCTGGCACGTCGGCGATCACGAACCGCTCATTGGTCGAAAGGTCAACGACGCCGAGATTGGGTGTCAGGGTAGTAAAGGGATAGTCGGCGATCTTTGGCGTCGCCGCCGACACCGCCGCAAGAAAGGTCGATTTGCCGGCATTGGGCAGCCCCACCAGACCCACGTCCGCGATGAGCTTCAACCTAAGCCAAATCACGGCCTCGACACCCTCCTGTCCCGGATTGGCCCGGCGTGGCGCCTGGTTGATGGGTCCCTTGAAGCGGGTGTTTCCCCAGCCGCCATTGCCGCCCTCCGCGAGCTTTAGACGCACGCCTGGGGAATCGAGGTCAGCGATCAGGGTCTCGCGATCCTCATCGAGCACCTCCGTTCCCACCGGCACTTTCAGCACCACATCCGCGCCGCCCGCCCCATGGCGATTGCGACCCATGCCATGTCCGCCGGTGCCCGCCTTGAAGTGCTGCTGGTAGCGATAGTCGATCAGGGTGTTGAGCCCATCCACCGCCTCGATCCACACATCCCCGCCTCGTCCGCCATCGCCGCCGTCCGGACCGCCATACTCAATGAACTTCTCGCGCCGGAACGAGACGGCGCCGCCGCCGCCGTTTCCCGAGCGGATATAGATCTTGCATTGGTCGAGGAATTTCATGGGGGAGCCGTTCTGGCCCAAATGGGGCTAAAAATCGAGCTTGGAGAGAGTGACGCCCCAAACGGGAGCTAAGTCAGAGGCGCGTGAACTCCAGGAAGATAGGCGCGCAATCGCCAAGACGCTTCAGCTCATACCGCGTGGAGATGTGGTCGGGCGGCGGGTTTCGCCAGTCATTGGCGCATTCAGCGGTCCAGGTCAGACCGGGGGTGGCCGTGATCACCCTCAGACACTGGTCGGCATAGTCGGCCCAGTCCGTGGCGACCCTGAGAGTCCCGCGAGGGCTCAGGAGGCGCGCGATGTCTCGGACGAAGTCGGGCTGAAGCAGACGCCGCTTCTGATGCCGGGTCTTGGGCCAGGGATCGGGGAACAGGATGAACACGCGAGAGAGACTGGCGTTCGGAAGTGCGGCCATAAGCTCGCGGGCGTCGCCGGCGTGCAACCGGACATTGGTGAGATCGGCCTCCGCGATATGACGCAGAGCGCTGCCGAGGCCATTGACGAAGGGCTCGGCGCCTAAGATGAGCACGCCTGGGTTGCGCGCCGCCTGACCGGCGAGATGCTCGCCGCCGCCAAAGCCGATTTCCAGCCAGGTCTCTCGGGCCTCGGGGGCCAGGTCGTGTAGGTTGACGGGCCCGGGCGGGACAGCCAAGCGCGGGAGCAGGCTCGTGATCAGCTCAGCTTGCCGGGGCTTAAGCGCGCGCCCGCGAATGCGCCCGAAAGAACGCAGGGGGCGTTGCGGGGCGTGTTCGTCCGGACCGGTCAGGCGCGGCGCTTTCTCAATTCAGGCCATGCGCATCCCACCAGGGATAGGGCCAAGGCCAGAAAGAACAGGCCGTCGCCCTGGAGGTCATAAAGGGTCGGGGGAAGAGCGCCCGGCAGGGGTCCGTCGATAAAGCCAAAGGCGCCGATGCCCAGACGTTTGCCGGGCAGGGCGCGCCCCATGGCGTCGATGATGGCCGAGACCCCGGTGGGCGTGGCGCGCACCATGGGAAGCCCCTCCTCAATGGCGCGGTAGCTCGCCATGTTGAAGTGCTGAAGCGGGCCGCTTCCCACGCCAAACCAGGCATCGTTGGAAATATTCACGATCCAGTCTGGCCGAAGGCCGCTCGCCCGCGTTCCGGCCCGGGTGAAGCCAGGATAGAGCGCCTCGTAGCAGATCAGGGGCTGAAATGTCGGTAGGCCGGCGAGGCGCATGGGTTTCGGTTTTGGCCCCGGCGTAAAGCCATCGCCTACATGCACCATCTGCTTGAAGCCGAGGCGCCCCGCCAGGCCGTCCAGGGGCATGTACTCGCCAAAGGGAACCAGGCGATATTTGTCATAGATGGCCTCTACAGAGACATCGCCCCCCAGGGCCCGGACGCCCGCCAGGCTGTTGAAGGTGATGTCCTTGCCTTGTGCGTCCCGGCCGAAACGATAGCCGCCGAGGATGAGCGTCTCGCCGGGGCGGAGAGCCTGGGCAATGGCGTCACGGGTCCAGGTTCCCGGCGCCAGATAGTCCTCGAACGCCGCGGGGATAGCGCCCTCGGGCCAGATGATAACATCGGGCGGGTGGCCCGCGGCGGGCCGGGCGGTGAGCGTGACGTAGCGGGTCACAATGTCCGCGAACATGGCGGGATCATACTTGCTGGATTGCTGCACATCCGGTTGCACGATCCGCACAATCGGCGCGCCCAGTCTCACGTTCGGGCTGTGAGCAAGGCGCTCAGACCCCATTCCCCAAAGCCCCGTGAGAACCGCCAGGGCGCCAGCCGCCAAGCGCCGCCCCGCCCTTCCCTCCATCACGACCATCAGGGCCGCCGCCACGGCGAGCGAAATCCAGGTCAGGCCATAGGCGCCGACGAACGCCGCGGTCTGGGAAAGCGGCGAGCCCGCGGCCCAGGTCTCACCGGGCAAATCCCAGGGAAAGCCCGTCAAAATGTGGCCACGCAGCCACTCAAACCCCGCCAGGGCCGCAGCGAACCATAGGGCCCGCATGGCCCCGGCCCCCGCCAGGGCCCGGTAGAGGCATGAGGCGCCGCCCCAGAAGAGCGCCATGAACATGGCCACCACGGGAACGGCGAAGGGGCCCATCCATCCCTGATCCTGGGCGTCGACCTTGAAGGGCGCGGAGATCCACCAAACTGAGACCGCGAAATAGGCGCAGCCCGTCAGCCACCCCCTGAAGAAGGCGGATCGCAAGCGCGCGGGACCCTGAGCCGCATCGACCAGACGGAACATCATGCCATAACCCAGGAGCCCTGGCAGGAAGCCCCAGGGGGGCTGGGCGAAGGCCGCCGCGAGTCCCGCGACAATGGCCAGGATAATGGGAATGGGCCCAGCAAACGGCGCAGGCGCCCTTGACCACCCGCGCAATCGTCTCGTCACCGGCGCCGGTTTCACGTCGCGATCCCGCCGATCCTCGCCCAGGACCCTGTTCCGCCTCACGCGGCGGGCTTTGATGCGGGTCGCACCCTGAGGCGCTTGATCCGGCGGGGATCGGCCTCGGTGACTTCGAATTCGAAGCCAGCCGGGTGCGTGATCACCTCGCCGCGCTCGGGCACGCGCCCAACGAGGGCGGTGACGAGCCCCGCGGCCGTCTCGACCGCCTCATCCTCATCAGGCGCCGCCAAGGGTGTCTCCAGAGCCGCCTCCAGGGCTTCCAGAGCCAGCCGGCCATCGATTTCGAAGACGCCGCCGGCCCGCGCGAGGACCTGGCTTGAGGACGCCTCGTCATGCTCATCATCGATCTCGCCCACAACGGACTCAATCACGTCCTCGAGGGTCACCAGACCGTCCACGCCGCCGAATTCATCGATCACCATGGCCATGTGGATTCGGTTGGCCTGCATTCGCACCAGAAGATCGGCGGCGCGCATGGAGGCCGGGACATAGAGCGTGGGGCGCTTCAGGCGCGCGAGCACTTCCGCCTGCGGGTTCACGGTCTGAACGGGGTCGGCCATGAGGCGAAAGACGTCCCTGAGGTGCGCCACCCCCACCGGATCGTCCAGGGTCTCCCGATAGACGGGAATTCGCGAGTGCTCACTCTCCGCGAAAGCCGCCACAACCTGCGCGAAGGGCGTCGAGAGCTCCACCGCCGTTATGTCGGCGCGAGGGGTCATGACGTCGCCGACCGTGATGGTCTGGAAGGCCTCAGCCTGGCTGCGTAGGGCCGCGCCCGCGTCCTCGACAGCTGGAGCGGCGCCATTTCCGCCCGGCTTAAGCCCACGCTTTCCCCAGGGCAGGCGCCGCAGGAGTCCCCCCAGCGGCGAGGGCGGCCTCGCTGGGGTGTCGATGGCCTCAGGGCTCCGCTGAGAGTCGGTCATGGACGGTTTCGCGGTAGGGATCGGGCACGCCCAATCGTCCGAGGATTGAACGCTCTAAAGCCTCCATCACATCACCATCGGCGTCGTCTTCATGATCATAGCCCAAGAGGTGCAAGAGGCCATGCACCACGAGGTGCCGCAGGTGATCGGCGAGAGGTTTGCCCTGGGCGCGCGCTTCGCCTTCGCACACGCCATAGGCCAGGGCCACATCCCCCAAGAGCCCCATGGGGTTGGGCCCGGCGGGGAAGGACAGCACATTGGTGGGGGAATTCTTGCCCCGGAAGCGGCTATTGAGCTCGCGGACATGGTCGTTGTCAGTGAGCAGCACGGCCGCTTCACCCTCCGCATTAATGGCTCCGGCGGCTCCCTGGATCAGGGCTTCCACTTCAGGAACCGCCTCGCGCCAGGCGAGACAGGTCATCGCCACATCGACCGTGATCATGGCGCCCGCCGCGCGGCATCAGCGTCATAGGCTTTCACGATCCGGCCCACCAAGGGGTGACGCACCACATCGGCGGCGGTGAAATGGGTCACGGCGACCCCCTCCACACCGGTGAGTAGCCCCACCGCGTGGGCCAGTCCGGAATCGGCGGCATTGAGCAGGTCGACTTGGCTTGGATCACCCGTGACGACCATGCGCGAGCCATCGCCGATCCGGGTCAGCACCATCTTCATCTGCAGGCGGCTGGTGTTCTGGGCTTCATCCACGATGATAAAGGCATGGCTAAGAGTTCTCCCTCGCATGAAGGCGATGGGGGCGACCTCAATCTCCGCGCGCTCGCGCCGGCGGCGCAGGGCGTCCGCGCCCAAGATCGTGGTCAGGGCCTCCCACACAGGGGCCATGTAGGGATCGACCTTTTCGGTCAGGTCGCCCGGTAGAAACCCCAGGCGCTCCCCCGCCTCCACCGCGGGGCGGGTCACCACAAGCCTCTCAACCGCGCCAGACCGCAGAAGTCCAGCGCCGTGGGCCACGGCCAGGAAGGTCTTGCCGGTCCCGGCGGGACCCAGGCCAAAGACCAGATCGTGATCCGCGAGTGCCTCCAGATAGCGCGCCTGGGAGGCGGTCTTGGCGGCGACAGCCCCGCGCCTTGATACGTGATGCGGAGCCCCGCCGGACCCCACCCGCGCTTCGTCGATGGCCAGGCGCACATCGGATGGTGTGATCTCAAGGTGACCCGCCACCCGCCCCGCCAGGGATTCGATGGCGCGCTTGGCGCCGCGCCGGGCGTCCGCTTCGCCGTTGAGGGAAACCCCGCCGCCAGGCGTCTCAACGAGCACCTTGAACGCGTCCTCGATCAGGGCGACGTGACGTCCGCCGGGACCAGCCACGGCGCGCACCGCCTCATCCGCCAGAGGCACAAACTCGGAAGGTCCGCGCCTCAAGCCATTTCCAGAATGCGGCCCGAGAGGCTGTTATGGCCCGACGCTGTGATCTCCACAGGAATGATCTTGCCAATCTGGCTCAGCTCAGCGTCGCAATGGACCGATTGGAGATAGGGGCTGCGCCCGATAAATTGGCCCGGCAGTCGGCCGGGCTTTTCCAGAAGGATCGGGCATGTCCGCCCAACTTGGTGGGCGTTGAAGGCGCGCTGCTGGCTCTCCAAGAGCGCCTGGAGCCTGGCCAGGCGTTCGCCCTTGACCGCCTCATCCACCTGGCCCGGGAGGGCGGCGGCCGGCGTCCCCGGCCGGCGGGAATATTTGAAGGAGAAAGCGCTCGCGTAGCCGACCTCCTTGACCAGGGCGAGTGTCGCTTCGAAGTCCGCTTCGCTCTCGCCGGGAAAGCCCACGATGAAGTCGCCGGAGATGGCGATGTCTGGCCGTGCGGCCCGGACCTTCTCAATGGTGCGAATGTAGCTGTCCGCCGTGTGCGCGCGGTTCATGGCGCGCAGGACGCGGTCGGAACCCGCCTGAACGGGCAGATGCAAGTAGGGCATGAGGGCCGAAACCTCCCCATGGGCGGCGATCAGGGCGTCATCCATATCCGCCGGATGGCTCGTGGCGTAGCGAATCCGCGCCAGCCCCGGGATGGTCGCGAGCTGTCGGATGAGGCCTGCCAGGCCCCGTGCGCCCTCGCCGTTCCAGGCATTGACGTTCTGGCCGAGCAGCGTGATCTCGCGCACGCCTTTGGCGGCAAGACCCCGCGCCTCCGACGCGATCGCCTCGGCGGGCCGAGAAACCTCCGCCCCCCGCGTATAGGGCACCACGCAGAAGGTGCAGAACCTGTCGCAGCCCTCCTGCACGGTGAGGAAGGCCGTCACCCCCCGCGCGTTGCGGTCTTTCGGCAGGGCGTCGAACTTCGCTGCGGCCTCGAAATCCGCCGCCAGGCGCTCCCCGCCCGCCCGGTGCGTGCGTGCGATCAGCTCCGGGAGACGGTGATAGCTTTGGGGCCCGATGACCAGATCCACGGCGCTCTGGCGGCGCATGATCTCGGCCCCTTCGGCCTGGGCGACGCACCCCGCGACGGCGATAAGCATCGTCTCGCCGGCCTCGGCCCGAGCAGTCTTGAGGGCCTTTATCCGGCCCAGTTCCGAATAGACCTTCTCGGTCGCCTTCTCCCGAATATGGCAGGTGTTCAGGACCACGAGATCGGCGTCATCGGGCGTGTCTGACAGGCTATAGCCGAGCGGCGCCAGAACATCCGCCATGCGCTCGCTGTCGAGAACATTCATTTGGCATCCATAAGTCCTGATAAATAGGCGCTTTGGGACGCGTTTGGGGGTGGGCTCACTCATCTGCGGGCACGGCATAGAGCTCCAGGCGGTGGTCCACCAGCCGGTATCCCAGGCGTTTGGCGACCGCCTGTTGCAAGGCCTCGATCTCTTCGTCGATGAATTCCACCACGGCGCCGCTTTTCATATCGATAAGATGGTCGTGATGGGTGTCGCTGACTTCCTCATAACGGGCGCGGCCGTCGCGAAACTCGTGGCGNNTGGTCGGCGCAGGCCGACAGGACGCGCGCGACGACGCGTCGCTGCTCTGTCATGCGAAGTCCCTTATCGTGGCAGAGTTGCTCAAGCCGTTCCAATCAGGCCCCATCCTTTCGTGGCATACCGAGAGAATAGGGCTTGAGCCCCTCTCTGTTAAGGTTGGCCAGACATCAAAGATATGCCGATCAAAGATAGCAGGCCAGGACGCGGGCGTCTTCGCCGCCGCCGGGGCGAGCATAATAGCCGCGCCGACGACCCACGGTCTCAAATCCTAATGTGTCGTAGAGGGCGCGGGCGGCGGGATTGTCCTCGCCCACCTCCAGNNGCGGGCAAGGTGGCGAGGGTCAGGATCTCCGCCTCATCCGCGGCGGTTCGGGCTATGACGAAAGCCAGGGGCGCGCCCTCATCCTCGGCCACCAGTGCGAAAGCGCCCGGGCTGGAAACCAACTCGCGGATGTTCGTCTCGCTCCAGCCCGGGTCGAAGGCCTCCCTATGGATCGCGGCCAGGATCGGCGCGGCCGAAGGTCCCGCCGTCAGGATCTTCATCACACGCCTCTCATGGCCTTCGGCGTCGCATCTGGGGCCCGCAGATAGAGCGGCCGCGCCGGTACGTCAGGCGCCGCCCCTGCGAGACGGATAAGGGCCGCGGTCTCCGGAACGTCGCGCGGGAGCAGGCGGGCGCAAGGCCAGGCGCCCGCGAGCAACGCCGCCCCGGGGCCAATCAGGGTGAAGTCGCCTTGGGGAAAGACCTCAAGAAGGCGGGCATTGGCGACATCCAGGTCCATGACGTCGGGGCCGGTCAAGGCGTGCCTGATGAGCAAGAGCTTAGCGCTGAAAAGCTGTAGAAAGACCCGACCGCGTCCGGCGTCGATGACGGCGGCGCAATCGGCCCCATCCGCCTCGCTCGCCGCGAGGGCTTCAAGCGCGCCGATTCCCACGCACGGGCAGCCAAGCGCCAGGGCGAGACCCTTGGCAAAGGCCAGTCCCACGCGCAGGCCGGTGAAGGAGCCCGGCCCAACCGTGACGCCGATCCGGTCCAGGTCGGCGAAGCCGAGGCCAGCGTTCGTCATGACCTCGCGGATCATGGGCGCAAGGCGCTCCTGATGGCCGCGGGACATGGGCTCGCTGCGACTGGCCACCACCCCGCCGCCTTGAGACACCGCCGCCTGGCAGGCGTTCAGGCAGGTATCGATAACGAGAACCCGCGATGGCGGATTGGTCGTCAGAGGATTTTGCACACGTCGTCGAAATCGTGGCGGGGCAGACGATCGAACAGTCCAGCCGTGTCGCCATGACCGATCGAGCAAATGAAATTCGACTTGATGTTGGTCCCCGCGAAGAAGAGCTCATCGACCTTGGCGTTGTCGAACCCGGACATGGGCCCACAGTCAAAGCCAAGCGCCCGGGCGGCGATCATCAGATAGGCGCCCTGAAGCGAGCCATTGCGGAAGGCCGTCGCCTCCAGAACGCCGGGCGCGGTGAAATTATCTTTCATGCCCGGAAAATGCGGGAACAGCTTGAGCAAAGTGTCTGGAAAATCCAAATCATAGCCGATGATCGCGGTGGCGGGGGCGGCCTTGATCTTGGCTCCATTGCTGGACGCGGAGGCGGCGG
>PLFA01000157.1 GCA_003136615.1 Caulobacteraceae bacterium | reverse complement strand
GACGACGCCTTCATCGACACCCACATCATAAGGCTCGCGCCGCAGGTCTCCGGCCGGGTGACCCAGGTCCTGGTGGGCGACAATCAGGCCGTCAGCGCCGGTCAGCCGCTGATCGCCATCGATTCCGCCGACCTTGAGACCAGGGTCGCGCAGGCCAAGGCTCAGGAGGCCCAGGCCGAGGCTCAGGTGGATAACGCCCGGGTGCAGATCGCGGTGAACGAGGCCGCTTATCAGCAGGCGCTCGCCGACGTCGACGCCGCCAGCGCCCCGGCCGACAATGCGGCCCGGGATCTGCTGCGCTATCGCCGGCTGAAAGCGCTCAATCCCGCGGCGGTGGACCAGCAGCAGCTTGATCAGCTGGAGTCCCAGGCGCGCCAGACCGGCGCCCAGTACGATGCGGCGGTCAGGGCCGCCAGGGCCAAGGCCGAACAGGTGAAGGCCAGCCGCACGCAGGTCACATCGGGCGAGGATCAGGAGCGGGCCGCCCAGTCACAGCTGAACGAAGCCAATATCAATTTCGGCTATGCGCGGATCGCCGCGCCGCTGGCCGGCCATGTCGCTCAGAAGACCGTGGCGGTGGGAAACTATGTGGAGCCGGGCACGCAGCTCATGGCGATCGTGCCCTTAAAGATCTGGGTGACGGCCAATTTCAAGGAGACTCAGCTCGATCTTATGAGGGCGGGCCAGAAGGTGACCCTCAAGGTGGACGCNNTTCTCCCTTCTGCCGCCCGAGAACGCCACGGGCAATTACGTCAAGGTGGTGCAGCGGGTGCCGGTGAAAATCGTCATCGATAATCCGCCGAACGACTGCTGGCTTGGGCCCGGCATGTCGGTCGAGCCCACCGTCAAGGTGCGCTAAGAATGGCGGCGGCGGGCGCGGACCAAGGTTGGACGCCAGAGCGGTCGGTGGCCGGAAAGCGCAACCCCTGGTCCATCGTGGCGGTGATTTCCATCGCGACNNGCGGCCAGCTATGAGGAAGCGACCTGGGTCTCCACCAGCTTCCTGGCCGCGACGGCGATCGTGATCCCGATCTCCGGCTGGCTGGCCAACGTCATCGGCCGCAAGCGCTATTACATGATCTCGGTGGCGCTCTTCACTATCACGTCCTTCATGTGCGGCATTTCGCCGAACCTGACCTGCCTGGTCATTTCCCGGATCCTCCAGGGCGCCGCCGGCGGCGGGTTGGCGGCGGTGGAACAGTCGATGCTGGTGGACACCTTTCCGCCTCGGCAAAGAAGTCTGGCCTTCGCGGCCTATGGGATCGTGGTCATCGCCGGGCCCGCCATCGGGCCCGTGATCGGCGGCCTGATCACCGACAACTCTTCCTGGCATTGGTGTTTTTTGATCAATGTCCCCGTGGGCGCGCTCTCACTGATCCTGGTCAGCCGTTTCGTTGATGAACCCGAGGCCCTGATTCGTGATCGGGCCAAGCTTCTCAAGGGCGGCCTGAAAGTCGACTTTGTGGGATTTATTCTGGTCGCCCTCTTCCTCGGACTGCTGGAAGTGACCCTTGATCGGGGCCAGACAGACAATTGGTTCTCCAGCCCCTTCATCCTCACAACCGCGATCATCTCCGCCGTTTCGCTCTTCCTGTTCATCCCGTGGGAGCTGACGCGCAAGGATCCCATTGTGCCCATCGCCATGTTCGGGCGGCGCAATTTCGGCATCTCGACGATCTTTCTGCTCATCACGGGCGTGATCATCTTCGGCACCACCCAGTTCATCCCGCAGCTTCTGCAGCAGGTCATCGGCTACACGGCGACCGACGCTGGCATGGCCCTTACCGCCGGCGGACTGGCGACCATCCTGGTCATGCCTCTGACCGGCATTCTGGGGAGCCGGATCGATTCCCGCCTGCTCGTGGGCTTCGCCTTCGTGGTCCAGGGCTTGGCGCTCTGGAATATGAGCCATCTGGACACGCAGCTCTCCTTCGAGTCGGCGGCGACGGCGCGGATGTTCCAGTCCGCGGGCCTGCCGTTCCTTTTCGTCCCCATCACCACCATGGCCTATGTCGGATTGAAGCCAAGTGAGAGCAATCAGGCGTCGGCCCTGATGAATGTGGCGCGCAATCTTGGCGGCACAATCGGGATTTCCACGGTTCAGACGCTGCTGGCCCAGAGGTCGCAATGGCACCAGGCCCGGATGGTGGAGACGCTCAACCCCCTCAATCCGAACTATGCGAATAGCATGGCCCAAACGACCCATGCGCTGATCGCCCTGGGTCAGCCAAAGGCCAGCGCGGCGGCGCAGGCCAATGCCCTGCTCTACCAGGCGCTGGGCCAACAGGCGCAGATGCTCTCCTATGTAGACGTATTCCACGTGCTGATGCTGGTGGTCTTCGCCGCGATCCCGCTGCTCCTGCTCATGCAGGGCGCCAAGGGCGGCGCGGGAGGGGCCGCGGCATGAAGCCGAGAGCCCGCCAAATTCCCGCATGGGCCGTGGTCGGCCTTGCGGCGCTTCTGCTGGAAGCCTGCGCCGTGGGACCAAATTATCACCGGCCCGGTGTCACCGCGCCGTCGGCCTTTTCGGAGGTCACTACAACCCCCCACGTCGCCATTACGCCGGCCGAAGAGGACATCTCAACCTGGTGGACCACGTTCAATGATCCTGTCCTCAACGATCTGATGCGGCGCGCCCTGGCGGACAATCCCGATCTCCAGATCGCCGCGTCCCGCGTTCGGGAGGCTCGCGCTGGCGAGCGGGTCGCAGCGGCGAAGGGGGCGCCCACGATCAATGGGACCGGCAACGCCTTGACCTTCAACTCAAATCGCAAGAGCTCCTCCGGCGCCGACGGGGCCTCGAGCCTCGGCCTGCCGATCCCCTCTCACACCAATCTCTATGCGGTGGGCTTCGACGCGAGCTGGGAAGTCGACGTCTTCGGCGGGGTGAGACGGAACGTTGAAGCGGCGCGGGCCGATACCGAAGCCGCGGAATGGAGCCGCAGGGATGGGCAAGTCTCCCTGCTGGCGGAGATCGCCAACGATTATCTGACCCTTCGCGCGCTCCAGGCCCGCATCGCCATCGGCGAGGCCGAGTTGCAACGCCAGAAGGACTTGGCCGGCCTGATCCACGACCGGCGGGTGAACGGCTTCGTCACCAATCTGGACGTCAATCAACAGACCGGGCAGGTGGCGACGGCGGCCGCCCAGATTCCCCAATTGACCGCCGAAGCCGAGGCGCAGGTGCATGCCCTGGGGGTGCTAGTCGGCCAGCCGCCCGCGACGCTGAACGACGAATTGAAATCCGCCGGTGCGCCACTGCCGACGCCCCCGCCCGTCCTGGCCGTGGGTCTCCCCTCCGACCTGCTGCGCCGGCGCCCTGACATCCGTGAGGCGGAGCGGCGCGTGGCGTCCGCCAACGCCATGATCGGCGCGCACGTGGCGGACCTCTATCCCAAGCTCAATCTCCTGGGGTTGGCCTCCTTTGCCAGCAATTCCGTGGACGGCCTGGTGGCGAGCGACAACCTTCAATCCATCGCCGCGGGTCTCGTCACCGTGCCGATCTTCAATGCCGGCAAGACCCGCGCCCAGATCCGCGAGGCCCGGGAGGAGGGGACGCAAGCCCTCCTGACGTACCGCAAGACGATCTTGGGCAGCTTCCGCGACGTGGAAGACGCCCTGGCGCGCTACAAGGCCGAGGATGACCGTCGCGCCTCCCTGGCTCAGGCGGTGGAGGCGTCCGCCAACAGCCTGACCATCGCCGAGGATCAGTACCGCGTCGGGACAGTCACGTTCATCAATGTGCTCAACGCGGAAAACGCCCTGCTGCAGACCCGCGATCAATTGACCCAATCGGACGCCCAGACCCTGAGCGATCTCGTCTCGCTCTATAAGGCTCTGGGCGGGGGGTGGTCGGTGAGCGGCAAGGGCGAACCGACGGGCTAGGCCGGAGCCTGAACTCAGACCAGACTCCCACCCCCATCGACCCGCACGACCTGGCCGGTCACATAGGTGGCGCGCATCAGGTAGAGGTAGGCCTCGGCCGCCTCCTCGACGGTTCCGCCGCGCGGCAGGGGTAGGTTCGCGGTGAAGCCCTTGATCATGGCCTCGCCCCAGTTCAGCACCTGCTCGCTCAGGATCAGACCCAGACACACGGCGTTGACCCGAACGGGCGCCAGGTCACGCGCGAGGCCGATGGCAAGGCCCTCCGTCGTATGGGCCGAAGCGGTGGTCAGGGGCGCGCCCGGGATGGGCCGGTGCGCCAGCATGCCGCCGGTCAGGGTGATCGAGCCGTCTTTGGATATCTGACGGGTCGCGTATTTGGCGGCCCGGGCCGCGCCCCAGAACCGAACCTCCATGCGGGCCTTGCTGGCTTCGACGTCGAGATCGCGCGTCGCGCCGAACATGTGACCCCAATCGCCGGCGGTGAAGACCAGATGGTCAAAGGGACCCGCGGCCTCGAAGAAGGCGGCGACCGAGGCCTCGTCCCTCACGTCCACGGCCACGCCCTTGGCGCCGGGCCCAAGTTTTTCCGCCGCCGCTTCAATACGCGCCGACTGGCTGGAGCCGACGACCACGTGCGCGCCGGCCTCAATCGCCGCAGCCGCCACGGCGAAGCCGACGCCCGAAGCGCCGCCGATCACCGCCACCTTCGCCCCGTCCAGCTTCGCCATGGTCACTCCGAGAAAAGGAGACACTTAAGCGCATCGCCACGGTTAGGATTGACCTTAGATAGGGATCGCCAGGGCCGTTTGAATGCGCGAGGTGTCGTAGATCACGCGCTTGCTCTTGAAGCGCCACCGCCCGCCGTCGCGCACGACGAGATCATGATAGCGCCCGGTCTGGAACACCGTCGAATCCCCCGCCTGACTGGTCCTCACCACCATATAGCTGGACCGCATCTCGATCTGAGGGTCCCCGGCCGCCGCGATCACGAGGCCGGAGGTGAAGTGCCGATAGACCGCGGGCTGGAAGATATTGGCGTGGCGAAGCGAGACGACGCGATCGCGGAGCATGCGGCGGCTGTCGTAATGGATCACCGGGGCGGGGAGGCCCAGATCCACATTCTCCTTGGGGATGATCTCATAGAGGCAATCCTCGACGAACATCTCTGGCCAATGCTCCAGGGCGTCGGTGTCGAGGGTGGAGATATATTCATCCTGCAGCGCCAGCATCTCCTGACGCAGGGCGGGGTCCCCCTCGAGGTTCAAACCGTCGCCTCGACCAGAGTGTCCAGACCCATCAGCTTCCTGTAGCCCGCCCAGAAACTGCGGATCAGGGATTCGGTGATGAGGGTGTCGGACTGGTCCGGCGCGCCGGCCGCCATGTCGATGACCGAGGTGAGGTCGCCGTCGCGCGCCACGCCGCGCTGAACGAGCTCGGTGGCCTCGGTATCCTCCATGGATATGTAGCCGGCGGGCCCGACGAGATTGGACTGCTTGATCCGCAGTTTGCGCATCTCCGCATCGTCATCTTCATAGCCGAAGAAGTGGAAGATCAGCTCGAAGTGATCCGGCCCCTTCGGCAGAAGCTGGCGCGCCACCAGGGTATTGTGGATCTGCTGGATCACCAGTTGCGGGAAAATCGGCTGAATGTGGTTGGTGGCGAGCACGTCATATTCGGGGATCAGGGCCAGGATGCCCTCATCCTCAAGGGTGAAACCGCTGTCGAAGGTGCGGATTTTCTGGTCCTTATAGGCGCTCGCGGTCTCGGTCTGATCCTGTTTGATCGCCATGATCAGGCTGTGAAGGCCATGGCCCCCATCGGTGACGCAATGAGCCTTCATGCCCACGCGGTAGATATTGAAGGTGGTGTGGAACAGGTGCAGCAGGCTGGCGTGATAGGGGTCCTTCACGTTCTCCAGATAGAGCTTCCAGTTCGAGTTCGAGAACTGCCGCGTGCAGCCGAGATATTCCACGGGCTTGTGGAAGATGCGGTCGATGAACCCGCCCATGACCGGACCGATATAGTCGGCCAGGGGTTCCACCTCGTCGCTGAAGGTGGCGAAGACGAGGCCCGCATAGCTCGCCACGCGCAGCTTTCGCAGGCCGTTGGCCAACCGGTCAAACTCCGGGGGCATGCCGGCCTGACCGCCGATGCCGCGCAGGAACGGCACCCCTACGAGATTGCCCTCCAGGTCATATCGCCACTGATGATAGACGCAGGCGTGGGAGGCCGCATTGCCCCGCGATTGCCGGCAGACCATGGCGCCGCGATGGGCGCAGCGATTGACCCAGGCCGCAAGGCCCCCCTCTTCGGTGCGCGTGACCACCACCGGCGTATCGCCGATGAAGGTGCTCTTGAAGTCGCCCGGTTGTTTGATCTCCGCTTCGAGGGCGAGAAAGCTCCAGGTAGGCCCGCGAAAGATGCGCGCCTGCTCTAGCTCATAGATCGCCGGATCGCTGAACACCGCATAGGGCACGCGGGAGCCGTCGGCCCTCGGAAAGACGACGGGCGGCGCGGCGGCGATGGGGCTCAGGGCGTTCATGGGCGCGGCTCCAATCTGGCGGTAGAGGGCGAAGCTTGGGGGATCACGTGACAGCTGTCCGCACACGGAAGGCAGGGGAATCCCAGGCCCGCGTCTCGAGGACATCGGCCAAGGCGTCGCCGGCGGCCCAGACATCGCTGAAGCGGGTATACAGGGGCGTGAATCCAAACCGCACGACGTCCGGCGCGCGGAAGTCACCCACCACGCCCCGAGCGATCAAGGCCCGGCAGATCTCATAGGCCCTCTCATGGGCGAAGGAGACATGGCTGCCACGGTCCGCGAAGGCCCTGGGGCTGACGAGAGACAGGCCCAGCCCGGCGCAGCGGGTCTCGACCGATCTGATGAACATCTCGCTTAAGGCCTCGGCCTTGGCGGCGATGAGACCAGGATCGGCGTCCAGTATGAGATCCACCCCCTGCTCCAGGGCGATCAGGCTGAGCATGGGCGGCGTACCGCAGGCAAAGCGCGTTATGCCCGCGCCTGGCTCATAATCGTCGATGAAGTCGAAGGGCCGGGCATGGCCCATCCAGCCGGCCAGGGGCGAGACGAGCTCATCCTGCAGGCGTCGCGCGACGAAAAGAAAGGCCGGGGCGCCCGGGCCGCCGTTCAGATATTTGTAGCCGCAGCCCACCGCCAGATCGGCCCCGCAGCCGTTAAGGTCCACGGGAATGGCGCCGGCGCTGTGGCTGAGATCCCAAAGCACCAGGGCGCCCTTGGCATGGGCGGCCGCTGTGATGGCGGCCATGTCGAGCTTGCGGCCTGTCTTGTAATGAACGTGGGTCAGCATCACGACGGCGGTGTCATCGTCGATGGCCGCGATAATGTCGTCGGCGGGGACTGTGCGAAGGGCGCGGTCGCCCAGCATCCGCGCCAGGCCTTGGGCCATATAGAGGTCGGTGGGGAAATTGCCGGGCTCGGAGAGGATGGTCCGGCGTCCAGCCTGGCGCTCCAACGCCGCGGTCAGCAGCTTGAAGAGATTGACCGACACGGAGTCCGCGACGATGACCTCGCCCGCCCCCGCCCCGATCAGGCCGGCGATCTTGTCGCCCACCCGGCGGGGGGCGCCAAACCAGTCATGACTGTTCCAGCTGCCGATCAGATCGTGACCCCACTCATGATCGATGGCCCTCGCCAGGCGCGCGGGGGTCGCCGCCGGAAGCGCGCCCAGGGAATTGCCGTCCAGATAGATCAGCCCTTCGGGAAGCTGAAAGCGGGCGCGGAAGCCGCGTAACGGATCATTGGCGTCAGCCGCCAGAATATCGGCGGGCGGCGCGGCGCGGGTGAGGATCAGGGCCGGACTCATCAAAATGCCTTTCGCACATCGAGAAGCTCGGGGAAGAAGACCTCCTTCATCAGGGAGGCGAGATAATGCACGCCCGCCGTGCCACCCGTTCCGCGCTTGAACCCGATGATCCGCTCGATGGTCTTCAGGTGGCCGAATCGCCAGAGCTGGAAGCGGTACTCCACATCCGCCAGTTTCTCCGCCAGGTCATAAAGGTCCCAATAGAGATCGGGCTGGCGGTAGATTTGCTCCCATGCCGCCTCCACGGCGGGCGCCGCGACATAGGGCTGGCTGAAATCGCGCTCATAGGTCTCGCGCGGCAGATCGAACCCGCGCCGGGCCAAAAGGCCAATGGCTTCATCATAAAGGCTTGGCCGCGCGAGCTCGGCGAGCAGCTGCGCCCGAACGTCCGGAAAGGCTTCGAAAGCCGCGATCATGTCGGGCTTCTTGGCCCCCATCATAAACTCCATGAGGCGGTATTGGTGGGATTGCAGGCCTGAACTCTTGCCCAGGGCCTCCCGCATGCCGGCGAAATCGCGCGGGGTCATGGTGGCCAGCACGTTCCAAGACTGGATCATGTGATCCTGCGCCCGCGACACCCGCGCGATCATCTTCAGGGCCGGCGCCAGATTATCGGCGGCAATCGCGGCGCGCGCGGCGGAAAGTTCATGCAGGCATAGCTTTATCCAGAGCTCGGAGGCCTGGTGGATGACGATGAACAGCATCTCATCATGCGTGCCGGAAAGCGGCGCCTGGGCGTTCAGGATCTCATCCAGGCGCAGATAGCTGGCATAGGTCGGACCGGGCGCGGCCAAAGTCATGGCGATTTGGACGGAGGGCGCGCTCATAGCGCAGCCATAGCCCAATTCATTCCGAACATTGTTCCTCGTTTTCCTCGGATTGGTTTTCTGGCAGAACAAATGTTCTTTTGCGCAAGCCCGGAGATGCGACGATGGATCAGATGGATGTGGCGATCATCGCCTCGCTGGAACGCGACGGCCGGCAATCCTTCGCCAGCTTGGCCGACACCGTGGGGCTATCCAAGACGCCCTGCTGGACGCGGGTTCAGACGCTGGAGACCGCCGGTGTTATTCGCGGTTACGTCGCGGACGTGGACGCCCGCGCCATGGGGCTTGGCGTCTTCGCCTTCGTCCAAGTGATGATCGACTTTTCCCGCCGCGCGGCCTTCGAAGAGGCCGTTTTGCAAAACCCTGCTATACTGGAATGCTATACGACTGCAGGCGAGGCCGATTATATGCTGAAACTGGTCTGTCGCGATGTGGACGACCTGGACGATCTGCTGCGCTTCAGCATCTCGCTTCTGCCCGGCCTGCAGCGCTCCTCCACCATGATCTGCCTCAAGTCCGTCAAGCACCGCGCGCCCTTGAGCGCCGCCCTGACGCGTAAGCGCGCTTAACGCACGAAGCTCGCGCCGTTCACATCAATCACCGCGCCTGTCATGGAGGCCGGAGCGTCGAGGGCCAGATAGGCGGCGATATTGGCCACCTCCTCGGGTTCGGCGACCCGGCCCAGGGGGATATCCGCCAAGAGCGCATCGCCGCCTCGGCTCGCCAAATAGTCCTCCGCCATGCCGGTCATGGTGAAGCCCGGGCAGACGGCGAAGGCGAGAATCCCCTCCCCTGCATAGGCCCTGGCGACGGTCTTGGTCATGGCCACCATACCGGCCTTGGAGGCCGCATAGTGCCAGTGAAGGGGCGAATCGCCGCGATAGGCGGCGCGGCTCGCGATGTTGATGATCCGGCCGCTCCGCCCCGAGGCCTGCCAATCCAGCACCGCGCGGCGGCACAGGTCGGCGCTGGCCTGAAGGTTGACCTGAAGCGTGTGGCTCCAGGCGTCATGCCATGTCCGCAGTTCATCGTCCGGCGAGACCGCTTCAAAGACACCGGCATTGTTGATGAGCACGTCGATGCGGCCATCCAGACGCTCCCCAGCCGCATCCCACAGCCGGTCGGCGGCGACGGGGTCTGACAGGTCCGCGCCAAGGACGTCCGGCCCGTCATGGCGGGCATGTCCCACAACTCGTGCGCCGCGCGCCTTTAGAGTCTCTCCAATCGCCCGGCCGATGCCCCGGGAGGACCCCGTGACGAGAATATGCGGCGTATCGGTCATGGGCGGGAGTTAAGGCGCCTGGGCGCTGGCGGCCAAGGTTTTTCGCGCAGTGTTCCGTGTCTCAGCGCTGCGTCTGCAGGCTCATCATGCCCGCCATGGACCCCATATTGGCGTTCAGGTGATACATGATCCACATCGAGCCGCCGATCACGATGCCCACCACCAGCACGCCGAACGCCAGGGCCAGGACGTTGTTAGTGTTGTCTGGCCCTGTGGTGATGTGCAGAAAAAAGACGAGGTGAACGCCCATCTGGGCGACCGCCAGGGCCGCCAGGGCCATGGGCACGCCGGGCGCATAGACGAGGTTTGTGCCGCTGGCCACCCAGAAAGCCGCGACGGTCAAGCCAGCCGCCAGGGTCATCCCGATCAGATAATTGCGCAGCCCCCTTGCGAACGCTCCTGGCCCCGCGTCCTGATCGCCAGGCGCCGCGTCCATGGGCTCGTCATGCTCACTCATGGAATTGTTCCCAGAAGATAGACGTTGGTGAAAATGCCCACCCAGATGATGTCGAGGGCATGCCAGAAGAGGGCGAAGCAGAGACCTCGCCGCTGTATGTCCGGACGAAATCCCTTGGCCCAAAGCTGCGCCATGACCGTTCCCAACCACAACAGGCCAATGCTCACATGCAGGCCATGAAGGCCCACGAGGGCAAAGAAGGCTGAGAGGAAGGCGCTACGGTCAGGGCCGGCGCCCATGGCCACCATGCGCGCGAATTCGCTGAACTCCAGGCCGAGGAAGCTTAGGCCCAGAAGGCCCGTCACGGCATAGCTCGCCTGGGTCCAGAGCA
>PLFA01000059.1 GCA_003136615.1 Caulobacteraceae bacterium | reverse complement strand
GCGGGTCGAGAAGTGGGCGCCGAAAATCCTCGCCGGAAAGGGGTTGCTAGACTAGGCCGGCGCCCCGCGACTCTTCGCGCGTGACCTGACCACATAGGGCAGCACGAACATGTAGAGACCGCTGAACAACAGGATGAACAATGGAAGAAGTGGCGAATAGGTCACCCAGGGCGGCGGCGTCCAGCGTACGCGGACGGCGAAATTGATGATTACCGTCAAGGTGAAGGCGATGGAAACCCAGCGGTGAGTCTGACGAACAAGAATGTTCCAGTTCATTTGATATCCCCTCTTTATGTTATCAGTCCGGTTTCGTGATCTTGAGCTTCCATCCGGTTGAGCAATGCCGCAAGTCGCCGGGGTGGGCGTGGCCGAGCACGGCAATTCCGCGGAACTGGTGACGCTGGCGCGCGGCGGCGAGCTCCTGGATCGTCGGCGCATCGACCTGACCCATGACTTGCCTACACACCCCTATCATCACGAGGGCTCCTGGGCCGTGCGCCGCTATGCCGGAAGCCCCTGGGCGCGGGAGATTTCCCTTCCCGAGGCCATCGCCTTGGTGGAGCGGGTACATGTGGCGGCCGAGGAGGGCGCACGGGAGGCGCTGAACGCCCTGGCGGCCAGGGTCGCCCAGCCCGTCGGCGCCATCGCCCTGCGGGTCTGCCCCGCTCTGCCGCCGACCATTGAAGAGAGGATTATCGACACACGGGCCGCGACCATGGCGGATTCCATCATGTATCGTCAGGCCTTGGCCCGGGCGGCCGAGGCGCGGGGATGGCGGGTGGTCTGGTACGACCGTGATCAGGTGTTCGCCGAGGCGGCGAAAGCGCTCGGCCGCGACGATCTTGAGGCTTTCCTCACCACCCTGGGGCGATCCCTCGGGCCGCCTTGGCAGGCGCGCCACAAGCTGGCTGCCGCCGCGGCGATCGTGGCGGCGACAGGCGCGGCCTCCTAAAGTATCGCGAAGACTTGGTAGGTGGGTGAGGCGCCGGGCGGGCCGCCATTGGCCACGGCGATGACGCGGTTCAGCCACTCATAACGCGGGTCGGCGGTCTCGAAACGGGGTGTGGTGCGAATATAGGTTTCCTCATAGGCGACCGGCTCGCGACGGCGAAAGCGCGCGCCCGCGCTTTCGGTCATGGCGAGCAGACCCGTATAGGCCATGGCGATGGTTGCTCCGTCATCTGTGAGGAGGCCCAGGCGCACATCGATCTCCGTGACGCCATCCGCGCGGCGGATCACCCAGTCGGCGCCGTCGGGCATGACCTTTCCTTTCAGTTTGGGCCCCGCGAACGAACCCCCATTGACGGGATAGATGCCGCGCCATCCCAGGGGCGTGGCGCCGATTTTCTGCAGACGGTCATAGGCGACGTCGAGATGTAGGGCGAAGAGCGGCTCCCAACTTAAGTTGTCCATTGTCCGCGCGCGGGGTTCGGTCGAGGCGGCCATCAGAAGTCTCCGGTTGCGTCTTCTCTTT
The DNA here is from genome assembly GCA_003136615.1 of Caulobacteraceae bacterium. Classification (GTDB taxonomy): domain Bacteria; phylum Pseudomonadota; class Alphaproteobacteria; order Caulobacterales; family Caulobacteraceae; genus Acaudatibacter. The sequence goes on along the minus strand of PLFA01000059.1, from coordinate 26,318 downwards.
ACTGCGTCTCTCTTGCTCACAAAGAGGATCGTCCCATCAACACACCACCCAAAGTTACCCTCATCACGGGCGCCGGCAGTGGCGTTGGCCGGGCCGTCGCGCTGGCCCTGCTGGCGCGGGGCGACAAGGTCGTTCTGGCGGGGCGGCGGATGGAGCGGCTGGAGGAGACAGCGCTCCTGGCGGAGGGGGCGCCCGGCGAGGCGATGGCCGTGGCGTGTGATGTCAGTGACCCCGAGGCCGTTGACGCGCTTTTCCAGCGCCTCGTCGAGGTCCATGGACGGCTCGATGTGGTGTTCAATAATGCCGGGATCGCCGGCCCGCCGGCGCCCTTCGAGGATGTGACTCTCGCCCAATGGACGAAGGTGGTGGCGGTGAATCTGACCGGCGCCTTTCTGGTCGCGCAGGGCGCCTATCGCGTGATGAAGACACAGACGCCGCAGGGTGGGCGGATCATCAATAATGGTTCGATCTCGGCGACCACGCCCCGGGTCCATTCCGCGCCCTATACCTCCACCAAGCACGCCATCACGGGCCTGACCAAATCACTCTCGCTGGATGGGCGGGCCTATAATATCGCCTGCGGCCAGATCGATATCGGCAACGCCCTGACCGAGATGAGCGCCTATTCCTTGCGGGGCGCGCCGCAGGCCAGCGGTCAAACCATAGTGGAGCCGGTGATGTCGGTGGACCATGTGGGCGAGGCGGTGGCCTATATGTCGGGTCTGCCCCTGGAGGCCAATGTTCAGTTCATGACCCTGATGGCGAGCGCCATGCCTTTCGTCGGGCGCGGCTAGGCCCCATCTCTGTCGTAAGGCGCGCTCCGCCGCCAGAAAGACTCGTCCCGATGCCCGACAACACCGCCGTCTGGTTGCTCCCCAAGGGCGCTGGATTCGAGATCGGGCCCGCGCCCTACACCCCGCCCGGCGGCAATGAGATTGTCGTCCGAAACCACGCCATCGCGATCAATCCCGTGGACTGGTTGGCCCCGGCCTTCGCCGGCTTTGTGTTTCCCTGGGTGAGGCCCCCCTTCATCATGGGCTCCGACGTGGCCGGCGAGGTTGTGGAGATCGGCGACGGCGTCACCCGTTTCAAGGTCGGCGACCGGGTGCTGGGTCACGCGGTGGGCGGGGATAAGGGGCGTAATCGCTCGGCCGAGGGCGCGTTTCAGCAATATACCGTGCTGCTGGATTTCATGGCGACGCCGATCCCCGAGGCCATGGCCTATGAAAGCGCCGCGGTTCTGCCACTGGGTCTTTCCACGGCGGCCTGCGGCCTCTTCGAGAAGGACTTTCTGGCGCTCCAATACCCGTCCGCGACGCCGGAGCCCACGGGCAAGGCGCTTCTGATCTGGGGCGGATCCACGAGCGTCGGCAGCAACGCGATCCAGCTCGCCACCGCCGCGGGTTATGAGGTTTTCACCACCGCCTCTCCGNNCCATTGGCCTGGGCTCAGCCGAGTTCTGCCTCGACGTGGTTCATGCCTGCCCCGGGAACAAGTTCGTCGCTCTGGCCTCGACGTCCGTGGCCTTTGGCGAGGTGCCGCCTGGGCCGCTGAAGCCCTCATTCTTGATCCCGCTCCTGGCGCGCTTCATGATCGCCAATACCTCCCTCGCCCTGATCGCGCGCCTGAGGGGCATCCGCACCCATTTCATCTTCGGCAGCAGCCTGATCCACAATGAAGTGGGCCCGATGATCTATGACGACTTCCTGCCCTCGGCCCTGGCGCAGGGCCGCTATGTGGCCGCGCCCGATCCCCTCGTCGTGGCGGGCGAAGGACTGGCCGGGATTTTCACCGGTCTGGCCCTGCAGAAGCGCGGCGTCTCGGCGCGCAAGGTGGTGGTGACCCTTTGAGGGCGCCGCGCGAGGCTCAGCTCACCCGAATGTCGTTCTGGACTGATGTCGTTCCGGCGGCTTTCCAGGCGGTCTCGGCCGCGGTTTGGCGGTCGACCCAGGAGTCCACGACGCCGGTAAGGTGAACCTTGCCGCCCACCGCGCTGACATGGACCGTATCCTTGTCAAAGAACCAGGACCGATGCAGGGCGTGAACGATATCATCGTGGAGCGTGGTGGTGTCTGATTGGGCCTTGAGGGAGATCCAGTTGGAGACTCCCGTTACGCCACCGAGCGATCGGATCATTCTTGCGGCGGCCTCCCACTGATGGCGCCCCTCGACTTCGCCCGTGAGCGTCACATAGCCGTTTTCGACTTTCACTTTGACGGCGTCCTTGGGAATCGCACTTTCCCAGGCCAGGCGATCCAGAGCCGCCTCGGCGATCTCATCGTCGGTGCGCTTGATGTGCGCCGGCAGACGGATCTCGATCTCTTCGGTCACCCCCTTGACGCCCTGGACCCGGCCGACAGCCTTTTCGGCGGCCAGTTTCTGCCAATAGGCGTCCACATGGCCCGTCAGGGTCACCACGCCATGGTCGGCGGTGACGCCGATATGGTCGGCATTGACGCCCGGCGCCCAGGCCAGTTCGGCGAGGACGTCTGTTTTCAATTGATGGTCGGCGTTCATGATGGGGTTCCTTTTGCACGGGGGAATCTAGAGCCAGCCGTGCGGCGCCGTAAGGCGGGGAATCTACGCAGGCCTGTTCATGCCGGCCCAAATCGCGACTAGACCCCGGTCATGGCGAAGATGCGCGGGAAAGCTGATCTGCCGACAAAGCTCTGCGCGCGGTGCGGGCGGCCTTTCGCCTGGCGCAAAAAGTGGGCCAGGGACTGGGAGCAGGTGAAGCACTGCTCGAAACGGTGCGCCGGCGCGTCCCCGGGGGCGCCGCGCCCGACCGGAGCGCAAACCTCATGAACGCCCTTCGGATCATTCTGGGCGATCAGCTTTCGAGAGGTATGTCGTCGCTGCGCGGCCTCGATCCCGCGCATGACGTTGTCCTGATGATGGAGGTGAGGGGGGAGAACACCTATGTCGCCCACCACAAGCAGAAGATCGTGCTGGTCCTCTCGGCCATGCGCCATTTCGCGGCGGAACTGCGGCAGAGCGGCGTTCAGGTGGACTATGTGGCGCTGGACGATCCGGAAAATACCGGCGAACTGACCGCGGAAGTACAGCGCGCCGTGAAGCGTCACGCGGCGGGCCGTCTGGTGGTGACCGAGCCTGGCGAATGGCGGGTCCTGGAGATGGTCCAGACCTGGAGCGCGCTGACCGGAACGCCGGTGGAAATTCCCCCGGACGAGCGCTTCTTCGCCAGCCGGGCGCGCTTCGCCGATTGGGCTAGGGGGCGGCGCACATGGCGCATGGAGCATTTCTATCGCGAGATGCGGCGGGAGCATGCCATCCTGATGGAGGGGGACAGGCCGGCGGGGGGCGAATGGAATTTCGACGCCGAGAACCGCAAGGCCCTGTCGGCCAAGGTCGCGCCGCCGCCACGCTTGCGCTTCGCACCCGACGAGACGACCCGCGCGGTGATGGCCCTGGCGGAGGCGCGGTTTGGCGATCATTTCGGGGAGACGGAGGCATTCGGCTGGCCGGTCACCCGCGCCGAGGCCCTGCGCGCGCTGGATGATTTCATCACCCACGCTCTGCCGCGCTTCGGCGACTACCAGGACGCCATGAAGGGCGGCGCGCCGTTCCTGTTCCACTCTCTCCTGTCACCGGCGCTGAACATCGGTCTGCTCTCGCCCCGGGAAGTTTGCGCGGCGGCGGAGGTGGCCTGGCGGTCGGGGGCCGCGCCGCTCAACGCGGTGGAGGGTTTCGTACGCCAGATCCTCGGCTGGCGGGAATATATACGCGGGGTCTATTGGACCCTGATGCCGGAATATGCCGAGCGCAATGCGCTGGGGGCGACCCGGGCTCTGCCGGCGTTCTACTGGACCGGCGAGACGACTATGCGGTGCCTCAGCCAGGTCATCGGCGACACGCGCAAATTCGCCTATTCGCACCATATCCAGCGTCTGATGGTGACCGGGAACTTCGCCCTCCTGGCCGGGGTCGCGCCCCGCGAGATCGAGCGCTGGTACCTGGCCGTCTATGCCGACGCCTTCGAGTGGGTGGAAATGCCCAACACACTCGGTATGGCGGTCTTCGCCGATGGCGGACACATGGCGTCCAAACCCTATGCGGCTTCGGGGGCCTATATCGACCGGATGTCGGATTTTTGCGCCGGCTGCGCCTATGATGTGAAGCAGAAGACGGGCCCGGGGGCCTGCCCCTTCAACTATCTCTATTGGGCGTTCCTGATCCGCCAGAAGGATAAGCTCGCGCACAATCCGCGCCTGGCCATGCCCTACCGCATCCTCGCCGGTTGGTCCAAGGAACGCCAGGGCGCCATCCTGGCCGAGGCGGAGGCGTTTCTCGAGGGGCTCGCGGAGCCTGCCCCATGATCCAGGTCGTCTGGTTCAAGCGCGATCTGCGCACCTTTGATCATGAACCGCTGGCCCTCGCGGCGGTGGCGGGCCCAGTGCTGCCGCTCTATGTGGTCGAGCCGGACTATTGGCGTCTGGCCGACACCTCCGCCCGCCAGTGGATCGCCCAGCGCGCCGCCCTTGAAGAGCTGTCGCGGCGTCTGGCGCAGTTGGGCGCGCCGCTGATTGTGCGGGTGGGGAGTGTCGTGGATGTTCTGGCGAAGATTCATGCCGCCGTGGGGATCGCGCGGCTGCTGGCGCATGAGGAGACGGGGAACCTCTGGACGTTCCAGCGCGATATGGCCGTGCGGGCTTTTTGCGGAACGCAGGGGATCTCCGTCGCCGAATTCAGCCAGACGGGCGTTATCCGGGGTTCGCGCACCGGAACGCGGGATCGGTGGGCGGGCCACTATGCCCGCTTCATGGCCTTGCTCTGCGCCGCGGAGCCCCAACGCCTGACCCCTGTTCACGCCGCGAAGATCGCGCCGATTCCCACCGCCCAGGACCTGGGCCTGGCCGACGATGGCTGCGTCGCGCCACAGTGTGGAACCCGGCAGGCCGCTTTGGATCTTCTCGACAGTTTTCTGGCTGGCCGCGGCGCGGACTATCGGCGCGGTATGTCCAGTCCTTTAAGCGGCGAGAGATGTTGCTCGCGCCTGTCGGTTCCTCTCGCCACCGGCGCCATGTCGGTTCGCGAGGTCTTGCAGCGGCTCTATGGCGCCCGCCGCGCGCTAGCGGAAACGCCGACGAGCCTAAGACCTGTGCCGGTCACGGCCATCGACAGCCTCATCGCCCGGCTGCATTGGCGTGGCCACTTCACCCAGAAACTGGAGAGTGAACCGGACCTGGAAATCCGCGCCTTCCATCCGGTTCATCAGGCCGCCCGCCGGCCCACGGCCCCCGATGACCCCGCCCTTCAGGCCTGGGCGCGCGGCCATACGGGGATCCCGTTTATCGACGCCTGCATGCGCAGCTTGATCGCCACCGGCTGGCTGAATTTCCGCATGCGCGCCATGGTTCAGTCTTTCGCCAGCTATCATCTGGGGCTGGATTGGCGGGCCAGTGGCGAGAGGCTCGCGCGGCTCTTTACCGACTATGAGCCGGGCATCCACTGGCCGCAGGTCCAGATGCAATCTGGCCAGACCGGGATCAACACGCCGCGCATCTATAATCCGGTGAAACAGGGCCGCGATCAGGACCCGGACGGTGTCTTTACCCGCCGTTGGATACCTGAGTTGGCGGACGTTCCCCTGGAGCTGCTGCAGACGCCGTGGCTCGCCATGGAAGCCGATCATCGAGGTTATCCAGCGCCTATTGTCGATCCCATCTTTGCGGCGCGAGACGCCAAGGACCGGCTGACGGCTCTGCGTCGGACCCCCGGTTATGGCGCGGCGGCTCGGCGGGTATTCCAAAAGCACGGTAGCCGAAAGCGCCACCTGGGGGATGACAACCCGCGAAAGCCCCGTCCCGCGCGAAAGGATGCGCCAGAGGAGTCGCCGCAGCTCTCTCTCCTGTTCGAGGATTAGGCGCGGGCCAAAGCCGCCGGTTGCGAAACGCGCCGCGGCGCCCTTAATTGCTGCATGGCCAAGCTCCGCGGTCTTGCGAAAGGGTGTGGTCTGATCGTCGCGGGCGCCGCCGCCCTCATCGCGGTTGCCCTTATCGCGCTCTTCGTCTGGGCGCATTTCGTGGGGCCGCCCACGCCGCTTCCGGCGCCGAAGACGGCGGCCGAGCGTGTCGCCCGAAACCTAAAGGTCTTTGACGCCGTTTGGGACGACATCAACCGTCACTATTATGACCGGACCTTCCACGGACAGAACTGGGAGGCGGTAAGGCGAGAATTTCGCCCCAAGGCTGCGGCGGCGGTCAGCGACGCCGAATTGTACCTTCTCGTCATGACTCCCATGACCGCGAAACTGAATGATTCTCACACAACAGTCGTACCTGGAGGCACGGCGGATTTCTTGGCCCCCGTTGGCGCCGCGCCGCCCAAAACCACATGCGCCAAGCCCCCAAATACAGAGGGTCTTGGCTTTTGGCCCGGTCGGTCATGGGCCCGGAATGGCTGGCGAGTCGTCGCTGATTTCCCAAAAGGATCATCAGCCGATCGCGAAGGGTTCGAGCCCGGCTCGGAGTTTCTTGTAAGGAACTATATGGTCTCAAGTTGTGGGCTCGACCGCATGACCCTCGATATTCTGCCCATGGACAATGGCCCCAAACGTCAGGTCAGCTACGTTGTCTCCCAGATGGCTCCAGAGCCTAGCCACGAGGCCCATTCCCTTTCTGACGGCGTCGAGGTGTTGCGATTTAACCGCTTCGATTTTAACGACGGCGCTTGGCTCGTGGGGCGGTTGGCGTCAGCCCCCACGGCCGGCGTGATCCTCGACCTCCGCCACAACAATGGCGGCCCCATTGTCGTCTTGGAGGCGATCGCCGGGATTCTGGAGGCTCCAGGGCGGCCTTTGGGAACGGCGATGGATGCTCACGGGCGCCATGCGCTTCGGAGCCGCGGTCTCAATCCGCTGGATCGCATCGCGTTGAACGACTTTAAGACGCCGGCCTCATTCCAGTATCGCGGCCCCCTGGTGGTTCTGGTGGGGCCCGGAAGCGCCAGCGCCGCTGAAATTCTGGCGCGAAGCCTGCGCTTCAACGGCCGGGCCGTTCTCGTCGGTGAGCGAACGGCGGGCGCCGTCCTCGCGGGGCATAGCTACTACCTTCCCGATGGCGGTATGGTTCAGGTCGCGGTCCAGGACTTCGAGGACCCGACCGGTCAAAGACTGGAGGACCAGGGCGTGGCGCCGGACATCGTCGCGCGGCAGACGTTGGAAGCGATCCGCTCGGACCGGGATCTGGTGGTGGAAGCGGCGGACGCGGCTATGTCGCGGGCGCGTGTTCTAGCTAGAAACCCATGATCCCCACACCTGCTTTAGGAGTCGTCAGCATGGAGCCGACATCGTCGCGCGAGAGCCTGGACGCGAGCCCACGCATCGACGTCCGCGACGCGACGCCCGTTGACGCCCCCGAACTGGCCGAACTGATCAACGCCATCATCGCCAGGGGCGGCACGACCGCGCTGGAGGAGCCGTTTACGCCGGAGCGCCTCGCCGATGCCTATCTGATTGGCTCCAGCGTCCTCTGCTGTTTCGTCGCGGTTGATCGGGAGACCGGGCGGCTGGAGGGCTTTCAGACCTTGGGTCGTTATCCCGAATTGCCTGACGACATTGGCGATATCGGCACCTTTGCCCGCATCGACGGTAAGCAGCGGGGCGTGGGCTCTGCGCTCTTCGCCGCAACCCGCGAGCGCGCGCGTCAGATCGGCCTCTCGGCCATCAACGCGACGATCCGCGCTGACAACATCGGTGGTCTGACCTTCTACGGGAAAATGGGGTTTATGGACCATTCCGTCGTGCCGGGCGTGGCGCTCAAGGACGGCGGCCGCGTGGACCGGGTCAGCAAGCGGTTTCCGCTTTAAGTCGATTTAGCTTCGCGCGCTTTTGTCGCCACCCCCGCCGACTCCACCCCCTCCAACCGCAGCGCCGTCTTCAACGCCCCCAGTTGTCTCTGGGAAGCAGCGTCCAGGCGCGCCATCTGGCCGTTGCAGGTCTCGAACAGGGCCGCGCGATCCGGCGGCGCGGCGGCGCGGACGTCGGTCTCGAGGTTGGCGTAAATCTCCGACGCTGTGACGAGCGACGCGGGAAAACGCATGAATTCCACCATCGCCGCCGCGTCGCTCAAGGTCTGGATGGGAAAGGCTGTGAGCATGCGCTCGGTGGCCATGAGGGCGCGGCTCGCGGAAACCCGGGTGACGCGACCGCGCCAGGCTTCATCCATCAAGAGAACATGCAGATCATGGATCTGGGTGGCGGCCAGGATCGCCAGGTTGAGCGCCGCGGTCTTTGTCGCCAGGGCGGCGCGCGCTTCTTTCAGGACCGCGGCGGCGGCCGCGTCTGCCTCGCGTCGCCGTGCGGCGCGGGAGTCGTGGGCCGCGACCCAGCCCGAGCCAATCACCGCGGCGATGGCGCCGATTGCCTCCACCCAGGCGGCCGTCTCGGACCAGACAGAATCGCTTTGATGCAAGGGCCTGGCGCCAGCTAGTCCGCGAGGGCCACCAGCCGCGATTGCGTCGCGCGCCGTCTCGCCAGCAAACTCTCAGCCGGCGTGGGAACTGTCTGAGACTGATGCAGGGTCGGATAGTCTGTGTAGCCATGGGCGCCGCCGCCATAGAAGGTGGAAGGATCCATGAGGGCGTTTAAGGGGGCGTTTTCCTTGAGTCGCCGGACCAGATCGGGATTGGCCATGAAGAGCCGCCCGAAAGAGACCAGATCCACCCGGCCGCTTGCCACGGCATTGATGGCCATGCGGCGGTCATAGCCATTATTGACCATCCAGACGCCTGCGAAGTGATCGCGCAGGGCGTTGTAATCAAAGGGGACACCGTCCCTTGAGCCGCCGGTCTCGCCCTCGACCACATGAACATAAGCGAGGCCCAGAGGGCTCAAACGGTCCACGACATGATCGAACAGCGGCTGGGGGTCGCTGTCGTGGGAATCCCCCGCCGTGGAGACAGGCGAGATACGCACGCCCAGGCGATCAGCGCCAATGGCGCGGGCGCAGGTTTCGGTGACCTCCAGCAAAAGCCGCGCCCGGTTTTCGATGGAGCCGCCATAGGCGTCGGTCCGGTGGTTGGTCCCGTTTCGCAGGAAGGCGTCCAGCAGATAGCCGTGGGCGCCGTGCAGTTCCACGCCGTCAAAGCCCGCGTCCAGGGCGCGCATGCAGGCGTTTCGGAAGTCATCAATGATCGCCGGAATCTCATCCAGACCCAGGGCGCGCGGCATCGCGCATTCGACGAACCCCTGGCCCGGGATGAATGTCTTGGTTTTGGCGCGGATGGCGGAGGGCCCCACGGGGGGCTGGCCGCCCGCCTGGAAGCTTGTGTGTGAGACCCGGCCGGTGTGCCAAAGCTGAACGACGATGGTCCCGCCCTCCAGATGGACCGCGTCGGTGACCTCGCGCCAGCGGGCGACCTGGGCGTCGGTATAACAGCCGGGGGTGTCGCCATAGCCCTGGGCCTGGGCGGAGATTTGCGTCGCCTCGGCGATGATCAGTCCCGCGGTTGCGCGTTCAGCATAATAGTCCGCGGCGAGGGGGCCGGGAACGAGTCCCGGGCCCGCGCGATTGCGGGTGAGCGGCGCCATGACGATGCGGTTGGCGAGCTGGAAGGCGCCGACCTGGACACGCTCGAATAGGGCGTCGACGGCGCGTGGGGCATAGGTTCGCGGCACGGCGGATCTCCTTTAATATCCAAGCCACAATGCGGGGACCGAAGAGAGCCAAGCAGCCTCGGAAACTACTCAGGGCGGGCCGCGTAAGTAGATTCCGACGCTTATCCGCAAGGGCGCTCGCGTTGAGCATGTCGGGATGGACAGCCACGCCAAAGACTCCCTCGCCCATGACGACCTCGCGCTCTTGACGCCCACCCAAATGGGCGCGGCGGACCAGGCGAGCACGGCGGCCGGGACCAAGGTCGCCACCCTCATGGAGGCGGCCGGCGCCGCCGTCGCGGTGGCTATCGGGGGGCACTGGGTCATGCGATCTGTGACGGTGCTCTGCGGCCCTGGCAATAATGGCGGCGACGGGTTCGTGACCGCGCGCCATCTCGCGGCGGCGGGCTGGCCGGTGAAGGTGGTGCTGCTCGGCGCACGGGAGAAGCTTAAGGGCGCGGCCGCCGAAGCCGCCGCGAAATGGACCGGCGAGGTCAGTGCGCTGGGCCCGAAGAGCCTTGAGGGGGCCGGCGTGGTGGTGGACGCCCTGTTTGGGGCGGGCCTCTCTAGAGACCTTACCGGAACGGCGCTGGCGGTGGTCACGGCGTTGAAGACCGCGAAGATACCTATCTGCGCCATCGATACGCCCAGCGGCCTCGACGGTGCGACGGGGCTGGTGCGCGGGGCCGCGGCCCGGGCGGATCTGACGGTCACCTTCTTCCGCAAGAAGCCTGGCCATCTGCTCTATCCGGGGCGGGGCCTTTGCGGGGATCTGGTGGTCGCCGATATCGGCACGCCGGTCTCGGCCTTGGAGGCCATCGCGCCCCACACCTGGGAAAACGGGCCGGGCCTCTGGCTGGACGCCTATCCGTGGCCGGAGGCTGAAAGCCATAAATACAAACGCGGCGAGGTCCTGGTCCTAGGCGGGGAGCAGATCACGGGCGCCAGCCGCATGACCGCTCTCGCCGCCGCGCGCGCCGGGGCCGGGATGGTAACCCTGGCGGCGCCAAAGCCTGTCTGGAGCCTATATGCCGGCGCCCTCACCGATATCATCGTCCTCGCATTCGAGGACGAGGCGGCTTGGAACGGCTTGCTGGCCGACAAACGCCGTAATGTCATTGCCGTCGGCCCCGGCGCCGGGGTGGGGGAGGCGACGCGCCGACATGTTCTGGCGGCTCTAGCGACGTCGCGCGCGGTGGTGCTGGACGCCGACGCCCTGACGTCCTTTGCCGAGGCGCCCGAGGATCTGTTCACGGCGATCAGGGGCCCCTGTGTCATGACGCCCCACGAAGGGGAGTTCATGCGGCTTTTTCACTTCGAGGGCGACAAGCTCTCCCGCACGCGGGCTGCGGCGCGCCAGAGCGGGGCGGTGGTGCTGCTCAAGGGGCCCGACACCGTCATCGCCGCGCCGGATGGGCGGGCCATCATCAACGCCAATGCCCCGCCTCAGCTCGCCACGGGGGGCAGCGGCGATGTGCTCACCGGTTTCGTGGCCGCCCTGATGGCCCAGGGCCTGGCGCCCTTCGAGGCCGCAGCGGCGGGAGCCTGGCTGCATGGGGCGGCGGCGGCGGAGTTTGGCATCGGCCTCGTCGCCAAGGATTTGCCGGAGGCGCTGCCCTGGGTTCTGCAAAGGCTCAAGGCGCTCACGGACGCCCATGCGGCCACCGGGACGGCGCCATGAAAGCGATGGTCCTGAATGCGCCCAAGACCCCCTTGGTCTGGACGGAGATGGCGGATCGCGAACCCGGCCCCGGCCAGATTCGGGTAAAGGTGCTGGCCTGCGGGGTCTGCCGGACCGACCTGCATGTCTACGATGGCGAGCTGCCGGACCCGAAATCGCCGATCATTCCCGGTCACGAGATCGTCGGGCGGATCGACGCCCTGGGCGTGGGCGTAACGGACCTGAGGCTGGGCGAACGGGTCGGCATTCCCTGGCTCGGCCACACCTGCGGCGTCTGCCCCTATTGCAAGGCTCAGCGGGAGAACCTCTGCGACGCGCCGCTGTTCACCGGCTACACGCGCGATGGTGGTTTCGCCACGGCGACGGTGGCGGATGCGCGCTTCGCCTTTCCGCTTGTTGAGAAAAAAGGTGGGGGTGAGGCAGGTGACGACGCCTCCCTGGCGCCGCTGCTCTGCGCGGGCCTGATCGGCTGGCGGTCGTTAAAGATTGCCGGCGAGGGCAAGAAGATCGGCCTCTATGGCTTTGGCGCCGCGGGCCATATCGTCGCCCAGGTGGCGAAGTGGCAGGGCCGGGAGGTCTTCGCCTTCACCCGGCCCGGAGATACGGGCACGCAGGACTTCGCACGGAGCCTGGGGGTGGCCTGGGCCGGCGGCTCGGATGAGGCGGCGCCCGAATTGCTGGACGCGGCGATCATCTACGCCACGGTGGGCGCTCTTGTGCCAACCGCTCTGAAGGCCGTCCGCAAGGGTGGGCGCGTGGTCTGCGCGGGGATCCACATGAGCGATATCCCAAGCTTTCCCTATCGGATCCTCTGGGAGGAGCGGAGCCTTCTCTCGGTGGCCAATCTCACCCGCGAAGACGGCCTGGAGTTTCTCAGCCAGGTTCCGAAAATGGGGATCAAGGTGAAGACCACCACCTATCCGCTTCAAAAGGCCAATGAGGCGCTGGCCGATCTGCGCGCGGGCAAGTTCGACGGGGCGGCGGTTTTGGTTCCGTAAGTAGATTCCGGCCCTGTCAGTGTGGCGCCGCGCCGCGTTAGGGTTCCGCTTGGATTCCTCCCTAAAAATCACGGAAGCTTTGTCATGCTGAGACACTCATCGGAGATCGAGGGTTACGCCATCGGCGCCACGGATGGCCCGATCGGCACGATCTCCGATTTCCTGTTCGATGACGCCACATGGTTGGTGCGCTGGTTCGTGGTGGACGCGGGCACGTTCCTACTTGGCCGAAAGGTCCTGCTGCCGCCAACGGCGCTCGGCCATTCCAGCCATATAGCCCGGCAATTCTCGGCCAGGCTGACCAAGCAGCAGGTTAAGGACAGCCCCAGCACGGACACTGACAAGCCGGTCTCGCGGATGATGGAGACCGACCTCTATGACTATTACGGCTGGAGCCCCTATTGGTCGACGGGGTTCTATATGGGCGGCTATGGCTATGCCGTGCCGCTGTCGGGGCCCATCGGCGGGGGCCTTGGCTCGTCGCATGGCGAGCGGGACGTGGCTGAGCGCGCGCATGGCGATCAGCATCTGCGCAGCAGCCGCGAGGTCACGGGCTATCACATCCACGCCCGCGACGGCGAGATCGGCCATGTGACGGATTTCCTCGTCGAGGACGGCGACTGGAGCGTCCACTATCTGGTGGTCGACACCCAGAACTGGTGGCCGGGCAAGAAGGTGCTGATCTCCCCGCGGTCGATCACGGATGTGGATTGGTCGAGCCGCACGATACATCTCAATGTGGGCCGTGATCGGGTGAAGAACAGCCCAGCCTATGACGGCTCGGGAGCTATCGATCGCGCCTATGAATACAAATACCACGGATACTATGACGGCCGTCCGGTTACCGAACCCGTCTAAAAGAGGACCCACGACATGCACACCTATTGGAATGACTGGTTCTTTGGCTGGGGCTGGATTCTGTGGTTCGGTTTCATCCTCTTGCTGTTCTCAGGCATCGGGAACTGGGGCTACACCTATAGCGCCCACAGGCGTTACGGCCTGATGCGCGGGACCGGCGCCCGGGATATACTCGACGAGCGCTATGCCCGGGGCGAGTTGACGCGCGAGGAATACGTGCAGCTCAAGGCTGACATCGCGCGCGATTGAAAGCCAAGCCCATGACTCTGAATTCTCAGGCGACGGGTTCTGACCGGCGGACTCTGGACGCCATTTTTCGCCATCCCCTCTCCCACGGGCTCGCCTGGCGCGAGGTCGTCTTGCTGATCAACGCCATCGGAAGCGCCGATGAGCGGCATAATGGGGAGTTCATGCTCAGCGTGGGCGAAGAGCGCCTGCCCATGAGACGGCCCCATAACAAGGATCTCACGGGGCCGGAGGTCATGGAGATGAGGCACTTTCTCACCCGCGCCGGATGGTCGCCGGACGCGGCGGCGGCGCCGAAGGGCGAGATGGCGCAGGACGGAGCCGCGCCCGAAGCGCCCCGGCTCGTCATTGTTATCGACCATGCGGGCGCGAGGATCTTCCGGATCGATCTCGCCGACGATGACCGGCACGGGATCACGCCGCATGATCCCAAACACCTGCTCCATCATATCGAGCCGAAGCTCCGCGACGCGGATCGCGACGAGACCTACCCTGAAGATACGCGGTTCTTTGACGATATCGCAGCGGCCGTTACACCGGGCGGCGAGATCGTGATCATTGGTCACGGCAAGGGTCAAAGCAACGAGGCCGATCACCTCAGCGCCTATCTCAAGGTTCACCATAAGGAGGCCTATGGCCGGATTGTCACAAGCTTGAGCGCTGACATCCCGCGCTTGAGCTTGCCCGAGCTGCTTGAACTGGGCCGTGCCGGGTTCGCGCGAGGGGCGGTCATCGGCTCCGCTTAAGTGGATCGTGGCCGGGCGCTAGCCGCATATTCGGCCCCTGCGGGACTCTACGATAGCCCAACCGAGCTTTTTGGACCTTAGCGGAACGGGCGCCCTGATTGTGGGTTATAGCCTAGCTCGATTTTTAGGGTCGTCCGCATGGCGCGTGTTAAATCCTCGACATGAGCGCTGAGGCCGCTGCAACGGGTTTGGGCGAAGCCATCTTCGGACGAGCCGAAAGTGACCCATCGACCCATCTGCTCCGCCAGATCGTTGAGTCTTCGCCGGTTGTTACGGTGGTCGCCGAAGCGCCTGATTTTCGGATTGTCTATGCGAATGCGGCGGCCCATCGGGCAGCCCGAAGCCCCGCGGGGGCATTGGTGGGCGAGTTTGCCTCCGCCGCGTTTGTATTTGTCGATCCGCGCCTGCTCGCCGCCGAGGCTCCCACGCACGCCCGCGCCATCGCGGGTGGTGAGCCAGGCGAGCCGATATGGTGGGATGTGTCCTACGCGCCTCTCGACAACGCCGCGGGGGTGCTGATTTCCGCGGTTGACGTGACGCACCATGAGGTCGCTAAGGCGAAAGCCCAGTCCGCCCAGAACACGCTGGATGCGCTGCTGGAATATATCCCCGACGGGATCAGCATTTCTTATGGACCGGAGGTCCACGTCGAGCGCATGAGTGCGCGGGGCAGGGCGTTGGTCGGTCGCAACGCGGACGAACTCCTTGGACACAGCGCCTTGGAGCAGACGGCGGTCTGGAAGGTCTACCGGCCGGGTAGTGACGTCCCCCTGGCGCCCGCTGAGCGGCCGTTGGCCCGCGCCACGCGCACGGGCAAGGTCACCCTCAACGAGACCTTGCTGGTGAAGCTTCCTGACGGCGAGTTCTTGACCGTCCTTTGTAATTCAGGGCCGATCCGGGACGCGGACGGCCAGGTCAGCGGCGCGGTGATGGCGTGGCACGACATCGGCGAGCTTCATCGCGCTCAAGCGGCGGTGCGCGATAGCGAAGGGCGACTCCGCGCAGTGCTCGAGCAGATCCCCGTCGCGATGTACATTGTGGAACCGCCGGATGGGCGCACGACGTTCAAGAGCCGGCAGTCGGAACGCGTCTTGGGCGAACTGGGCCCCGATATGGACGCTGCCAAGGCCGCGCGGCGGGGCTGGGCCGTGCATGAGGACGGCTCTGCCTACGATCTGGCGGAATATCCCAGCCGGCGCGCTCTCGTGACGGGCGAGACCGTACGGGCGGAGCCCATGATTTTCATACGGCCTGACGGGACGGTGATCGATCTGGAAGTCGACGCCGGTCCTATCCTCAGCGAGGCAGGAGAGATCCTCGCAGCCGTTGGCGTCGTCGTGGACGTCACCGAACGCCGCAGGGCTGAGGCGCGGCAAGACTTCCTCTTTCGACTTCAGGACGCCTTACGCAATGTAAGCAAGACCAGCGACATTCTGGCGGTGGCGGCGACCCTGCTCGGCCGCCATATCGGCGCGGCGCGTATCGGCTACGGCGAACTTCAGGCGGACGGCGAGACGATGCTCGTCATCAATGGCTATACGGATGGCGCGCCCCCGGTAAACGGGCTTTTTCCCTTTGCGTCCTTCGGCGCGCGATACGCGCAGGCCATGCGGGAGGGGCGCACCATGGTGTACGAGGACGTGGTGCGGGAGGACGAGGGCGCCCGTGGAATCGCGCAAGAACTTGGTACGCGGGCCAGTGTCTCCGCCCCGCTCATGCGTGACGGTCGCTTCATCGGCTGCTTCTATGTGACCCGTCTTAGCCCCGATAGCTGGGCGCCTGAGGACATAGCTCTGATCGAAGATGTGGCCGCGCGCATCTGGGATACGGCGGAGCGTGGCCGCGCGGAGGACCGACTGCGCGAAAGCGAAGAGCGGCTACGGCTGGCCCTAGAGTCGTCCGGGCTTGGTTTTTGGGAATATGACGCGGTCGCGGGGACCACTATTCGCTCGGCCCGACACGACGAAATTTTTGGTTATCCCGAGCCTGTGAGCGATTGGAGCTACGAAAGGTTCAAGGAACACGTATCAGAGCCCTACCGGGAGCTCATCGAAACAGGATTCTTGGCTGCGTCGGAGCAGGGCAAGGATTGGGATGTCGAATGCCGGATAGTCCGCGCAGACGGTAGCCACGGCTGGCTCCATGTGCGGGCGAAGCCCCAATTCGGACGCGATGGCACAGTCACCCGGCTACTTGGCACGGTCTCCGATATCACTGAGCGCAAGCAGGCCCAAGACGCCGCTATTCAGACCGCCGCGAAGTTCGAAACCTTTGCGCAGACGATGCCCAGCATGGTCTGGACATCCCTTCCGGATGGACAAATCGACTGGTTCAACGCGCGAGTCTGCGAGTATTCCGGCATCGCCGAGGCGGAGATGAAGCCGGACGGGTGGGCCCCGGTGCACCCGGAGGACGTCGCGCGAGCGGGCAGGATGTTCAAGGAGGCCCTCGCGTCCGGGCAACCCTATGAGACCGAATACCGCATTCGCCGCCACGACGGGATGTATCGTTGGCATATAACCCGGGCCGTGCCGATACGCGGGTCAGACGGCGCAATTGCCTTCTGGATTGGCACCAGCGCCGATATCCAGGACCAGAAAAGTTCGGAAGAAGCCTTGGCGCAGCTGAATGCCACTCTGGAAGAGCAGGTGCGCGTGCGCACGGCCGCGCTCCTGGAGGCCGAAGAGAGTTTAAGGCAGTCGCAGAAGATGGAGGCGGTCGGTCAACTCACCGGGGGCCTTGCCCATGATTTCAATAATCTGCTGACTGGGATCATCGGCAGTCTTGAACTGCTCTCGACAAGGGTGGCTCAGGGCAGGCTGACGGAACTGGATCGCTATCTGCAAACCGCCCAGACGTCGGCCAAGCGCGCCGCCTCGCTGACCCACCGCCTGCTGGCTTTTTCCCGAAGGCAGACTCTCGACCCCAAACCGACCGACATCAATAAGCTGATCTACGGCATGGATGAACTGGTCCGCCGCACGGTCACGCCCGCGGTGGCGGTGACGGTGGCCGACGCGCCTGACCTGTGGCGCGTTCTCGCCGATCCCCATCAATTGGAGAATGCCTTGCTCAACCTGTGCATCAACGCCAGGGACGCCATGCCGGGGGGCGGTGACTTGATCATCGGGACCTCCAACCTCCAGCTAGCGGAGGCTGAAGCGAAGACGTTGGACCTGCCGCCTGGGGATTATGTGGCTCTGGACGTCTCTGATACCGGCGCGGGCATGACCGCGGACATCATCGCGCGCGCCTTCGATCCCTTCTTCACCACCAAGCCCATCGGGGCGGGGACCGGCCTGGGTCTGAGCATGGTCTATGGTTTCGCCCGTCAATCCGGGGGTCAGGCGCGAATTATGTCGGAGCCAGGACATGGCGCAAAAGTCTCTCTGTACCTGCCGCGCTACGACGGAGACGACAGCATCCTGGACCCGGCGCCTGAGCGGCGCGCAGCACACTCCGGCTCCGGCGAGACCGTGCTGGTGGTGGATGACGAAGACAGTGTGCGCATGCTCCTGCACGAAAGTCTGACGGAACTGGGTTATGATATCCTGCAGGTGGAAAACGCGGCCGCGGGTCTGAAAATCCTTCAATCCAACATCAAGGTGGATCTTTTAATCACGGACGTCGGTCTTCCCGGCGGGATGAACGGCCGCCAACTCGCCGACGCCGCCCTCGTGACGCGGCCCGACCTAAAGGTCCTCTTCATCACAGGCTATGCGGAAAAGACCGCGCTCAGCGAGCAGGACATGAAACCCGGCATGCATATCCTGACGAAGCCCTTCTCGCTGGGAACCCTGAGCGAGCGGGTCTCGGCAATCATCAGGGCGCGGGCGTAGAGCGTTCTAGGAGGCGATTACCGCCGCCATCGCCTTGGCGAGATCTTTCACGTCATAGGGTTTGCGCAGAAGATAAGCGCGTTCCGCCCGATCAACGGGAGCCTTGCTGACATCGCCCGAGGCGAAGATGACGCGGATCTGGGGGCTGACCCGCCGCGCCGCGCGCGCCAGATCATCGCCGGACATACCGGGCAGGTTCAGATCCGTGATCAACACATCGGCGGACGCGGACTCCAGGACAACCATGGCCTCTTCGCCGCTCCCGGCTTCCGCGACCTGATAGTGCAGGTCGCGCAGCAATTCCGCGGAGATCATGCGAACGATCGCATCATCCTCCACAAGGATAACGAGACCTCTCTCGGTGGGCGCTGGCGTCTCATTGGCGTTCAAAGTCCGGTCCTTGTCTTCACGGCGTCGGCGGACTTGGCCCCCAGTCACTCTGCCCCCCAAGTTGCTCTTGGCGCCGAGATCAGGCTTCTCAGCCCTACTTTTCTCATCTGGTGTAGCGAAACGTCCTAGCGCCCGACAGGTTGCACACCCCAACGTTGCAAATTTGTTGCAGGCCCTGGTCCCGCGTTGTTTGAGTGTGTCGTCGGGCGCACGCTTAATGTTGAATTCAAACCGAAAATCAGATCTGAGGCGACTTGGTCAAGAGTTCGCCTGGACTAGGCCCGCAAGGAGCTTGTGCTCTTGGCACGTCTCCACAGATCCAGGCGATACTTTTCGCGTCTTTCCGCCAATTCAACTTCCATGGAAGGCAGGAGAGACCAGAGTCCCTTCACGGCCTCGTCCGCGGATTTGGGGTAATTTGTCTCGCCCAGCCAATGGACCAACAGGATCCGGCCGCCGGGAAGAAGGGCGCGATCCACGGCCGCCGCGACGCGGGCCAGATCGGAGTCATCCCAATAATAGACCACTTCGGAAAGAACGATGAGGTCGAAGCTTCCCACGAAACTCTCAGGGGCCGCGCCAACCAGACGAAACGTGACATGGGCGAGATCCCCGCACCTTTGGCGGGCCGCCTCAAGAGGGGCGCGCGCCAGATCCGTGGCCACGAGGCTATCGCAGGCCTCCGCCAGTCGCCGGGTCAGCACGCCGATGGAGCAGCCCACCTCGAGGGCGCGTTTCGCCCGCTCGGACCCAAGGGCCTCCAGGGTGTGAGAATATTTACCGTCCTCGTAGGGACTGTGCGCAAAACCCCAGGGGTCGGGGGACTCGCTGTAGAGGCCGTCGAAGTAAGCAACATCGAGGCTTTGGCTATGTCTCATGGTTTCAAGCCGTCTGGAGAAACACTTCCGCGGGCCGTTCGGTCAGCGCCGCCAGTTGCGGGGGAATGCGGAACGCCTGGCTGGCGTCATTGATTAACGACGTTGTCTGTGTGCGGTGGCAGGATAGGGCTCGGCGGCGCCTCGGCACTGTGCGCGGACAATCCAGCGTCCAGATTTTCCCTGCCCGGACAGCGCCGGTCAGTCTCGGATCCTGCCAGCCCCAGACCAGATAGCTCATAACAATGACGTCAGTGGCCCGGGCGGCCGCCGCGGCCAGACCGGCCGCGGCCACGTGATCGCCATGGGATTCTTCGCTCCAAGGCGCCCAGAGGCTCCGGACGCGCGCGCGGCGCATGGCGTCCGCAAGGGCCGTCACGGTTGCACCAAAACCGGCCGCGTCTGGTTCATGGGGCGCGGCGTCGGGCCATCCCAGGAACATCACGTCGCCGGCGGGCACGCCCAGGACGCGGAGAGCTTCCAGCGCTTCATTGTGACGCTCGGCGGCGAGGCGGTCAGGCGGCCAGGCCCGGGAGCCGGGGTGCGAGGCGGCGCCATCGGTCAGATAGGCGACCCGGGGGCGAAGGCGGAGCTCACTCGCGGTGGCGATAAGGCCGCCGCATCCGAGGGTCTCATCGTCCGGGTGAGGCGCCAGGATGAGGAGGGGGGAAAGGGCTTCGAGCGTCTTGCGATCCAGGGGGCGCCCGACCGCGCGGAAACGCGCCCAGGTCTCCTCGCCCACCGCCCTTACCACAGGCGGTCGTCCGACCAGGCGTCCCTTTCCAGGAAGGCCTCGGCGGCGCGATCCAGAGCCTTGTCCGGGCCCGGCTGGCGCAGATAGAGGGCCAGATCACGGCAGGCCAGGTCGATGGGGCATTCCATGAAAAAGGCCCGGGTTCCGACAAGGCGCGCCGCCGCTTCCATGACATCAAGCCCGGCGCGCTCCACCACGCCGCGGGTCATGAGGACCAGGGCGATCTCGTCGGGGCCGGCGTTAGGCGCCTCGGCGCGCAGGGCCGCCTCGCGCACCCAGAGCCAGGCCGAGCGTGTGGCGGCCACCGCGCCGGCGAACCGGGCCCGCTGAACCATATGCACGCCCGCCGTCGCCGCGGTCAGGTGGTCGCGGATCAGGCCCAGGATACGTTCGGCCCCGCCAAGCTGGACGGCCGTGAACCGCCAGGCTCCCGCGGAGAAACGGGGTTCACGCTCATAGTCGCCGGCCTCGCCGAGCAAGGCCTCGCGGGTCACGGGAATGGCGCTGAGGTTATAGAGGCCGCTGAGCGTGGCCTTCATGCCCCGCACCTTCCATCCCGTGGGATCCGCACGCGCCGCATCGGCGCCGTCCACGACAACCATGCGCCGGGCGCCCGAGGCTTCCAGGGCGGTGATAATGGCCCGATCCACATGGCCCGCGCCACTGGCGAAACACTTGTAGCCGGCGAGGATCGGCCCCTTGCCGCCGCGGATAATCCGCGCGCCGGGATTGGGCTCGGTGTTCCACACGCCATAAAGTGCGCCGTTCTCGAGATCCTGGGCAAGGCGCCGCCTCTGAAAGTCATCGCCATACCAGCTGACGAGTTTGGCCCCATTGATATGGCCCTCGAAGAGACGACCGACGCTTAGATTGGCGCGCCCAACAAGTCTCAGGGCCTCCATGAGTTGAAGGGGCGTGGGCGCGTCGCCGGCGAAAACCTCCAGGGCGCCGATATGGCGCAGCACGGCGATGTCTTCGCTGGGAAATGACGGCTGCTGGTCAAGGATCGCCGCCCTTCCCGCCATGGCGGGAAGGGCCGCTCTCAAGCGCTCAAGCACCACCGCGGGTGTGACATCGCGGGTGCGCGCGGGGGGCGAAGCGAGGGCGAGAGCGGCGGGCGGCATGGGGTTTTAACGAGAATCGTCCCCGGCGGTTGCATCGTCTCCCCAGACTCTTGAATTCCCCATTTTTTACAGAGAGTTACGCGCCTCGGCGGGAATAGAAAAGCTTCAGGCCCAGGACCATGGCGGAGAGTCCAAGGCTGACCAGGTTCGACGCCACAAGCGGCCAGCTTTTCAGCGCGACGCCATAGCTCGTCCACAGTGCGAAGCCGGCCACAGTGACGACATACATCGGCGCCGAAATCGCTGAGGCGTCCCTTTCGCGGATGATCTTGGCGAGTTGCGGCACAAAGCTGGCCATGGAACAGATCGCGGCCCCAGCGCCGATGGCGTTGATAAGCAAGGCGCGCAAACTTGACGGTCCTCAGCTGCCGCGTGGGGTCGGAATCCGTGGCGCTCCGGCCCCCCGCATATGCCTCAACGCGGGAGACCTTCGCGGACCGCGTATTCCGGCGTGGGGGCGATGGTGAGGCCGTGGTTCGCGGTCGCGACGTGGCCCCGTGATGCGTAGGTGGCGATCAAATCGAAAAGGCCGATAACGAGCGGTACGATGAGAAGCCAGATGGGCAGTATCGCGCCCCAGTCATGGTCGGTCATTGGCCGTGTCCTTCTTTTCAGGTCCCCCTCCCTGCCAAGAAAAATGCCCCAGATGCGCCTGGGGTTCCTTCTTGGACCTCCGTTCCGGCGGGATCGGAACACGCGTGAAACGGTTCGGCGCCCCACGCATTCTAAGTGCGGAGGGGCGCTTTTGGAGAGGCGGGTCATGGCCGAGGCGCCTACCCAGAATGGCATGCCGTACCCGGACGATAATCTCCGGGTTCCCGAGGAAGAGGGCGAGCCCCCAAGGCCCGCGACTGAACCCCCCGGCGCGGAAGGATCAAGCCAGGGGCCCCATACACAAACCGATCCTGCGACCGGGGCGCCTCTTTCACGGGAACCCCGGGGCGGCGGAAATGTTTGAGGCAAAGGGCTGGAGGCGCCTCTGGGGGGCATTACGGCTCTCAAAGGAAACAACAGCATGACCACGACTCTGGACGGAAAACGCGCGGCGATTTTGGCGAGCGACGGCTTCGAGCAGGCGGAATTGACGGTTCCCCTTCAGGCTCTAAGAAATGCCGGGGCGGACGTGGATATCGTCTCGTTGAAGCGCGGCCCGATCAAGGGGTTCAACCACCTTGATCCCGGCGATGAGGTTCTGGCGACACTGGCGCTCAACGAGGCCGACGCCGACGACTATGACGCTCTGGTGCTTCCCGGCGGCGCTAATAACCCTGACCGCTTGAGGATTGAGGAGTCAGCCCTGGATTTTGTCCGCGCCTTCATGGAGGCGGGGAAACCCACGGCCGTGATCTGTCATGCGCCTTGGATCCTAATCAATGCAGGCCTCGCCAAGGGCCGGACCCTAACCAGCTACAAGACCATCCGCACCGATCTGGCCAATGCGGGCGCGACAGTGGTGGACGAGGAGGTGGTGGTCGATGGCAATCTGATCACCAGCCGCGATCCCAACGATCTTCCCGCCTTCTGCGCCGCCCTTGTGAAGCAGATCGCCGAGGGGCCAAGCCGACGGGCGTGAGTTCGGGCTCCCTGCGCGCCGCCTGTTCTCATGCGGTCTCGTCACCCTCCTCTGGCACGCCGCGCTTCACCAGGGCGAAGACTGTCGCCAGTATGCATCCGGCGACGATTCCGGTCGTTAGGTCTCGGGCCAGAGTGAGGCCGAAAGTGGCGACCAAGACGGCTGCGGTGCGCCAATGACGCAGGAGGCGGATGAATTCCGCCTTTTCGGCCATGTTCCAGGCGACCACTAGGAGCAGGCCGGCGAGGGCCGAGAGGGGTACGTAACTGGCCAGTGGCGCCGCGACGTAGATGAAAAGCAGCAGGAACATCGCGTGAATCATCCCAGACAGCGGGCTCACCCCGCCGGCGCGGATGTTGGTAGCCGTGCGCGCAATGGTTCCGGTCACGCTGATCCCTCCGAATAGGGCAGAGGCGACGTTGGCCAAGCCCTGAGCGATCAGCTCCATGCTCGAACGATGCTGTCGCCCCGTCATGCCATCCGCCACCTTGGCCGAGAGCAGGCTCTCGATCCCGCCGAGAAGCGTGAAGGACAGCGCCGCGGGCAAAACCGCCAGCATCAGATGTGGGCTCATCGCGGGTAAGCGCGGCGCCAGTAGCCCATGGGGCAACCCGCCAAAACGGCTGCCGATGGTCTCGACCGGCACGCGCAGCAAGATGGCGACCAGCGAGGCGCCGACAACCGCGATCAACATTCCAGGCCACGCGGGACGATAGCGCCGGATGACGAAGATCAGGGCGGACGAGCCGAGCCCCAACGCCAGCGCCGCCGGACCAACAGTCGAGATGGCCTGGCTGAGGGCCATAAGCTTGGGGATGAGCGGACCTGGCTCGGCCTCCGCCAGATGCAGGCCGCCCAGGTCCTTCAGTTGGCTGGCGGCTATGGTCACGGCGATCCCGCTCGTGAACCCGACCGTTACCGCGTGGGGGATATGCCGAATGAGCGATCCGAGCCTCAGGGCGCCGATGAGGGTAAGCATCAGGCCTGATATCAAAACCGTGAGCAGCAGGCCCTCGACGCCGAACTTGGCGACCGTCGCCGCCACCAGGAGAATGAAGGCCCCCGCCGGGCCTCCGATCTGGAACCGGCTGCCGCTCAGCAAGGACACGACGAAGCCGCCGATAATCGCGGTGTAGAGGCCGCGCGCCGGCGAGACGCCAGAGGCGACCGCGATCGCCATGGATAGCGGCAACGCCACGATCGCCACCGTCAGCGCCGCAACAGCGTCCCTGCGAAAAGAACCCAGACCGTAGCCCTCGGCCAGCACGGTGAGAAATTTCGGCCTCAGAAGGTGCTTGGAGGAGGAGCCGTCAGGCATCGAGGGATCGCAAAGCGCAGCGCTCACTTTGGAGGAGGGCGCCGCCTATCGGCGTGGGATATATTTGGACAATGCGCTTCTCGTGGCAAAAGCGCCAACGGGACTTTGCGGGGCGCCGTCGCGGGGTCAGGAACCTGGTGATTTCGTGTGGCAAAACTGAGTCGGTTCGGTCGCGTGTGCGGCGGCCTGACCGGCCCAGGCGCAGTCGGGGGGACTTGTGGGGGCGCCGCCACGGGGCGGGGCGGGCAGGCTCAGGGCGTCCTTGTCGATCCAGCCGCTCTCGGCTCCATTTCTCACCTGGCACCAGTCGCCCGCGCAATGACCCACATCAATGCGTGAGCCGTGGCGGATCTCGTCAATCACCGCGGCGGTTTCGGAGGGCTGGGCGCGAAGATAGGCGGACCAATGGGTCACCTCTGGCTCCGCCAATGCGCTTTGTGCGAGCAATAACAGAGATAGGGCGCCGGCCAATTCGACGCATGGCCAACGGTTAGACCCTGACTTTTGAACCATGGGAGACACTCCGCTTTCGCCGCATGGAACGACTCCACGCATGAACCCCCCTTAAGAGTGTAAATCTCGCTTGACGGCATGAATGTCAATTATTATGGACACTCTTAGCCGGCGGGGGGCAGCGCGGGCGGGCGTTGACGGTCACATCGTGATCAATCTCCTTTCCGGAGGCCGTCCATGCCCATGCTCAGTTACGAGCCAAAATACCGCGTCAGCGGCGGAACGCTGGTGGGCGGCGACCTCTTCGATTTCTGGATCGGCCCCTTCTATGTGGGCTTTTTCGGCGTCGCCTCGGCGTTCTTCGCGACGCTGGGAACCGCGCTGATCATCTATGGCGCGGCCATGGGGCCGACCTGGGCCCTCTTCCGGATCAGCATCGACCCGCCGCCGATCAGCTACGGCCTGCACATGGCGCCCCTGCGCGAGGGCGGCCTCTGGCAGATCATCACCGTCTGCGCCCTGGGGGCCTTCATCTCCTGGGCTCTGCGGCAGGTGGAGATCTGCCGAAAGCTCGGCATGGGCTACCACGTCCCCATAGGCTTTAGCGCCGCGATCTTCGCCTATGTGGCCCTTGTCGTGATCCGCCCGGTTCTGCTCGGCGCCTGGGGATACGGCTTTCCCTACGGAATCATGAGCCATCTCGATTGGGTCTCTAACGTCGGCTACCAGTATCTGCATTTCCACTACAATCCGGCGCACATGCTGGCGGTGTCGTTCTTTTTCACAACGACCTTCGCGCTGGGCCTGCATGGCGGGGAAATTCTCGCCGCGGCCAATCCCGGACATGGCGGATCCGTCAAATACGGCGAACACGAGAGCGTCTATTTCCGCGACACCATTGGCTACTCCATCGGCGAACTGGGCATCCACCGCCTGGGCCTGTTTCTGGCCATAAACGCCGGGGTTTGGAGCGCGGTCTGCATGATCATCTCAGGGCCCTTCTGGACCCACGGCTGGCCCTACTGGTGGAACTGGTGGCTCAGCATTCCGATCTGGAGCCACCTCTAGGAGAAGGGCGAGACCATGGCCAAGTTTCACTCCCTCTACACATCCATCGCCGTCCGCGGTCCGGACGAGGCGGGGATTCCCTTAGCCGATGACGAATTCGGGCGCGTGGGCGGCGCCTGGTATTCGCGTTGGCTGGGCAGGATCGGCGAGATGCAGGTCCTGCCCACCTATCTCGGCGCCACGGGGATCGCCTCGCTGGTCTGCGGCTTCATCGCCATAGAGATCATCGGCCTCAATATGTGGGCGTCGGTGGACTGGAATCCCCTGCGCTTCATCAAGATGCTGCCGTTCCTGTCGCTGGAGCCGCCGCCGCCGAAATACGGTCTTTCTCTGCCGCCTTTGGAAGATGGCGGCTGGTGGCTGGCGGCGGGGTTCTTCCTGACCGCGGCAATCCTTCTCTGGTGGGTGCGGATGTATCGGCGGGCGCGAGCGCTGAAAATGGGGACGCACGTGGCCTGGTGCTTCGCCTCGGCAATCTGGCTCTATCTGGTTCTGGGATTCATCCGTCCCCTGATCATGGGATGCTGGTGCGAGGCGGTGCCCTTCGGCGTCATCTCCCACCTGAACTGGACCGCCACCTTCTCGGTTCGCTACGGCAATCTCTTCTACGATCCCTTCCACATGCTCTCCATCGTCTTCCTCTATGGATCGACAATGCTTTTCGCCATGCACGCGGGCACGATCCTGGCGGTGGCGCGCTTCGGCGGAGAGCGGGAGACCCACGACATTGTGGATCGCGGCACGGGCCAGGAGCGCGCCGCCCTGTTCTGGCGCTGGAC
>PLFA01000133.1:2121-6008 GCA_003136615.1 Caulobacteraceae bacterium | reverse complement strand
GCGGCGGCGGCGTGTCGGCAGATGTGGCGGGCGGAGTCAGGTCGGCAAACTGTAGGATCTGCGGATCGCCCTTCACCAGCAGGAACACGCTGGGTACGCTCGTGGCGCCGGTTCCGCTGGCGGCTGGACTTCCCACGGGGAAGATGGCGTCGGACGCTTTGGCGGGGATGATCCGATCACCCTCAACGGCGAAGGGGACGGCGCAACCCGGAAGCGGCTGATACGGCGTGACATCACAGCCCGCGCCATGCAGCGCCCAACGGCCCGGGGCCAATGGCGGGCTCGCCGCCTCCTCCGGCTTGAAGAGCGGCGTTTGCGAAGTGACCGTGCAGGCGCTGAGCGCCACCGCAAGGCCGACCTGGACCCAAGGGATGAGACCTCTCAGCGACTTCGGTCCTACAGCGCGCTCCTCCATCTGTCTCACGGCGCCCCCAGCGCCCGGTCGAGAAACGCCACCGCCATGTCGATGGCAGCCTTGTGGGTGGCGTCCTGGGGGACCTTGGCGGAGCAAACAGGGACGTGGGCGAGGCCGAAGGGTGTGCAGGTGCTGAGGAAGTCATAGTGACCGACGCCGGGGAGCGCCTTGAGCTCAACGCCCGGAATGGTTCGCGCGGCGACGAGTCCGTTGGTGGATGGGGGCGCCACCACGTCGGCGTCGCCCAGGATAATCGCGACAGGCGCCTTGATGGTCGCCAGACTTTCGGGGGTCAGGGCCTGGATGATGGCCGGGGCCATGACGAAGGCGGCGCGGACGCCGGGGATCCTATGGTCGTCGCCGGCCCGGGCGAACTCGGCCGCCAGCTCGGGCGAGCCAAAGGCCGCCTTCAGATCGGCCTGCGTGACGGGGAACTCCTTCTGTGGGGCGCAGACCCCGTCCGTGGGATTCTTTTGGCAGAAGGCGAGGAACCGGTTCATGTCCACGCGGGCGCCGACGCTGACGAGGGATGTGTAGCCGCCGGCTGAAAAGCCCGCGACACCCAGGCGCGCGAGGTCGAGATGCGGGCCGATCACCGGGTCCGCCTTCACCGCCGTCAGGGCCGCGGCCAGATCCTGAACACGGTCCCAGGGCATGACGGCGCCGGCCACGGTCATCTTGTCGACGCCATTATTGCCCGGATGATCCACGGCGATGACCACATAGCCCGCCCGCGCGAGCGCCGTGCCGAACCATCCCATCATCCGCGCCGCGCCCCCAAAGCCGTGGGAGAAGAGGATCACCGGCCGAGGCTTGTCATCGGCGAAGGCGGCCTTCTGCGCCACGGCGCCTACCAGGAATATGGGACGTCCCGGCGGCCCGAGATCGATCCGCTCCTCCACCGAATCCGCCGCCGCCGGATACCAGACGGTGACGCGGACCGTCGGCCGGTGTTCGGCGTCCCGCAGGGCGGCTGTGGCGTCGGTGGTGGTGATATGTCGCTCGCCCACGGGGCCGGCCTGGACGGCCAAGGCCACGCCGAAGAGTGCGAGGGTCAAGGCGAGACAGCGGAGCGCATAGGTCATCATGTGACCTTGCGAGAGGCGCGTGGCCCTGTCCAGGCGCCGAAGCGGGTCCCAGGGCTTGACTTGACGCCCGACGTCCCCGCCGATCCCTCATCGTGAAACCAGACAGCCCCGCCCCCGTCGGCCTTCCCCGCACCATGCATGGTTTCGGGGCCCTGATGATCACCCTCTCGTGCCTGAGCCCAAGTATCGGCGTTTTCATTGTCGGATCGGACGTGATCCGCCAAGCGGGTACGGGGGTGTTCGCCTGCTTCCTGGCGGCCGCTCTCCTGGGGGTGCTCATGGCCTGCATCTATGCCGAGCTGGTTTCGGCCTTTCCCGACACCGGCGGCGAATACACTCTGATGGGCCGGACGCTGGGTCCCACCGCCGGCTTCGCGGCCCTGGGGCTTCTGCTTAGCGGATTCACCGTGGGGGAGGCCCTCTCTTCCCTAGGGATCGCGACCTATCTGCGGGTCATTCTTCCGGGGCTGCAGACAACGCCCACGGCCCTCGCGGTCTCGATCCTCGTCACCCTGATCGCCGTTCTCAATATCCGCATCAACGCCCTGGTGACTGGGATCTTCCTCAGCCTGGAGGTGCTGAGCCTGGTCGTCCTGACCGTCCTGGGGTTCGCGCACCCGCACAGAGGGCTCTCGGCCGTGATCCATCCCATGGCCCTGGCGGACGGCCTGAAGCTGGCGCCCACGGCCCTGGCGGTGATGGGGACCGCGGCGGCGGGGGCGATCTACGCCTTCAACGGTTATGGCGGGGTGGTCTCCATCGCCGAAGAGCTGCACGAGGCGCCGCGCCGGGTGGCGGGGGTGATCTTCTGGGCCCTGGGCCTGGCCGCCGTGCTCGAGCTGGCGCCCATGCTCTCCATGCTGCTGGGGGCGCCGGATCTGGCGGCTCTGATGCGGGCGCCCTCCCCGGCCCCGTTCTTTATCGGCGAGACGGGGGGCCATGTTCTGGCCGTGGTTATGAGTCTGGCGGTGGCCATGGCGATCTTCAACGCCAATATCGCCGTGGCCCTGATGGGCGGTCGCCAGCTCTACAGCACCGGACGGGACGGGGTGTGGAGCACGGGCGTCAACCGCGCCGTCAGCGCCATCCATCCGCGCTTCAAGTCACCCTGGATCGCCACCCTGACCATGGGCGCCTTCACCCTGCTCTGGTGCCTGGCGCCCTTGCGCGTTCTGGTCATCGTCATCGCCGGCGGCACGGTGACCATCTATGCGGGTCTCTGCCTGGCGGTCCTAGCGGGACGCCGCAATGGCGCCACGGCCCATAGCCGTTTTCGGATGCCCCTGTTCCCGGTGCTTCCACTCCTGGCCCTGATCGCCCTCCTGGGCGTCGTCTGGACCAGCCTCTCAGACGCCGACGGGCGGCTAGGATTCCTCTTGAGCGGCGGGGTGATCCTGGTCTCGACCCTGCTCTATCAGCTCGTTCTTCGGCGCAGGGGCGGCTGGGCGCATCGGGGGCCGGTGGGGCAGGAGCGATAAGCCTTGACAACGGGCCTCATTAAACCGCCAATTGGTGAACTGAATCCCAAGCGATTCACCGCCCACTGATCATGCTCAACGAAATCACGGCCGTTTGCGTTGACACCCGCGACCCCAACCTGGCGCTTCTAGCCGCCGAACGCATGGCGGCCAGCGGGTCGCCCGCGTCATCATAATGACGGCCGGGGCCGAATTTATCCGCGCTCGAGATCGATACGGTGTCGAGATCGTCCTGATCCCGACACTGGGAAGCGTCGCGCAATATTCCAGGTTCATCCTCCACGGCCTGGGTGACTTCATCACGGCGGAGCACTTCCTGGTCTTTCAGTGGGACGGATTTATCCGCGATCCACGCCTGTGGTGGGAAGGATTTCTGGACTACGATTTCATCGGTGCGCCCTGGCCCGAGTCCCTCGCCAGCCCCGAGGCCCTGGTTGGAAATGGCGGCTTCAGCCTGCGCTCGGGCCGCCTGCTTCGCGCCCTCTCCAAGCTCGACCTGCCTACGGATTTGACGTTTGAAGATCGCTTCATCGCCGATCACGCCGAAGCCTTAATCGAGTTTGGCGATATCGTGATCGCGCCTCCCGAAATTGCTCGCCACTTTGCCGTGGAGCACCGCCCTCCCTATCCCATGGCCGATGCCGGGCGGCTTGTGGCGCGCGGCGGCGCGTTTGGCTTTCATG
Organism: Caulobacteraceae bacterium; assembly: GCA_003136615.1. GTDB lineage: Bacteria > Pseudomonadota > Alphaproteobacteria > Caulobacterales > Caulobacteraceae > Acaudatibacter. The sequence goes on along the minus strand of PLFA01000133.1, from coordinate 2,344 downwards.
GATGGTTCAACTTTCCCCTCGTCTTCAATGACGCGGGCCTTCCCGACTACATTGACGGGCACATGACCCCGTCACAAAGATTCAGGATTCTCAAGAGCTTATCGAACAACTGGTTGATGGCCTATTTAAACTCGGCCCAGCGGTTCGATTGCCTGATGGAGGCCGCCGCCCGGACCGAAACGACGCTGGGTGTTGCTCTTGATCGCTCGGATCCAGATTACCT
>PLFA01000133.1:0-2078 GCA_003136615.1 Caulobacteraceae bacterium | reverse complement strand
ATGAGCAGGCCGCCGCTGGTCTGGGGGTCGGCCAGGATGTCTCGGCGCCAGGCTTCGAGCCCCTCAGGCGTGCGGATCGCGGCGCCATAGCTCTCCCAATTGCGCACCGCCGCGCCCGTGCGAACCCCCGCGCGCGCCAGCATCTCGACGCCGGCCAGGAGGGCCGGCGCCCCGGCCGCGATCTCCACCGTGAGGCCCGCGCCCTGGGCCATTTCCAGGGCGTGACCCAAGAGGCCAAAGCCCGTGACGTCCGTGAGCGCATGAACCCCGTCATGGTCCGCCAACTCCGCGCCCAGGCTGTTGAGCTGGGTCGTGGCGCGGATCAGGGCGTCATAGCCCGCCTCGTCAAGTCGCCCTTGCTTGAAGGCGGCGCTGAGCACGCCCACGCCGAGCGGCTTGGTGAGGATCAGCACGTCCCCTGCCCGACCGCCGCTATTGCGCAGCAGCTTATCCGGATGGACGAGGCCCAGGGCGACCAGGCCATAGATCGGCTCGACGCTGTCGATAGAATGGCCCCCGGCGATGGGAACGCCGGCCGCGGCGCAGACGCTGGCGCCCCCCGCAAGGATGGCCCCAATGGTCTCGGGCGAGAGGAGGTTCACCGGCATTCCGACGATCGCGAGGGCGAGGATCGGACGCCCGCCCATGGCGTAGATGTCCGAGAGGGCGTTGGTCGCGGCGATGCGGCCGAAATCTCCAGGATCATCCACCACGGGCATGAAGAAATCGGTGGTGGCGATGAGCGCCTGGGTCTCGTTCAGACGCCAGACAGCGGCGTCGTCGCTGGTCTCCGTCCCCACCAGAAGGTTCGGAAACGCTCCCGCTAGGGGCACATTGGCCAGGATCTCCCGCAGAACCTGGGGCGAGAGCTTGCAACCGCAGCCGCCGCCATGGGCCAGACTGGTGAGACGCGGCGCCGTATCGGTTACGAGGGTCATTGGGGTTCCGTCCGCGCCATAAGCGCCAGGCATTTCAGCGCCGCATCTTGCCGGGCGGCGTCGGAGAGATCGGCGAGCACGATTTCACCCAGATGGGCACGCGCCTCTGTCCGCCCGGACCGCTGATAGCCGGGATCGTAGTGGCTTTCGATCAGGCTGGCGACGAGCTCGGCCCAAGCGTCCCGCGCGGCCAGGTCTCGCCAGGCGTCCTTGCGCTCCCGCCCGTGGTGAGGCGGCAGTCGGGCGAGAATATCCTCCAGCCGGGCGGGGTCGGCGGTGACCTCCCCATAGGTGTCCAGAAGATAAGCGGCTCTCGCGGGCGCCGGCGCGGAGAGCGCTATGCGCGGGGCGGCGACCATGGCCTTCCATACGGCGGGCGGCAGGTTGATCTCGCCGACCTTGCTGGACTCCGCCTCCACCAGAACCGGGCGCGCCGGGTCCAGGGCTTCCATGGCGGCCAGGAGCCGGCTTTCGAACATCTTCTGAGGCGGTTGCGGCTCGCTCGGCAAGGCGCCGAATAACGATCCGCGGTGGGCGGCGAGCCCTTCCAGGTCGAGCGACTGCCCGCCGAGGGCCGCCACACGGTGGAGAATATCGGTCTTGGCGACGCCAGTCGGACCGTCGAGCAAAACCACGGGCGAAGGGAACACGCCGTCATAAAGTGCGGCCGTCACCCGGCGCCGATAGGTACGATAGCCGCCGGCCAGAACGCTGACCCGCCAGCCGACCTGATCCAGCACCGTCGCCATGGCGCCCGACCTCTGACCGCCGCGCCAGCAGTAGATGAGGGGCGCGAAGCTGCCCGGGCGGTCCGCGAGGCCATTCTCCAGGTGCCGGGCGATATTGCGCGCCACCAAAGTCGCCCCGATCCGCCGGGCCAGGAACCTGCTCTCTTTCACATAGATGGTTCCGACCCGCGCGCGCTCCTCGTCGTCGAGGACAGGCAGGTTTATGGCGCCCGGCGCATGATCCTCGGCATATTCGGCTGGGCTGCGCACATCGATGATGGCGTCAAAGCCGGAAAGCGTCTCGCGGCTCGCGTCGGGGACGTTGGCGATCATGGCGCCGGTGTTTACAGCCAGCCGCCCTCAGGAGCGAGGGCTCGCATATCCCGCCTGAGCGGCCTAGAACTTCCGAAAA
>PLFA01000207.1 GCA_003136615.1 Caulobacteraceae bacterium | reverse complement strand
AGCGCGGGGAGGGCCTCGGCCCGGGTCGGCGCCGCACCCTCCAGGGTGATGAAGGACGGGCAGAAGCCGTCGACGCAGGAATAGTCCTGGTTACAGGTGGACTGATCGATCATCCGCTTGCGTCCGAAGACCGTCTCCAGAGGCTCGACGGAGATACAGTTGGAGGCGCGCGAACAGTCGCCGCAGCCCTCGCAGACCNNCCGCGCTTGCGCCGCCGCCGCTTTTCCGTGGCGCAGACCTGATCATAGATCATGACGCTGACGCCGGCTGAGGCGCGAAGCTCCCGCTGAACGGCAAGAAGCTCCGCGCGGGGGCGCACGGTCACCCCCGGCGCGAGATCCCTCACCTTTGCGTAGCGCGTGACGTCATCGGCCACGATGATGATTTTCGCGACCCCCTCGGCGGCGAGTTGGCGGGTGATTTGGGGGACGGTGAAGCCGCTCTCGGCGCTCTGGCCGCCCGTCATGGCCACCGCATCGTTATAGAGCAGTTTATAGGTAATGCGGGCGCCCATGGCCAGGGAGCCACGGATGGCCAGGGACCCGGAGTGGTTATACGTGCCGTCGCCCAGATTCACGAACACATGCTCTTCGCTGGTGAAAGGCGCGGCGCCCGACCAGGACAGCCCCTCGCCCCCCATATGGCTGGTGAGATCGGTATTGGGGTCAGCAAAACTCGCCATGTAGTGGCAGCCGATCCCCGCCAGAGCCCGGGAGCCCTCGGGCAGGCGTGTCGAGGTGTTGTGCGGACAGCCTGAGCAGAAGAAGGGCTTGCGGGTCTGGTCCGAGGCCAAGGTGACGGCGGCCATGCTCGCCGCCGACACGCGCCCCAGAAAGGCATGGACCCGCTCCATATGCGGACCAGGCTGGAGGCGGTCGGCGATGGCCAGAGCGATTTCGGCCACGGACAGGGCGCCCAGCTGCGAGAGCAGGGGATGGCCCTGCTCGTCGACCTTTCCGATGATCCGGGGCTGGGCGTGGGCTGGCAGATCATAGAGGGCGGCGCGCACCTGAGTTTCGAGCAGAGGCCGCTTGTGCTCGACCACAAGCAAGGTCTCCAAACCGCTGGCGAAGGATCGTATGCCCGTGGGCTCCAGGGGCCATGGCATGGCCACCTTATAAAGCGCGACGCCGAGGTCGGCGGCTTCCTCAAGGGTGAGCCCCATGGCGCTTAGCGCTTCGAGGACATCCGCCCAGGCCTGGCCGTGAGCGGCGATGCCCAGTCGCGCCCGGGGCGAGGCAAGAACCACCCGGTCCAGGGCGTTGGCCCGGGCGAAGGCCAGGGCGGCGGGCAGCCGGTAGAGGCGCAGCCGGCGCTCCTTGTCCATCGGCTGGTCCTTGACCCGGATGCCTAGCCCCCCTGGGGGCATGGAAAAGCCCTCCGGCGCGATGACCTGCCCGCGTCCAGGGCCGACGTTGATCGTGGCTCCCGAATCCATGGTGTCGGCCAGGGCGATCAGACCGACCCAGAGCCCGCAGAAGCGGGAGAGCGCATAGCCGATCAGGCCGAAATCCAGCACCTCCTGAACATCCGCCGGCGCCAGGACCGGCATCTCGAAATCCTGGAAGGCGTATTCCGACTGGGAGGGCAGGGTCGAGGATTTGCAGGCGTGATCATCCCCGGCCACGGCCAGGACTCCGCCCCTGGGCCAGGTCCCCGCGAAATTTGCGTGGCGGAAAGCGTCGCCGGTGCGATCAACTCCCGGCGCCTTGCCGTACCACATGCCAAACACGCCATCGTAAAGGGCGCCGGCAAAGAGATTGCTCTGCTGGCTGCCCCAGACCGCGGTGGCGCCAAGGTCCTCGTTGATCGCCTCCCTAAAGAGTATACGGCGTGGCTCCAGGAAAGCCCTGGCCCGGGCCGCCTGTTGATCGAGGCCGCCCAGGGGTGAGCCGCGATAGCCCGAGACGAACCCCGCTGTCCTAAGGCCCGCCGCCGCGTCGCGCCGGGCCTGATCGATCAGAACCCGCAGCAAAGCCTGGACGCCGGTGATGAACACACGGCCCTCTTGCAACGCGAATTTATCGTCGAGGGTGACATTGGCGTGGCGCACGGCGCGGTCTTCTCCACCCTCAGCTTGATCAGCGCCTAAACTTATATAGGTTCCTGGGAAAGACTTGCTGAACTTACCCCAAGCAGGGCCTTATCTTCGATCAGAATGTCGCGAAATGCGGCAATGGAGGGCAGGATTTGTCTGAACCCCTGGACGCCGTCGGCGCCCGCATCCTCGATCTGATTCAGCATGACGCCAGCCTGTCGGTGGCCGAGATCGCCGAGCGCGTGGGCCTTTCCTCGAGCCCCTGCTGGCGGCGCATCAAGCGCCTGGAGGAAGACGGAGTCATCCAGCGCCGGGTGACGATCCTGGACCGGGAGAAACTCGGCCTCACCTTCGAGGTCTATTGTACGGTCAAGCTCTCTCTTCCCACCAAACAGAATCTCGAAACCTTTGAAAGGGCGGTCGCCCTGTGGGTGGAAGTGGCGCAATGCGCCACCGTGACCGGGGCGGCCGATTACGAGTTGCGGATCGTCACCCGTGACATGCATGCCTTCGACGATTTCCTGAGGGACAAGATCCTCTCCCTAGGCCTCGTTTCCAATATCGAAAGCCGCATCGTCATCCGATCGGTGAAGAACGCCACCGCCGTGCCCCTGGGCCTCGTNNGCCAGGGACTTGGGCGGCTTTTCGGTCGGTCGGGTGCTGCCCCAGGCCGGTCATCGGTCGGTGGGGCCCTTCGTGTTCTTCGACCATTTTGGCCCGGCGCGATTTCCACCCGGATTCCCGCGCTCGGCGGATGTGCGGCCCCACCCCCATATCGGCCTCTCCACCGTGACTTATCTGTTCGAGGGCGAGATCACGCACCGCGACAGCGTGGGCTCCGACATCGCCATCAGCCCGGGCGAGGTGAACTGGATGACGGCAGGGCGGGGCATTACCCACTCCGAACGCTTCGAGACCCTGAGGGCCCAAGGCGGAACCATGCATGGCATCCAGGCCTGGGTCGCCCTTCCCGAGGGCGATGAGGAAGCCGATCCCGCCTTCGCCCATCATGGGCCGGAGGATCTGCCGACCTACGAGGGCGGCGGCATGTGGGCGCGCTTAGTGGCGGGGGAGGCATTCGGCTCCCGCGCGCGCGTGAAGACCCATTCGCCGATGTTCTATGTTCACTGGCGCCTCGACGCAGGCGCCAGAGCCCAGGTGGCGGCGGACTATTCCGAGCGCGCGGCCTTCGTCTCCAGGGGATCGGTGGAGGTGGAGGGCCATGCCCTCCAGTCGGGCCAGATGCTTCTCCTGGGACCCGGAAAACCCGTCGTCACCGCTATCACCGACGCGGAGGTCATGCTGCTGGGCGGCGAGCCGCTGGGGCCGCGTTATCTCGATTGGAACTTCGTCTCATCATCGCGCGAGCGGATTGAACAGGCCAAGGCCGACTGGCGCGCCGGCCGCATGAAGCTTCCCGACGCAGACCACGATGAATTCATCCCCCTGCCGCCCGATCCGCCAGGGCTATCAGTCCCGTCGTCTTAAGCTGGGGGCTTGCGCTCAGGCTCAGCCGGATGCGCCGCCGGCGCAGCCGGATGAGGCGGGGCGGCGGCGCGCGGGGGCGGCGCCACGGGACGGGGGGCGACGGCGACCGGGTGCGGCGCTTCCACCGGCCGGGGCGCGGGTTCGGCCGCGCGCGGCGCCTCTCGGGCGACGGGCGGCGCGACATGCTGAACCGGAGGCGCGGCGTGGGCTTCCGGAGCCGGACGGGCCTCCGGCGCGGGACGCGGCGCTTCTGGGGTCGGTCTTGCCGCGGGTGCGGGGCGGGCTTCCGCGGCGCGTCCCTGTGGCGCGACGCGCGTCGGCGCGGGGGCTGGGCGTAAGGCCGGCGCGGCGCTCGGTTTTGCCGGAGGCCCAGTCTCATGCGCGGCCGCGACGGCCGGCCGGCTGGGGGCGGCCCCAGTAGGCCTCGCCTCCTGGCGCGCCGGGTTTTGGGCCGCGGCCGGAGCCTGCGCGCGGGCCGGGGCGTCATAATGGGGCGCGGATTTCACCTGCGTCACGACACCTGGACCCTTGAGTTGGCCAGGGCGCGTGGTGGCGACGATGGGCGGCGCGCCGTGATTGACGCTGGCGCGTAATCCCGGCTGAGCGGCGGCCATCCTGACCTGTTCCCTCTGAGCCTGGGTCGGCGGGATATGCGCGCCACGCTCGCCACCGCTCGGCGGCGCGGGGACCTGCATGTTGACCCCGTGCGGACCACCATTGAAGCTGGCGTGGTCTGAATTGAAGGCGTGGACAGGCTCGCTATAGACGCCGTCAAAATGGCGATCGCCGAGATTGTTGGCGGATTGATTGTAATAGAAGTGATTGTTCTGCCAGCGGCCGCCCTCATAGCCCTGGCCCCCATAGCCCCAGCCATAATTGACGCCGCCATAGAACCCAACGGTGGGGCCCCAATAGCCTGGGACGAAGCCATAGCCGTTGTTGAGGTAGCGCCAGTAACCGGGAGTCCAATAGACACCCTCTCGCGGCGGTTCGACCCATGTCCCGGGAGCCCAATAATAGTCTTGATCCGAACTATTCCAGGCCCAATAGCCGGGAGTCCAGATGTCGCCTTCTTCCGGGGGCGGGGGTTGATCATAGGTGGGAAGCGGGGGCGGCGGATTTGGGGCGAGTTCGCTCACCGGCTGGGCGTAACCGGAGTCTCCCCCATTGCCGTTCGCATATCCGCCGCCGCCCGACGGCGCGGCCGCCTGTTGCCCGCCGCCGCCGGCCTGGGGAGTCACGACACCATAGGCGCCGCCCGCATCACTGGCCGCCGAGCCGCTTACGCTATTTTTCTGGCAGGCCGCAGCGCCAAGAAGAAAGACGCCTCCGAAAATGCAAAGGGCCGAGGCGCGGAGAAGCTGGGGGCGTGTCATATCTGAAACAACGCGTCTCTAGCTGCGCTGTTCCAGATATGGCGACCGAGGGTCACGGCTTTGGCGCCAGAATGGCGTCCAGACTTGCTTCGCCGTCGCCGACCCGCTCAAGCTTCGGATAGCGCAGGCCACCCTCGTAGGGGATGGATACAGTCCGGAACTGGTTCTTGTTCTCCAGCAGCAAACTGATCGGCGGGGCGCCTTGTTTTGAACGCGCTATGACCGCCTTCAGGGCTTCGACACTGAAGGCCTCGCCGTTCACCGCGACGATCTTATCAGCCTGGGTCATGCCGGCCTTGAAGGCTGGCCCATCCCAAAGCACCGAGGAGAGGGTTCCGGGCGTCGCCGTGCTCGCCGCCAAACCTATGGAGTAGGTAAAATCGGCGATCTTGCGCCGCGACTCCGCGTCCTTGAAATAGGCCGTTGGCGTATCTGTGTAGACGAGTCGATAGCCGCCGCGCGCCAGGCCGTCGAGCGGCGCGCCGGGCCCGTGGCCGTCCAGGCGCTCACGCAGGAACTTCGCCCAGTCATAGGGCTGGACAGCGCTCAGCGCCGCAACCACGTCGTCGAAGGTGTAGGTGTCGGTGACAAAGCTGCCATTACGCACGCCAAAGAAGCCGGCCGCGAAATCATCCAGCGAGTGTTTGCCCCCCGACAGCTTGCGAATGAGGGTGTCGGCGTCGAGCCAGATCAGCTCGCCTTCCGAATAATAGTCCTCACTCCGCTCCCAGGCGCGCCAGGAAAGGGGCCGGCGTTCGGCGATAATCGGGTCGTTGGTGGTATCTTCCAGGGCGCGCCAGGTGCGGCCCACCACATGGTCATAGCTCGCAGCGGTGGAGGCGATCGCGTCCAGGGCCTGTTGACGGGTCAGAAGCCCCGCGCGAGCCGCCAGCACATAGCCCCAATATTGCGTCTGGCCCTCATAGACCCACAGCAGGCTGTCGCGCATCGGCACGTTGAAACTGGGCGTCCAGAGGTCTGCGGGGCGGCGGAACTTGCCGTTCCAGCTGTGGGTATATTCGTGGGACAGCAGATCGCGCAGCGGCGCGCCCTTGTCCCAATCAGTGAAGTAATTGGGCGCCGTTCCGTCCTCGCTGGACTGGTGATGCTCCAGGCCGGCGCCGCCGATCTTGTCGCTCAGCCACAACAGAAAGTCGTAATGGTCATAGTGGTGCGAGGCGTAGAGCTTATAGGCCTGCTGAACGAGATTCTTGTGGGCCGCCAGCTCCTCCGGCGTGACCTCAAGGTCCTCGGGCGCATCGGCCATCACGTCCAGGGTGACGCGAGCGGGTCCGCCCGGATCAAGGTCGAATGCCTTGAAATAACGCCCCGCCATCAGGGGCGAATCCACCAGGGTGTTAAAGGTTGTGGTCTTGAATGCGACAATCTGGCCGTCTGTCGAGGCGGTTTCCAGGGCGGAGGCGGCGGTAAATCCCTTCGGCAGGGTCACCGACGCGTCAATGGGAATATCGCGGGTGAAATAGCCAGCCGGATAAAGGGCGACGTCGTTCCACTCCAGAGCCAGCATGTCGCGGCTCATGTCCACATGGCCCTCCCGGGTCGAGACCGCCGAAAGGAACTGGAAATCCACGTCCACGGCGCTGACGCCCTCGGGGACGTCCACATGGAAGGCGAAGACATCCACCGGATCGCGGGTCCAGGTGAGCGCCTGGCCCTTGGCGCTGACCTTCAAGCCCGCGAGCTTGTCGATGGGACCCGAGGGGGAGTGATTGCCGGGAAGCCAGCGCGGATAGAGCAGCACAAGGGGGCCCGGCCCCGCCACGGGCACGGTCTCGTGCATGGTGAAGATGGCGTGATCGAGATCGGTGGCGTCCACGGCGAGTTTCAGAACCCCGGGATAGGGAATATCCCTGGGCGGCGCGATGGGCGGGGCGGGGGGCAGGGGCTCCGGCTGGATCTCGGCGCGCGCGGCGGCGGCGAAGAGGGAGAGCGCGGCGCCGGCCCCCAGCAGAAGCTTCCAGGACATCAAACGTTTCCTTGTCGCGCACCGGCGCGTGTTGCGGCCTTTGAGCCGTCTTCCCCCTCTCCCGTCAAGCTTCCGCAGCCGATCTCAGCTGGACCGGGGCGCCTTGGGAGAATCATGAGGGATCAAGGCCATATGCGCCTTCTCCCAATATTGTACGCCGGTGATCACGGTAATGGCCGCGGCAATCCACAGCAGCACATTTGTGATGGTCCGCGCCGTGCCCTGAATGGCGGGGTCCGCCGGCAGACTGAACGCGCCCCAGCAGGAGACCAGCAGGGCCGCCCCCAGCGCCACCAGCTGCAGGGTGGTCTTCCACTTGGCGAGCAGAGTAACCGGCAGGGTGATGCCCTTGCCCGCCGCGGCTTCGCGCAGGGCGCTGACAGTGAACTCGCGGAACAGGATCAGGGCCGCCGGGATCGCCACCATCCCATTCCCGCCCAGGGTTAGCAGGCCGAGGACCACCCCGCAGACCAGCACCTTGTCGGCGATCGGATCCAATATCGCGCCCCAGATACTGGTCGCGTGCAGGCTTCGGGCCAGCCACCCGTCCACGAAATCGGTGAGCGCCGCGACCACGAAGGCGATAAACGCCCAGCGCTCCAGGGCAAATTGCTGATCCGGCGTAAGGCTATCGCTCAGCAAGGCCGCCCCGGCCAGGGCGAAGAATGTTACGAGGGCGAGCGCAAGGCGCAGGCCGGTGATGAGATTGGGGATTCGCCACATGTGGACAGTCTAACGCGGCCAAGCCGGAAAAGTCCCGTTCTTCGGCCTCACCCCGACTTCCTGAAATAGTCATGCACCCGCTGCGCCAGCGCCTCGCTCACCCCCTCCACCTTGGCCAGGTCTTCCAAGCCGGCGCGGGCCACGCCGCGCGCTGAGCCGAAGGCGTGGAGAAGGGCGCGNNGCGGCGCGCTTGGCCCGGTGGGTGCCGATGGCAAAGCGGTGGGCTTCGTCGCGCAGGCGTTGGAGGAAATAGAGAACCGCGCTCTTAGGCTCCAACATGAAGGGCGTCTTGCCTGGCAGAAAGAACCGCTCCAGCCCGGCGTCCCGGTCAGGTCCCTTGGCGACCCCCACCACGGCCACGTCATCGACGCCCAGATCAGCCATGACTTCCTGAACGGCCGCCAACTGTCCGGCCCCGCCATCGATGAGCACCAGATCGGGTCTGGGCGGGGCGGCGCCCTCCTCCTCCTCCTTGGCCAGGCGCGCGAAACGGCGGCGCAGGACCTCGGCCATCATCCCATAGTCATCGCCGGGGGTCAGATCGGCGCCGCGGATGTTGAACTTTCGATACTGGTTCTTCTGGAAGCCGTCGGGCCCGGCCACGACCATGGCTCCCACCGCGTTTGTCCCCATGATGTGAGAATTGTCATAGATCTCGATGCGCTCAGGCGCGGCCTCCAGGCCGAAGGTTTCGCCGAGGGCGGCCAGAAGCTTGGAATGGGCCGAGCTTTCCGCCAGCTTGCGTCCCAGGGCCTGGCGGGCGTTGTCGACGGCGTGTGTCACCAGGTCGCGTTTTTCGCCCCGGGCGGGTTTGGCAATTTCCACCTTGCGCCGCGCCTTGATGGAGAAGGCCTCATTCAGAAGCTCGATCTCCAGGGGCGTCACATTAACGAGGATCAGGCGCGGGATCGGCCGGTCCTCATAGAATTGGCCCAAGAACGCCGACATGATCTCAGCGTCGGCGTCGGCGCGGTCCACCCTCGGGAAGTAGGCGCGATTGCCCCAGTTCTGGCCGGCGCGGAAGAAGAAGACCTGGACGCAGGCCTGGCCCCCCTCGGCGTGTAGGGCGAACACATCCGCCTCCTCCAGGCTCTCGGCGTTGATCTGGGTTTCCTGGGCCACCGAGGCCAGGGCGCGGATCCGGTCGCGCAGGCGCGCGGCGCGCTCGAACTCCAGATCGTCGGCCGCCGCCTGCATGTCGGCGCTCATTCGGCCCATGACCGCGCGGCTCTTGCCTCTCAGGAAATCCTCCGCTTCCTCCACCAGGGCGCCGTAATCCTCCAGGGAGATCAGACCCACGCAGGGGGCGGCGCAGCGGCGGATCTGATGCAGAAGGCAGGGCCGGGTGCGGCTCTCGAAGACGCTGTCGGAGCAGGAGCGCAGCAGGAACGCCTTTTGCAGGGTGTTCAATGTGCGGTTCACCGCCCAGGCGCTGGCGAAGGGGCCGAAATAATCGCCCTTGATGGTGTGAGCGCCGCGATGTTTGCGAAGCTGGGCGGCGGGGTGCTCCCGGCGGATGACGATCTCGGGAAAGCTCTTGTCGTCGCGCAGGAGCACGTTGAACCTGGGCTTCAGCTGCTTGATGAGATTGATTTCCAGCAGCAGGGCGTCGGTCTCGGTGCGGGTGGTGGTGAACTCCATGGCCCGGGTCAGGTCCACCATCAGGGCGATGCGGTTGGTGTGGAACCTTCCTTGCGCATATTGCGCCACGCGCTTTTTGAGCGACCGCGCCTTGCCCACATAGAGCGCCTCGCCATCGCCCCCGAACATGCGATAGACGCCTGGGGCGTCCGGCAGGCGGGTCACCTCATCCTTGATCAGGGCGGCCCCGATCAGGCGCGGGCTGTCCAGAACGGCGGGTGAGTCGGCGGGAAGCATATCTGCGCAATTATATAGGTTAGTCGGCGCCCAACCTCACGTGGCTCGCGAACTCCCGACTTAAGGCGTGGCGAGAAAAGCATCCAAGCGCGCCGCGAAGGCGGTGGGCTGATCCAGCATGATGAAATGCAGGGAGTGATCCACGCCGGAGAGTTTGACCCCGGGCGCGCCGGCGAACATGGCCTTATAGGCGCCATCCATGGCCCCTGGGGGCGCCCCCGCGGGCGTGTTATCGGGATAGAGCAGAAGGATCGGCGTGTGGATGGCGGCGAGGTCAGGGCGCAGGTCCAACTCCAGGTCATCGGCGAGGGCGTTAGCCACAACCGCTGAATTGCTAGACGCATACCATGCCTCCACCATCGCCCGATTTGGCCCCTCACTCACCAGATTAGCGATCATGCGCGTATTGGCGCTGGGCGGGATGGGGGGCGCGTGGCGGATGGCCTCGGCCATGGGACGGACCTGTTCGGGCGTGGCGCCTGGGCCCATCATTACCGTGGCGAAGGACGGCAAGGCGTCGACAACGAGCGCCCTGCGCAAATCCTCCGGGTGGTGAACGGCCAGCCAGAGGATCATCGTCCCGCCAAGCGAGTGCCCGATGACGGTGGCGGGGCTCAGACCCTGGTCGCGGACATAGGCGTCGATAGCTTCCGCCGTGGCAATGAGAACCGGCCCCTCGCTATTGCCCCGGGCCGGCTCGCCCGCGAAGCCCGCCACCTCGACGAGGTGTAGTCTATAGTGGCCTCTCAAACGATCAGCTGTGGCGCGCCAGGTCTCGCGGGATGAGGCGAGCCCGGGGATAAGGATGAGATCTGGCCCTTGGCCGACCACCTCCACGCTGATCCGGTCCCGGACGACCATTTGGCTGTCTGCGTATAAGCGCGGCGGGGCAGGAGATGCCGCAGTTGTCACCTCGCTCCTGGCCGCATTGGCGGGGATAAGGCTGCCCAGGGCGAGGGCCAGGGCTAAGGCAAGGCCGGGTTGTGGCCGGGTCATGGCGTCGTCTCCTTAGGGTGATCAGACGAGGGCTTCATCCACCAGCCGGCCCATGGCCGCGAGATAGGCGATGAAGGCGTCGCGTCCGGCCTCCGTGAGGCGAATGCGGGTGAGGGATTTACGGTCCACAAAGCTCTTATCTATAGCCACATAGCCCGCCTCCTCCAGCTTGTACTTTGCATATCAAAGTACTTTTTCACTGGGGTCTTCTCCGCGCTTTCGCCCTCTTCCCGATCAGACGCCGGATGGGTGTTGAACGCTCTCTTCCGCCGCCGCCGCGTCGCCCACGGGCTTGAGTTTCCCGAGCGACCGACGCCGCCCCCAGACAGTCACTCCGGCCGCCAAGAGCGCCATGAAAGGTATGGCGCGACGGAGATCATCTTGCGGAGGAACAAACCGTATGGGGATGCGCACATGCGACGGAACAGGGCCCGCCAGCCCAACGGCTGGCCGGAAGCGGAATTTCGCCGATAGGCGAAGGGCCGCCACGCCAAATCCCATGGCTGGGGGCGATTGGGAGACAACATGGCAGGTCTCGGGCGCGCCGTGAGAGTCAATGCGACAATCGAGGAGCACGTGGCCGCCAAGCCCCAGATCATTGGCGAGTTCGGGATAGACGCCTTTTCTCGCCAAGGCGTCGGGTTTGGCGAGCCAATCCGGTGGGGCGGTCCCGGGCGGCAGACTGTCGTCCTCAGCGATCAGTGAGGTTGGCGTCAGAAGGGCAAGCAGGATCAGGCCGGCAAGGGCAAGGGAAAGCTTCGCCTTCATCGCGGCGCCTCCAGAACGAAGTCTGGTAAAGCTTCACCGCCATGCTCTTAAAAGGCGAGTGAAAAAATCGCGATAAATGTTCCAGACCTATCCGCCGGGGCGAGGGCTCGCTCTCGGCGACTATACTTTGGTCGCCACATAGATCTCCCCGCCGCCCTCGCGGAACTTCTCCGCCATTTCCGCCATGCCGCTTGTGGCGACGTCATTCTGCGTGGCCGCGGCCTCGCGGATCTCCTGGCTGATCTTCATGGAGCAGAATTTCGGTCCGCACATGGAGCAGAAGTGTGCGGTCTTGTGCGCCTC